>JABRWC010000001.1:0-13002 GCA_039961675.1 Phycisphaerae bacterium
GACGATGGGGCCCCCCGCCTGCGCGGGGGTGACGATGGGGACCCCCGCTTTCGCGGGGGTCACGAGTGGGGACGCGCGCCAGCGCGGGGGCGACGACGGCGAGCGTCGGCGTCCCGCCGGCGACACCGGGAGCGCGGGCGTATCGCCCGCAATGCGCCCCGCGCTGCAATAGGGGGTTTGGATGCGCCCGCTTCTGCTCGTCGGCATGACGGCAAGTCCGGGACGAACCAACCGCGAGGCAAGGACGACCGATCGCGAATCTGGAAGCAACCCGAGAATGACGGACCGCCTGGGAGCCCCAGACGATGCGGCCATAAAGCCCAGCGAGCCTCACTTGCCCGCGGCGCTGGCGCCGGTCCCGCCGGCGGCCTGCGAGGCGGCCGGCGCGGCGGCCGCCGCCGGGCCTTTCGCCGCGTCGTCCGGCTTGCGCCCTTCGTCGGACTTCTCGCCGCCGACGGCGGGGAGCTTTGCCAGCAGGCGTTCGTCGGCGTGCAGCAGGACGCGGTCGCCGCTGGTCACGCCTTCGATGATCTCGACCGACGTGACGCTTGCGCGGCCGAGCTTCACCTCGACCGGGTCGGCGGCGAGGCCGTTCTGCACGAAGACGAAGTTCTTTCGCCCCCGGGCGTGGACGGTCTGCACCGGCACCGCCAGCGCGTTGTGAATGGTCTCGATCAGGATCTCGACCTCGGCTGAATCGCCGGGCGACAGCGGAGCGTCCGTCTCGTCGAGCAGGATTTCGGTCGTGTGCTCCTTGAGTTCGGGATTGAGCCAGCGGTTCGACGAGTCCGCGAATTTGGCGATCTTGGAGATTTTGCCGCTGAACGTGCGGCCCGGAACGGCCGGTACTCGCACGATCGCCGGCAACCCCTCGCTGACCTTGTGGCGGTCCGCCTCGTGGATGCGCGTTGAGACCAGCATGCGCGTCGTGTCCGGCAGCACGAGCAGCGTCTGGCCTTCGCGGACCTTCACGCCCTCGGCGATGCGGTCGTCGTTCCACCCGTAGGGGTTGTTCGGGTACTGCACGACCCCGTCGGCCGGCGCCGTGATCTTGCACTTGGAGAGCTGCTCTTTGAGGCGGTTGACGCGGCCCTGGCGCATGGCAAGCGTGGCCTCAAGCTGCTTGACCTTGGCCTCCGCCTGCGCGATGCGCGACTCGGCCTGGGTCTTGACGCGCTCGAGCTCCTCGTGGGCGCGCTCCACCGCCGATGTCCTCTGCATCTGCTCCTTCTTGAACTCGTAGTTCGTTAGCGTCCACTTGGCGGTCTTGTACCGATCGAGCGTCATCTCGGCCTTGGTCAGCTCGAAGACGAGCTGCTTGATCTTCTCGGCGGTGACGAAGCCGCGTTCCTTGAGCTGCTTGTTCTTCTCGAGTTCCTCGCGCTTGCGGTCGAGGTCAAGCTCGGCCTGCTGAATGTCGATCTCGGCGGACTTGAGCTTCTGCTTGTAGTCGCCCTCGATGTACTTCTCCAGGTCTATGGTGGCGACCTGCACTTCGATCTCGGCCTTGCGCACGTCGCTGGCGTTCTGATTCCGCTGGATGCCCAGGTCCTCGACCGCGCGACGCAGGTCGGCCTCCACTCCCTGAAGGTCGATCTGCTCGCGCTCGAACTTCTCCTTGAGCTCGTCAGAGGCCAGCTCGACCAGCAGATCGCCTTTCTTGACCCGCGCGCTCTCCTCGACGATCTTGAGGATCGTCGCCTGTCCCTCCAGATCGCACTTGATCTCCAACGAATCCCGCGGCTTGATCTCGCCGCTTTCCACCAGCGTGATGCTCAGGTTGACCGGCTGCACCTCGAAATACGAGCGTCCCGAATCGCCCGCACCAACCAGTCGCTGCCAGACGCCGCTGCGGATCGCCGCGCCGATCGCCGTCACGACCAGCGCCAGCACAACCGCCGGCGCCGCCCAGCGCAGGATCCTCCCGCGGAAGCGGCGGCGCGGCCGCACCGTGTCGACCAGCTCCACGCCGGGCGCCAGACTTGGTGTCGTTTCCATGGTGACCTCCGTGCACGCTTCGCGTCGGACGCGCGGCGTCTTCCGCTCAACGGTCGAGCAGCCGCTCGACGAAAGGCTCGATGTCGCGCTCATCAAGCGAGCCGTCGCCGTTCAAGTCACCGCGCGCCGCGCGGCCGACGCCTGGAAAGAGGCGCTCGTACGCCCGCGGGTCGCTGATCGCGAGAATCAGCGGGTCCACGTCGTACTTGTCCAGCGCGTCGTCGTCGTTCATGTCGCCCAGCAGGGCGAACTCGGCCACCCAGGTCGAGTCCGCGAGCGGGGCGCAACGCAGCACGGGTTCGCCGACCTCGCTGCTTCCATCCGCCGGGCGCCAGCGCACGAAGACAAGCTCCGCGGTGCGCGGTGGAACGTGGAGCGTGACCGACTCACCCGCCAGCACGTCCGCCTGCCCGGGAGTAGAGATCGCCGCGCATAGTCCGAAGTCGTCGTGGGCGACCCAGCACGGCACGCCGTCCGCCGGCTCCGACAGCACCTGGATCGTGACCGCGTCGCGCGGAGCCTCGGATCGGGCGGCGTACTTCGCCACGGCGAGCTGCTCGGCGAACGTCTCGACGGAGATCGCACGCTGCCCGTCCGGCAGCTCCACGCCATTGCACTGCCAGCTCACGAACACGTGCCCCTCGGCGATGGCGGGCGCCAGCACGCGCGTGACCGTGGCGGAAGCGAGGTTCTGCGTAAAGGGGGTGGGACGCTCGTGCAGCGCTCCTGGAAACTCGCCGCCCAGCACGACAGTGACGCCATTGAGCGGCGCCGACTCGACGCGAAGCATGGCGCTGGACTCGTACCCGACGGCCGACACCTCCGCCAATGCCCAGCCGCCGGCGTCGCTCGATCCCTCGGAGGTGAAACGGAGTTGCGCCCGGACGCCCGCGCAAGCGTCCGGCAGCGTTGCGCTCCACAACGCAAATTGACCGGGAGTCCGCCCGAGCGGGAGGGCGCGACCCACGTGGAGCCACTCACCCCGATCCGCACGGGCCTCGACCCGCAGCGGTTCAGGGGCGGCGCCCCCACCCGGCGCGAGCAGCGCCGAGATAACCACCACCGGCATGCCGCGCAATTCGAACTCGGGCGACGTGAGTCGTGACCCGACGGGCAGCTCGACACCTCCGGCGGCTGGACGCCGCGCGGTCGGCGCCGGAAACCGCGCTGACTCGGCCGGCCCGGGCGACTCAAGTTGCCAGCGAGCGGACGCGACGGATCGGGGATCGAGTGACTGGTCGAGGAGGATCGCCGGGCGTATGACGCCCTCCAATGGCGCCGGAAGGAGTTGCTGGGCGCGCAATGCCGCGGGCAGCGTGGCCAGCGCGACCAGGAGCGCCACCGTTTTTCCGGTGCGGAATGACAAAACTCTGCGCTCCTCGCGGCAAGCGCACCCCGACCGGACCCCGTCACGGGGACCGACGCGCGGCGCGCTTCACCCCCTTTTGAGGATAGCACATTGCGCCGGGCATGCCCAGCCGAGTTCCCTGTTTCCGGGTAGCATGTGCCGAGTCGGGACGGCGCCATGGGCAAGGAGGCCGGCGAACGATCATGGATTTCCGCAATTCCACTGAGCTCGACTCGCGGCGGCTCGAAGGCATGTTCGTCCGGCACGCGGCGCCGTTTGCGCACGACCGCCTGACGGTACGCGTGCGCTACAGCCGGGGCGCGGATTTCTCAGGCACGTGCTTTTACCGTGACGGCCGGATTTTCATCAATCTCGGACGTCATCTGCGGTACCCCTATTCGCTGGGCACACACCTGGCCCGGGCGCAGAGCGACCACGCGTGCTGGTGGCGCGAGGTGCTGCGGCTGACGGTGGCGGACGCGTACCAGCTCGCGCTGTTCATTTTTCTTCACGAGCTGTTTCATTACCTCGTGAAGGCGGCCGGACGCTGTCCGCGCCGCAAGGAGGCGATGTGCGACCGTTTCGCCGCCGCCGTGCTGGTCGACGAGTATCACTGCCGCGTGCTCGATGCCCAGGGGCGGGACGTGCCCCGCTCGGCGTGGCATTTCCAGGACCTGCTGGCGTTCGTCGCCCGGGCGCCGCGGCATCCTGAGCCGCAGGACCGGGCGGCGCGCTCGCCGGTCCCGGTCCGAATGGTCAGCGCGGGCGGCGCGAGCGGTCGGGGAGAGTTGGGCCTGGCGCGACCTTGGCAAGGCGGAACGGCCTGATTACCATTCCGAAATTCCGGGCGGCCCCGCGCGGTGGCCGCGGCCGGACCGGCGAGCGCTGGAAACCTAGGTTCCGTCGCCCCGCGGCGCGGCACACGGGCGGCGCCCGAGCAGTCAGGTTTCGCGAGTGTCCCGAGTGGACGTCGTTCACAGGTTCCAGGCAGGAGGACCGCACCGGTGCCCGAGCTGGCGGAAATCGAGACAAAAGTAAAGAAGATCGTCGCGGATCAGATGGGCGTCGCCGAGAGCGAGATCTCGCGCGAGACGTCGTTCGTGAACGATCTCAATGCCGACTCGCTCGATACGGTCGAGCTGGTGATGGAGTTCGAGGAGAAATTCGATCTCAACATCCCCGACGAGGAGGCCGAGAAAATCCAGACCGTGGGGCAAGCCATCGACTATATCAAGGCTTACCTGGACAAGAACGCGTAGCGGTCAGGCGGGAAGTGTGCGATGGGTGAGCGCCGGGTAGTTGTCACCGGCCGAGGCGCGGTCACGCCCCTCGGAAACTCCGTGTCGAGCCTGTGGGACGGCCTGATCGCCGGGCGGTCCGCGGTGCGCGCGGTACAGCGGTTCGACGCCAGCCAGTTCGACGTGCGCTTCGGCGGCGAGTGCATCGACTTCGTTCCGGAGTCCCTGCTCGACGTCCGGCAGATCAAGCGCATGGACCGCTTTTCTCAGCTCGCCTACGTCGCGGCGCAGGAAGCGTTCAAAGAGTGCGGCCTCGTGCCGGGAAGCTTCGATCCGCAGCGCATGGGCGTCATCACCGGCAGCGGCATCGGCGGAATCGGCGAACTGGAGGAGCAGCACAAGCGGCTGATCGACAAAGGCCCCAGCCGCGTCTCGGCGTTCACCATTCCCAAGCTCATGACGAACGCGGCGTCCGGACACATCTCGATCGCCTTTAACGCCCAGGGCGTGAACACCGCCGTCGCCACTGCATGCGCCTCCGCCGGCAACGCCATCGGCGACAGCTTCCACGCGATTCGCTTTGGCCAGGCGGACGTCATGATCACCGGCGGATCGGAGGCGGCGCTGTCCCCGCTCGGGCTGGCCGCGTTCGCCGCGATGAAGGCGCTGAGCGTGCGAAACGACGATCCGGCCGTCGCATCGCGGCCCTGGGACAAGGGCCGCGACGGCTTCGTGCTGAGCGAGGGCGCCGGCATCCTCGTACTCGAAGAATACGAGCACGCCCGGCGGCGCGGCGCGCCGATCTTCGCCGAGCTGATCGGCTACGGAGCAACGGCCGACGCCGGCGACATGGTGCAGCCCGATCCGGAAGGCCGCGGCGCCGGGCGGGCGATCTCGCTCGCGCTGGCCTGCGCGAAGATCAACCCCGACCAGGTCGATTACGTCAACGCGCACGCCACGAGCACGCCGCTGGGCGACATTGCCGAGACCCGCGCGATCAAACGCGTGTTCGGTGCGGCCGCCCGCAAGCTGGCGATCAGCAGCACCAAGAGCGCCATCGGCCACACGCTCGGGGCCAGCGGCGGCATCGAGGCGCTGGTGTGCGTCGACACGCTGCGGCACAACACGATTCACCCCACGATCAACCTTGACGAACCGGACGCGGAATGCGACCTCGACTTCGTGCCCAAGCACGCACGCGACGCGCGCGTAAACATTGTCATGAGCAACTCGTTCGGGTTCGGCGGGCACAACGCCTGTCTGATCTTCCGCAAGATCTGAACCTGACTCGGCTGCGTTGACCTCTGAACGTCCAACCCCGTAGCGTCGGACCTCCCTGTCCGAAGGGTTCGCATTCGTCGCCTTCGACCGCGATGCCGTAGCGTCGGACCTCCGTGTCCGACGGAAAGCGCAGTTCCAGATCTCCGCATCAAACCGAAGACTCAAACGTCGCCCTCGGCACTTTGCCGCGGTCCCGCTGCGCAGCCTGCCCCAGCTCGGCCGCCCCGCCGGTCTCAGTCCGTCGCGACCGCGGCGCTCGCGTCGCTGCGGGCGGTGTTGCGTTGCTCTCGCGCGCCACGGCTTGCACCGAGCAGCGCCGCGCCGAGCAGCAACAGCATCCATACGTGCACCCCGTACAAACGCGCCCCGTTGGAAAGCCAGCCCGCCATTCCCGCCAGCCAGATCACGACGCCCGCCGTTCCGGCCACGCGCGCGCCGATCCACCCGCGGCCGCGTGCCGCGTCCACCACGCACGCGAGCGCGGGCAGCGCAAAGACCAGGTAGTACGTGCGCACCAGGGGCGACAGCACGAGCATGGCCAAGAGGAGCATCGCGACCTGCATGCGCAGCAGCGCGCTGCTCACGCCCGCGGCAGTCTTCGCTGAATGCCGGGGCGGCGCACCGCGCGTCACGATCAGCGCCACGGCCAGCAGGACCGCCCATACCGCGTACGCCAACCGCAGCGCGTTCGGTTCGCTCAGCGTGATCGGCTGCCACGCCGCGCGGTACGGATGCTCGGCCACCAGCACGCGGCTCAGGACCGCGGGGATGGACTGGTTGCGGTGATCGACAAAGTGCTCGCGCAGCGTCGAGTCGGCCATGCCCCGCACCGGCGGCCCGAGCACGTTGCGCTGCCACCACTGCGCGTGGTATTCCGCGGTCAGCCGGGGCCCGAAAACCAGCAGCGGGGGCACGATGTTGATCAATCCGGCGGCAATCAACGCGAGCGCCAACGCGCGCCAACGGCGCGTAAGCGCCAGCCACGGCAGAAAGATCGCCGGCAGCAGCTTCACGCTCGCCGCCAGGCCGAACAGCACGCCCGCGCGCCCGGCGCGGCCGCGATCGAGCGCGCCGCCGGCGCCGACAACCGCGGCCAGGATCGGGAGCGAAAGCTGGTTGAACCGCGCCGCCTCGTAGATCACGGGCGCCGCAAGCAGCCCGGCGAACATCACGGTCGATTCGGCGCGGACGCCGCCCGCCCAGCGCCGCAGCGCCGACAGCACGTACGCCAGCGAGCCGGCTTGCCCGCACGCCCAAATCCCCGCGGCGACGAGCGGCCCAGCCGCGGCCAGCGGCGCCAGCAGCAGCGGCACGGCCGGAAGGTAGAACGGCAGTTGCCGCCGCGAGAGCGCTTCGCCGGCGTCAAAGTTCGGGTTCAGCGCGCCGTGCTCCCAGACGTATGCCGCGTCGAGATAGAAATGGTGGAAGTCGTAGTCCATCTTCGCGGCCTGGATGAACGAGACAATGCCCACGGCACCGCACAAGGCGGTCATGAACCAGCCCCAGGCACGGCGGCTTGAGTCGTGCTCAGACATGCTCGGCCAGGAGGTTTCCCCGCCCCTGCCCGGGCGACGGCGGGAGCGGGGCCGGCGGATGACGGATGCGCTCGAAGGCGTCCGGGGCAAGCTCGGACGGGTCTCGGTCAAGGCGCCGCAGCAGCCAGACCACCGCGACCATCATCGCCACGAGTGTGAACTGGAACACGCCGACGCCCTCGACCACGTCTGTGTCCGCCAGTCGCGACAGCAGCGCCGCCTGCCCGAGCACGAGCAACACCATGCTCCCCACCGAGGCGAAGCGCCAGTGCCACGACCGCCAGCGATAATAGGCGGTGCTGACCAGGAGCGTCAGCGCAGGCGTCATCCAGATGAAGTGATACCGCCGCAAGACCGGCATGAACCAGAGCATGGCCAGCAGCACGAGCGCCCATTCGAGCCGAAGCTGCCACGCCGTCAGGTGCACGGCCGGCTTGCGGCACACCCAAACCAGGCCGGCAAGACCCGCGATCATGAGCACCTCGACCGCGCGCGCGACGCTCGGGAGTGAAAGCTCGGCGACGTTCACGAACGCCGGCTCGCGATCAATCTTGATCCGCGGGTCGTTGTCGAACCGAAGCGAATAGCTCGTCGGATGCAGCCAGCGGCACAGCACCGCCCCAACGCCCTGGTTGCGCCAGTCCATCTCGATCTGGTTGACGATCAGCCCGCGCGACGAGCTTCGTGTGACCGCCCGCTCGAACCAGGCCGAATAGACTTCCTGCGCGCCGCGCGGGCCGAACACCAGCGCATCGCTCGCCGGACCGGCCAGTAGCACCGTGGCCAGGCCCGCGGCCACCACGCGCCGCTGGCGCTTCAGGCCGAACCAAACCAGCAACAACGCGGGCGTAAGCTTGAGCAACACGGCAAACCCGAGCCAAAATCCAGCCAGTCCGTGCCGCCCCCGACGCCACAACACGAACGCCGCCGCCATCAGCAGCAGCGTCAGGTTGTCGACCTGGTTCAGCCGGAACTCCCAGTGCCAGAACAGGATCGTGGCCAGGACCGGCACGACGGCGGTGACGAGCCAGTCGTCCGGCGGCAGCCCGGCGACGTAGCGGCCGAGCAGCCAGAGCGTGCCGAAGAACATCGCGACGTTGGCCAGCAGCCAAAGCCAGCCCGCGAGCTTGATCGGCAGCAGCCCAAGCGGCGTCATCAGCCGGTGGACGAACGGCAAGTACCAGTCGATCGTGCCGCGCGGCTCGATCGTCCCGTCGGGCAATCGGTCGATCCCCGGGTCGAGAACGCCCGTGCGTGCCAGCGAGTAGCCGGCCTTGTAGAAGTATTCGAAGTCCGGAGCACGCCGGACAACGGCCGTCCCGCCGACCGCCACGAAGTGCACGACGACCAGCACGACCGTGACCACGCAGACGCGCTGTAGGCGCGCCGAGGCGCGCGGCGGCGCGGGCAGCCGCTCGGTCGCCGGGATCGCCTCGGGCATCGCGCGGGAAGCCATTCGCGCGCGATTCTAAGTCGCTCTCGCGGACACGCCAACGCTCGGCTGGATGACTTCCAGCGCCGCGGCCAGCTCCTCGTCGAGCACGTTGGATACACGCTGCGGCGCGCCGAGGTTCGAGATCAACACGAAATGCGTCGCTCCGGACTCGGTCTTCTTGTCCATGCGGCACGCCGCGGCCACCTCCGCGGCGTCGAGCGGACGCGGCAAGCGCTGCGGCAGCCCCAGCGCAGCGAGCAGCGCCCGGATGCGGTCCGCGACGTCACGCGGCAGTGCGCGCCGCGCGACGGCGACCTCATTCTCCGCCAACATCCCGAGCGCTACGCACTCGCCGTGCCGCAGCTCGTAGCGCAGCACATGCTCGAGCGCGTGCCCGATGGTGTGGCCGTAATTCAGGATCGCGCGTAGTCCGGTTTCTCGCTCGTCGCGCCGCACAACTTCGGCCTTGATCCGGCAATTCCGCTCGATCAGGCGAACCACCTCGGCCGGTTCCCGCCGCGCGATCGGGCCGATCTTCCGCTCGTGCCAGCCGAGGAACCTCGCGTCGCGGATTACGGCGTGCTTGACGCTTTCGGCCAGTCCCGCCACATGGTCGCGGTCCGCGAGCGTCGCCAGGAAATCTGTCTCGATGAGCACCGCAATCGGCTGGTGAAAAACGCCGATCAAGTTCTTTCCGCGGGAATGATTGACCGCGGTCTTGCCCCCGATGGAGGCGTCGATCGCCGCTTCCAGCGTCGTGGGAACCTGCACGAACGGTACGCCACGCTGCCAGGTGCCGGCGACGAATCCCGCCAGGTCGCCGATCATCCCGCCGCCGAAGGCTACGATCAGGTCGCGGCGCCCAAGCCGAATCTCGGAAAGGCGGTCGTAGATCGCAGCGGCCTGCGTGAGTGACTTGCTCTGATCGCCCGGCGGAACAACGATCCACGTGGCCGACGGTACCCGGCGCTCCAGTGCGGCGCGGTGAAAGCGCGCGACGGTGCAGTCCGTGATTACGACGACCCGCCGCGGTCCCGCCACACCTGCGATCAGCGCGGGCAGTTCCGCGGACGCGCCAGACCCGATGCGGATCGCGTACCGGCGAGAGGGTAGGCGAACCATCACAGTGCGGATTGCTCGGCTCGGAGTTTCGCTCAAACTCAGGCCTCCAGGATACACCGAGTCACGGGTAGGACGGAATTCCGTCAGCAAGCGTGCGACCGAACCCGCCGCGGCGCGCGTCCGTAAAGCGTTATAAGTACCGGCACGCGCTGAGTTTCCGCCTGTGCCGCCGTTTCACCGGGATCGTCGCCGTAAGCCGCTTAGTTGACGGCTGTTACAAACAGCGGTATTCTACCACGCCATGGGTAAGACCCTTGCCAAGAAAGTGAAGCTGCGTCGGGGGCGCTCCAGCCGGATCCAGCGCACGAGGAACACCCCGCGGTCCGCAGCCCGGGCATCCACGTCGACCATCAGGACGACTAGGGCCGCGCACGCGTTTCTGGACGGGCTCACCAACTACGAGCGCATGCTCCGCGTCGGCTATAATCAAGCTAATTTCAATCTCTCCAGAATGTTGCGAATTCTGGCCGCGATCGGAAACCCTCACCGGAACGTGCGCTGTATTCATGTCGCCGGCACCAAGGGCAAAGGCTCGACGTGCCACATGCTCGCGGCAATGTTGGAACACGCCGGTTATCGGACTGGACTTTACACGTCGCCGCACCTCCTCGACGTGCGCGAGCGAATCCGGGTCAATGGAGCCATGATCTCCGAGGCAGCGTTCGCGCGCCTCATCGCCCGGATTGCGAGCGCGCTGCGACGAAGCGGTGCGAAGGACGACGCCACGTACTTCGAGGTCCTGACGGCGGCTGCGTTCGCCCATTTCGTTGACGAGGAAGTCGATTTCGCGGTGCTCGAAACGGGGCTGGGCGGCCGCCTCGATTCGACGAACGTGTGTAAACCCGAAGCCTGTGGCATCACCAGCATCAGCTATGACCACATGCAGCAGCTCGGCTCGACGCTGGAGGCGATCGCCGAAGAAAAGGCCGGCATCTTCAAGCCGGGCGTGCCGGTGGTCAGCGCTCCGCAACCGCCGGGGGTGAAGCGCGTCCTGCGCCAGGCGGCGGAGCGGATCGGCACCACGATCCGGTTCGTGGGCGACGAAATCGAGTACAGCTACCGGTTCGAGTCGTCGCGCGCGTCGGGCCCGCATTCCCGCGTGTGCATGTCCACCGGAACCAGCCGCTTCGACCACGTGCACGTGCCGCTCCTGGGAGAGCACCAGGCGCACAACTGCGGCGTTGCTCTGGGCGTGATCGACGTGCTGCGTTCGCGTGGATTCCAGATTCCCGAGCAGGTCGCGGTGGACGGACTGGCAGGCACGAAAATCGAAGGCCGGCTGGAACTGATTCGCGAGCACCCGAGGACGATCGTCGACGCGGCTCACAACGCCGCGAGTATCGCGGCGCTGATGCGCGCCATCGGGCAGAACATCAGCTACGACTCAATGGTGGTGATCTTCGGCTGCTCGGCGGACAAAGACATCGACGGCATGCTGAACCAGCTTCAGCTTGGGGCCGACAAGGTCATCTTCACGAGCAACGGGACTGCACGCAGCGCGGACCCGAAGGAGCTGCTGACCCGCTTTCTCGAAAAGACGCAGAAGATGGCCCAGATGGAGCCGACGCTCGAAGACGCCTACCGCACCGCGTGCAACTGCGTCACGCGCGACGATCTGATCTGCATTACCGGCTCGTTCTACCTGGTCGGCGCGGCCAAGCGGCGGATTCCGCAGTTCGTGATTTAACAGTCCGTTGAAAAAACTGTCCGCCCAGTGGGGGACCGGCCTCCTGGCCGTCCGGGAGGCCATTTGCTGTGTGCTCCCGCACTTATGCAACGGACAGCGCGGACGCGGCACGCGTGCATCCGTTGAATGGGAGCTGTCGTAACGCGCTCGTTGCGGTTCCCGCCGGTCCCGGGGAAGCCGCTCCGATCGTACCCCCGCCGCAAACCGCACCAGTTTTTCAATCTGCCGCTTGGCAGCCCGGCTGTTGCGGCTATACTACGCGGCTCGCCGTCCGGGGTGCTCACAACCCTGGCGGCCGCGGAGCGAGCAGACTATGCCGACGGTGAATCAGTTGATCCGGCGCCCGCGCCGGCCGGTGGTGGCCAAGTCCAAGGTGCGCGACATCGAGCGCTGCCCGCAGCGGCGCGGGGTGTGCCTCCTGGTCAAGACGCAGACCCCCAAGAAGCCCAACTCGGCCCTGCGGAAAGTGGCCCGCGTACGGCTTACGAACGGCCGCGAGGTCACGGCGTACATCCCGGGCGTGGATCACAACCTCCAGGAGCACTCAATCGTGTTGGTGCGCGGCGGTCGCGTTCGCGATCTGCCGGGAGTGCGCTACCACATTGTCCGCGGCTCGCTGGACTGCGCCGGCGTGGCCAACGACAAGGAAGGAAAAGCGCGCAACCGCAGCCGCAGCAAGTACGGCGTGAAGCGGCGCAAGAAGTAGGCGGCGCGCGGGGGCGTCGGGGGATTCGGTTTCAAGGGCCGCGAATCGACGCGGCCGCGTCTGGCAGCAAAACACCTGCGGGTGAGGCATGGCGAAGAAGACTTTCACGGCGTCCGAGAAGCAGCTCCGGCCCGATCCGCGCTACAACAGCCGGCTGGTCAGCCGCTTCATCAACTGCCTGATGTGGGAGGGGAAAAAGGCCGTCGCGCAGGGCGTCTTCTACGGCGCGATGGATCGCATCAAGAGCAAGATGAAGGACGTGCCGGAGCTCGAAGTCTTCGAGACCGCGGTCGAGAACGTCAAGCCCGAGATCGAAGTCCGCTCGCGGCGCGTCGGCGGGGCGAACTACCAGGTCCCGATGCAGGTCAGCCCGAAGCGGCGCCAGAGCCTGGCGATCCGCTGGATTCTGGAAGCCTCGCGCAGCAAGGGCGGGCGGCCGATGTCGGATCGCCTGGCCGACGAGTTCATGGCGGCGTACCGCCGCGAGGGCGACGCGATGACCATGCGCGAGAACGTGCACCGCATGGCGGACGCGAACAAGGCGTTCGCTCACTTCGCGTGGTAGCCTGAGCCGCGCCCGACGAGCGCGCTCAACCGCCGCTCGCGAGTTTCCGAAACACCCCGAATCTGTATTTTTGTAACACTTCACCCG
>JABRWC010000002.1:0-52774 GCA_039961675.1 Phycisphaerae bacterium
ACGCTGGGCGAGATGCTGCCCGACGGCCGGCTCGTCTGGCGCGCGAACTTCGGCACGGGTCAGAACAACCTGGAGACGCATGCGGCGTATCCGGGCGAGCAGACGCCGATCGTCGAACCCAGCGCTGGCGATCCGATCCTCTCGGGTGATGGCATCGACGGCGCGGCGGGCAGCGCTTTCCTCGGTTCACCCAGCGCGATCGCGTTGAACGGTTCGACGATGTTTGTTGGCAACACGAACTTCAGCAGCGCCGCGCCTGTGGACGTGCCAGTCGGGTGTAACATCTGGCAGTATTCCGGCGCGCCACTGCCGGCCGACACGCCGTTGCGCACCTACTCGCAGGCCGGCGCCGAGGCATACGCCAACGCCAACGGCGTGCCGATCGTCGCGGGCAACGGCCGCCAGACGCAGCCGGCAATGACGCGCATCGGCGACCTCTACTACGTGGTCTTCGGCATTAATGATACGACGCTGGGCGGCTCGGGCCGGCCGGCCATCATCGTGATCGACGCCTTCTACGACGTGAACAGCCCCGGCAGCTTTGACGGCTTCACCGGCGCGGTTCACATCCTGCCTCCGTCCGGGTATCGCTTTGTCGATCATCAGGCGACGGGCGGCGGCTCGAACGTGTTCGAAAACCGGCACTTCGACATCAACGCGGACGGCGACATCGTCGCCTTGATCGAGTCGCAGCAGAGCGTCCCTTCGTACGCGGTCGTCCTCTACCAGGCTCAGAAGACCGGCGACGTGATTACCGGCTACGACGCCCCCATCACCATCGCCGACGCCGGCCCGATCGACAACGTCAATGACGGGCTCGTCGGTCCGATCCTGGCCGATCCGAACATCCCTGATTCGTACATCAACGCCATCTCCGGCGCCAGCATCAACAACCGCGGCAACATCGCCTTCACCGCAACGTACGACACGGGCATCCCGATCGACCCGAACGATCCGAACAGCGCGACGTTCTGGGACACGGCCGCGTACTTCTACGCCGGCAGCGACGGTACGTTGCACCAGGTTCTGCGCGAGTACGACACGATCCAGTCCAGCTACAGCGGCGCGCCGGCCCTGCTGCTCGGACTGATCCCGCAGGAAGGCAGCGATTCGTTCTTCGGCACCAGCCTGGCCGACGACGCCGACGTGATGGCGATCACCTTCCGCGCCAACCCGAACGACAACGTCGTGCGCGGCGTGGGCGTCCCGTCGCGCGGCACGGCGGTCATCGCGGTCGGGCACATCGGCGACGTCGATCTCAATGGCGGCGTGAATCTGGCCGACCTCTCGGCATTGCTGACCGGATACGGCACTTCGTTCCTGACCCAGTTCTACGACCCGCAGGCGGACTTCGACTTGGACGGCACGATCGGACTGGCCGACCTGTCGTCCCTGCTGACCAACTTCGGGTTGTCCGTCGCGCCCTGACGAGCGGGAGGGAGTCTCGCGCGAATCACGATCCCGCGGCCTCGCGGTCGGCCGGCAACGAGCCGGTGATCCGCGGGGGCGCGGGATCGCCCTTTTGTGGCGACGGCTCAGCCGCCGAAGTTCCCCAGCAGCAGGGATAGGTCCGCCAGGCTCACGCAACCGCTGTTGTTGATGTCTGCCGACGGATCGTAGCGCGGCCCGCCGACGCAGGACCCGAATGCCGACAGCAGCGCGGACAGGTCGGCGAGATCGACGTCCCCATCGAGATCCGTGTCGCCCGGCAACGCAGGCGTGCGCGTGCGGAACCACGTGCTCGTGAACGAAGAGTTGAGGAAGAAATCGAGCAACATGGTCCCGACCTTCTCCTCGCCGCTCTGCGCCGGATGCGTCCCGTCGGATTGCAGGTCGTCGCACTCCCAGATCAGGCCGTTCAGCCTGGCAGTCAGGCCGTCGCCCCACAGGTACGGTCCCCATGAAACCCACGGCGCGGCGGTGTTGTAGTTCAAATCCCCTGCCAGCGGATCGATGATGCCGCTCTCCATCTGCCGGATCTGGGCCTCGATCAGCCATTTCACCGCGAAGCCCGATTCGTACGCGTACGGCTCGGGGTTGAGCGCCGTCGAGGCATAGCCGGCGTAGATGCGGCTGGACAGAAACAGCGTGCGGACATTCGGGTAACGCACGCGCAATGTGCGGGCGATGGCGCCCATCGACTCCAGCAAAGCGTAGGCATCGGCCGCCGGGTCGGGCAGCGAAGCGGTCGGCTGCGGGTTGGCGACCTTCACCCAGACCGCTTGCACCTGCGCCTCGCTCAGTCCCTGCGCCAGCAGCAAATCGCGGATGCGGTCGTAGTTCGCGTCGGCCGGGTCGTCCCAGGTCGACGCCGTCTGACCGCCGCGCGCCCCGTTGACGATCACGAGCGCGGTCTGGTCCACGGCGGGATGAACCGCCGCCTGCCCCATGAAGGTCCACGGGTCGCAGGGCAGCGTTCCCGCGGCGGAGCAGAACTCCTGCGTCGTGTTCGACATGCCGATCGACAGCAGCACGATCTTGCTGTTCTCGGCGGGCTGGCCCTGCGCGTCCAGCGGACGCACGGCGTCCGCACGCGCGCGGCCGGCCGCGAAGTGCGAGGCGGGCATGCTGTTCAGCCCGCCAGGGTACAGCCCACCCTGGAACTGCCCGAGGTATAGGTCCGCGCCCAGCTCGTCGATCGGCGACAGACCCGTGGACGTTCCTTCGCAATTCGCGGCGGGTGCGGGCGCGCTGGCTGTTCCCGCGGCGGAAAGCGCAAGCAGCAGCCCGAGGCGCGTGCGCAACCAGATTGGGGACATCATTGAGAGGAACATGGAAACGATTTCCCAGAAGCTCGGCTTGACGGGCCAAACGAAGTGTCAAGCGATTTCTTGCGGCGAATCGGCGCGACCCGGGCGAGGTGTTGCAAGCAAACTGGGCTTCGATGACTCAGCCGAGCCGGCACAATTCGGATGGATCGGCCTCACCGGCGTCCGCTACAGCTCCGGCCCGCCGTCGTATTGACCGTAGACGCTCTTAAGCGTATCCATCATCTCGCCCACGGTCGCGTGGGACTCGGCCGCGTCAACCAGAGCGGGCATCACGTTGCCGCCGTCCAGCGCCACCTGACGCAGGCGCTTCAGCGCCGCCGCGTGACGTGCCCGATCGCGCCGCTGCTTGAGCGCCCGAATCCGCTCGATTTGTGCCTTCTCGACCCGTTCGTCGATCGTCAGGATCGGAATCCGCTCGTAATCCTGCTCCGTGTACTTGTTTACGCCGATCATCACCCGCTCGCCGCGGTCGAATTCCTGCCCGTAGACGTGCGAGCTGTCGGCAATCGCCCGGCGGAAATAGCCGGCCTCCGTCGCGGGGATCACGCCGCCGAACGCGTCATAGATGTGGTCGATCAGCTCGGTCGCCTGCCGCTCGATCTCGTCGGTGAGGGCCTCAACGAAAAAGCTCCCGCCGAGTGGATCGACAACGTTCTTGACGCCGGTCTCTTCGGCGATGACCTGCTGCGTGCGCAGGGCGATCTTGACCGCCTCCTCGGTGGGCAGCGCCAGTGTCTCGTCCATGCTGTTGGTGTGCAGGCTCTGCGTCCCCCCGAGCACCGCGGCTAGCGCCTGGTACGCCACGCGGATGATGTTCACCAGCGGCTGCTGCTCGGTGAGCGACACGCCCGCGGTTTGCGAGTGGCAGCGCATCCACCAGCTTCGCTCGCGCTTGGCGCGGAAGCGGGTGCGCATGATGTTGGCCCAGATCCGGCGGGCGGCGCGAAGCTTGGCGATCTCCTCGAAAAACTCGTTGTGGATGTCCCAGAAGAAGCTCAGCCGCGGAGCGAAGGCGTCCAGGTCCAGTCCGCGTTTCATCGACTCTTCGACGTAGCACATGCCGTCCGCGATGGTGAACGCCAGCTCCTGCGGCGCGGTCGCGCCGGCCTCGCGGATGTGGTAGCCGCTGATGCTGACCGTGTTCCATTGCGGCATGTGCTGCGTGCAGTACTCGATCGTGTCGATGACCAGCTTGACGCTGGGGCCGGGCGGGAAGACGAACTCGTTCTGGGCGTGAAACTCCTTCAGGATGTCGTTCTGGAGCGTCCCGCGGAGCTTGTCGAGCGGCACCCCCTGCCGCCGGGCGACGCAGATGTAGAACGCCAGCAGGATCGCCGCCGGCGCGTTGATCGTCATGCTGGTGCTCACTTCGGCCAGGTCGATGCCGTCGAACAGAACCAGCATGTCCTCCAGTGAGCTGATCGCCACGCCGCACTTGCCGACCTCGCCCAGCGAGAGCGGGTCGTCCGAATCCCGCCCCATGAGCGTCGGCAGGTCGAACGCGGTGCTGAGCCCCGTTTGCCCCTTCTCCAGCAGGAACTTGAAGCGCTGGTTCGTCTGGCCCGCATCGCCGAAGCCGGCGAACTGCCGCATGGTCCAGACCCGGTCGCGGTACATCGTCTGATGCACGCCGCGCGTGTACGGAAATTCGCCCGGCAGCGGCATCTGGAGCAGGCGCTCTTCCCCGCCGATGTCGTCGGCCGTGTATACGGGCTTGAGCGGAATGCCGGAGATCGTTGTCGGGTTCTTTGCGGCGCGTGTCGGAGGGTTCGCGGGATCGCTCGCCGGCGGGGCGACCTGTGGGGACATCCAACGACTCCTGCTGCGTCAACGGCCGGCCGGCCGCCGGCGCTGAGAATTGCTCGCTTCGAGAACCCCCAGACGCCGGACCAAAGCGCGCCCCGGCCGGGCGTCATTTCATTCGCCGCTCAGATTGTAGCAACTGGCTCTGCGAATGTAACGCGGGCGGGTCGCGCCGACGGGCACGCCGCGCCGAGAAAGTACCGGACCGCCGCGAGATACAATGCTCGTGTGCGATGGCTCACGAGCCGCGACAACCCCACGCCTCGCCCGTCACGCTGACGCTGCTCCGCGGCGAGCCGCACCCGTGCGCTTACCTCCCCGACCGTTTTGCCGCCGAGGCGATTCTTCCGGCAATCGTCCAGACCGGAAGTGCGTACCAGCGGCTCATGGACCTCGGGTTTCGCCGCACGGGCGCGGCCTTCTACCGCCCCGCGTGCCCGGCGTGCGAGGAATGCCGGCCGATCCGCGTGCCGGTGGAGCGATTCCGCCTGAGCCGCTCGCAGCGGCGCGTGCTGCGTCGAAACCACGACGTCGAAGTGGACCTGAGCGTCCCGCGTGCCGACGACGAGCACTGGGCGCTGTTCCAGCGTTACCAAATCCGGCAGCACGACGGCGCGATGCTGGGCACGCGCGACCAGTTTGAGCGCTTCCTGTGCGACTCGCCGTTGCCCACGATCGAGATCGCCTATCGGCTCGGCGGGCGGCTGGTCGGCGTGGGGATCGTCGACGTGTGCCCGGCGTCGCTGTCCAGCGTCTACATGTACTTCGACCCCGACGATGCGCGGCGAAGCCTGGGCGTATTCTCCGCGTTGTGCGAGATCGACGAATGCCGCCGCCGCGGGCTGCCGTACTGGTACATCGGATACTGGGTCCGCGGCTCGCGCAAGATGGACTACAAGCGCTGGTTCCGCCCGCACGAGCTGCTCGGCCCCGACGGCGTTTGGCGCGAGGCTCAATCGGAAGTTACGTGACCAACCGCGCGGAATGCGAACGCATACCGCCGCGCAAGCAGCAGGTACGCGCAACCGGCATCGGACTTGCGGCACACCGACCTGAAGCCCCCTTCGCGAGCCGCGGGTATGTGACGGCCTGTCGCGGGCCGGCGCCGCCCCAGCCGCAAGCCGAGTGCCATGCCGACGGCTTTGCATCGTCATGGCACCCGGCCTTGGGAAGGCGCATGCACGCGAGATTCAGCCGCGGAGCGGCGAAAGACCCTAGTCCACGGCGTGAGCCGTGGGAAACCGAACCGCGCAATTCCCAGCCCCAGCGGGGCGAAAGTGCGGTAACGTGCGCGATGTCTGCAACCACCAGTGTTCCAGCCCAATGGTTATTCTGACGTATCCCTGCGCGGCCGGACCATCTCGCCGCGAAAATCATCCGTTCACCCCGGCCGCGCGGGTTCATACAATGCTTCCCGAGCGTCCCCATGCGACGCTCGAAGCGAGGCCCGGCGTGCAAATCCGCGAATTTCAGCAGCTCATCGATCGCATGTATTCCGATAAAGACCGCCTTCGCGGACCGGCCAAGACCTTTCTCTGGCTCGCCGAGGAAGTCGGCGAGCTCGCCCGCGCCATCGCCCGCAACGATCAGCCGAATAAACAGGAGGAATTTGCCGACGTGTTCGCGTGGCTGGCCACGCTCGCCAACGTCGAGGGCGTGGACCTTCAAGACGCGATCCGCAAGTTCACCGGCGGCTGCCCCGGCTGCGGCGAGATGGTCTGCCGCTGCGACTCCAAGCTCACCTAGCCGCCGCGACGCGCGGCGGCGCAGTGCGAGGAACGAGATGGTCCAACGCCGCGCTATCATCTTGGCCGTTACGATTGCGTGCTCGCCGGTGTGTATCTCCCGCGCCACCGCGGCAAGTCTCAGATCGTACGAGACCCGCTATTACGTGCTGCACACCGACCTGCCCGCAGACACCCTGCGCGAGGTGGACGTGCGCCTCACCGCGATGGCCGAGATGTACGCCGATCGAACCCGCGGCTTCGCCGGTCAGATCACGCGCCGCTTCCCGTTCTATCTCTTCCGCGACGTGCGCGACTTTCTCGCCGAGGGCGGTTTGCCCGGCAGCGCCGGCATTTTCGACGGCGAGAAGCTCATGGCGGTCGCGGGCGAGAGGCTTACCGCGGAAAGCTGGCGGCTCATCCAGCACGAAGGCTTCCACCAGTTCGCGCGCAACGTGATACAAGGCGACTTTCCGATCTGGGTCAACGAGGGCATGGCCGAGTACTTCGGCGAAGCAATCTACACCGGCGACGGCTTCGTGACCGGCGTCATTCCGGCCTCGCGCGCCGAGCGGATCAAGGCCTGGATCGCCGGCGGCCACGCGCTCAGCGTCAAGGGGATGATGACGCTCAGCCATGAAGCCTGGAACGTGAACCTCAACCTCATCAACTACGACCAGGCCTGGTCGATGATCCAGTTCCTCGCGCACGCCGACGGCGGGCGCTACCAGAAGCCGTTGAACGCGTTCATCACCGCGGTCAGCCGCGGGCAGAACTGGGAGGCGGCCTGGAACAGCAGCTTCGGCAGCGGCACGCGCGAGTTCGAGCGACAGTGGAAAGAATGCTGGTCGAAGCTGCCGCCCGAGCCGACGAGCGACCTGTACGCGCAAGCGTGCGTCGCAACGCTGACCAGTTTCTACGCACGGGCGTTCAGCCAGCGGCAGGTCTTTACCAGCGCCGAGGCATTCTTTGAGGCGGCCAAGGCCGGCGAGCTTAAGGCCGACAAGGCCGACTGGCTGCCGCGTTCGCTGCTGGAACGGGAACTTCGCCGCGCGCCGCAGCTCGGTTCCTGGCAAGTCCGCAAGCGCGCCGGCTATGAGCTGGTGTGCACGCTCGCGGACGGCGCCGAAGTCGTCGGCACGTTCAAGATCGAAGCGCGCCGGGTGAAGCCCGGGAGCGTGCGCGCGGACGTCCGCCGTCGCCCGTGACGTCCGCCCTTGCCGCTGTTAAAGGGTCTTCAGTGGTCACGCGAAGTTCCGCCCCCGCCGCGACCATCAGGTGTGCGTCGGCGTTCCCTCGGCATCCCAATCATGCGGCCAAAGTGGCGCTGTCGAAATGGTGTCAGATGTCTGTTGAGTAAGAATCCATTCCACAACCGCACGACGAAATCCGCCGTCCAGAAGCGGTTCCGAACGGTCGGGGGACAGGAGCGCACGCCGGACACCGTCCCAGACCGGTCTGGAGACCGGTCCCCCAAGCAACTCGTTGATGAACCCAACCGGGCCGTTGTGGCACGGGCGCCGCGCCGGTGAGAACACGGGCGGGACGACCGTGCCACAAGTTTCTCAACGCACGGCCAAGTGGCCAGGCTCGGAAATCCATCGGCGCCGACGCAACCACTCAGATGCCGAAATTCGTCAGCAACGCCGACAGGTCCACCACGTCCACGTCGCCGTCACCGTCAAAGTCACCCTGATCGAACGTCATGCTGGCCGGCGTGCCGTAGTGCACCAGCAGTTCCGAAAGGTCGGCGAGCGTCACGTGCCCGTCGTCGTCCGTGTCGCCGATGGTACGCTCGCGGACTGGCGTGAGCACGTTGCTCGTGTTGCGCAGATCGTGTTTGTACTTGGGCCACGGGGCGTCGTCCGCCAGGTGGTTCCCGCTTGCGCGGAACGCGTAGAGCGCTCCGCCGTTGGCGGCCACGATCACCTTTCCGTCGTTCGTGATCGTCGGCCCGCCGATGCCGCCCAGCTCCCCGCCGGGCAGGTTATATGCCCACAGCAACTGCCCGTTGGCGTCCACGACCTGGAGCGCGGCGATCGACGTGACGTAATAGATGTTCCCGAGATCGTCCAGCGCTGGGTTTCCGAACGCCATGCCCCCTGGCACTGCCCGCCACCACAGCAGGTTGCCCTCAAACGAGCCATCCAGCTCGATCGCGTACAGCCGCGACTGGCCGCCGCGGCCGATGTCGATGTTCTGGGTGCCCGTATAGAGGACAAGCGCGCCCGTATCCGGATGCATGCCGATCGTACAGCCGGTCCACGACGGCGCGCCGAGGTCGCGCTGGAGCACCACGTCGCCGGTGTCCGCATCGAACCCGTACAGGTAGCCGTCGCGACACGTCGTATACACCACACCGTCCAGGTAGCTCACCGGGCTCCCGAACTCGCCGCTCGTGTAATACGTGGGCCAGACGAATTCCGGCTCGGTCTCGGGCGGCACGGGGTCATCGCCGTAGATCGCGTGAAACGCCCCCGGCCAGATGTGGTTCGCTCCCTCCACGCCGCCGGTCAGGTCTTCGCCGCCGAAAAACACGCGGCCCTGCTCGTCGATCACGCCGGGCGTCGCTTCCCAGCCTTCGGTCGGCAGGTCGATCCGAACCTCGCCGGTGGCGGCGTCGAACGAGTAGTACCGTCCACACGAAGTGCCCGCGACGCAGTTTGCCACGTTGTCCGCGTTCTGCGGATTAACGACGACACCCAGGTAGATGCGCCCGTTGCTTCCCACGATCGGCGAGGTGTCCGCCCCGGGCATGGCGATCGGTGTGCGCCACAGCTCGCTGAAGTCGTCCGCCCGATACGCCGCGGCGACGGCCTCCGGCGTACCGCCGTTGGCCAGCGGACCGACGAGCGTGTTGAGGTACAGCGTCCCGTTCTCGTCGAGCGCCACGCTGTGCTCGACCGCGCCGGGCAGGTCGCGCTGCTGAATGATCGCACCGTCCGACGCGCGGACCTTGTACAGCACCCCACCGAACATGTGCGTGGCATAGTAGATGCAGCCGTCGGATCCGACCGTCGGGCAAGCATACGCGTCTCCCTCGACCGACGTCACCCAAAGCACGTCCCCCGGCGCCTGACCGAGCACCGGTGAGGACAGCGCCGCACCACACAACGCAACCACCAGACCCGCGCTGCCACGCCTTCTGCGATTCACGCACATCAGCCTGCTCCCTCGGTTTGATGGCCGGAGCGGCCGGGTACACGCTCCGGCTGCGACCCGCCCGCCGCCCTTCACCAAAACGAACGCCCGACGGCCCGCGTTATTGCCTGAGCATCGGTTTGTGAACGCCGCAAGTCGCGTGAAACGGATTCCGGTGTCGTTTGCGCGAACCGATAACGTCAACTTCGGGGTCCGCGCGGCGCGGCCCGGGGCCGAGATTCGGCACACCGCGGCGCCGTGGTTCGCGCCCAACCATCCGCGGTACAATGTGTCCATAAAGGAGCGCTTCTCGCAACGACCGCGACGAGAGAGCGGAAACACCCAGACGTGCTCGAAAGTCCTGCGGCGGAGGTCCTGCACACATGCGTACACGAACCGCGAAGCTGGCGGCGCTTCTGCTGCCGATGGCATACCTGTTCCAGACGCCGACGACGTGCACGGTGTTCGTCGATCCGTTTCGCGTTCTTCAGGGACTGTTCTACTTCAGCAATTGCGACGTGGAGTACGACGACGGGTTCATCGACGAGATCGACTGCGACGACTGACTTGCCACCGCCGTGCGAGCGGCCCCTGACCGCGACCCAGCCGCGCCCCAATCCCCGCGTGAACCGGGCGGGAGTGTGCGGTCGTTCAAGCTTTGTCCAACCGCTCGAAGCCGCGCTACGACGAGATCGTGCTCGCCTCGGCTCCGTCAGTTCCGCCGCCGCGGCGTCTGGGCGATGAACACGTGCCACTCTCCGGGCAACCGCTCCGCGACATAGCCCCGCCGCGTCCGCACGCGAAAGCCGGCCGCCCGCAGCCAGCGCGCGACCTCCTGGGGCTTGTACAGCCGCAGGCGATGGACCTCGTCGCTGCGGCGCCAAGACCCGCCGTCGCGGCGAAACGTCACGATCCGCCGCGTCAGCACTCGCGTACGCTTGCCCTCCTGCGTGGTGGAGAGCACGAGCCAGCCTGAGCCCTCGACCAGCTTGACGGGCGGACCGCTGGCGCGCCCGGGCGCGGCGGCGTCGAACACGAACAGGCCGCCGGGCTCCAGCGCGTCATACACGTGACGAAACAAGCCCTGAATCGCGGCGGCGCCGGCCCGCCGGTCGAACCGGTAGTTCAGGCATTCGCCCATCGCCGTAACCGCCGAGCAGCGTGGCAGCGCGGCTCGCAGCAGCGAGACGCACTCGAAGGTGGCCCGCGGCGTCCGGCGGCGGGCCAGGGCGATCATGTCCGGCGAGATGTCGATCCCGTGCGCCACGTATCCGGCGCGCACCAGCCGCGCGGCCCAGATGCCGCTACCGCAGCCGAGGTCCACGACTGTGCCCTTGCGGATTCCCGACTTTCGCAGCATCGCCAGGACCGCGGCGCCGGCGTCTCGCGCGAACGCGCCAAACCCGGCGTCGTGGACGTAGGCCAGGTCCCGTCCATACGCGCGCGCCGTCACGGGCGGTTCCACTGCACGACATCCGACAGCGGCCGTTTGGGGATGTTCGGGACGGTGCAGTCCTCGGCCGGGTAGCCGAGGGGGATGAGCAGAATCGGCTTTTCATTCTCGGGCCGGCGGCAGATCTCACGCAGGAACTGCATCGGGCTGGGTGTGTGCGTCAGCGTCGCCAGCCCGAGCAGATGACAGGCCATAAGGAAGAAGCCCGACATGATCCCGATGCTCTCCATCGGGTAGTAGTTCTTGTAGGTCTTCCCGCTGATCGTTTCCGAGTCCACCCGGAACAGCACCACGAGCCACGGCGCCGATTCAAGAAAGGGCTTCTCGGCGTTGGTGCCCAGCGGTTCCAGGGCTTCGAGCCACTCCGGCGGAAACCGGCGGCCATAGTTTTCGCGCTCCTCTTTCTCGGCCGCCAGCCGAATTTCTCGCTTGAGGACCGGGTCATCAATCGCCACGAAGCGCCACGGCTTGCGATTCGCGCCGCTGGGCGCCGTGTGAGCGATCGCCATGGCCTGCTCCAGCAGCTCGCGCGGGACGGGGCGGCTTGAGAAGTGCCGGCAGGAGCGCCGGCCGTTCATTTCTTGCAGAAGTGCGGCCGCCCGTTCGCGCTGCCATTGCGGCGTGCGGTCCGGAAGCGTCCACGGAATCATGTCAGCGGGCATGGAAATCCACCGTGAATGCGGTCGGGTTAGCCCGGGCTTCGCCGGATGAGCACCGCGGTCAGGTCGTCGGCCTGCTTGGCGCCGCCGGAGAACTCCTGGATTTGGGCGTGCAGCCGGTCGATCAGCTCGGTGAGCGGGGTATTGACGCCGGCCTGGATGATCCCGGCCACGCGCTCTTCGCCAAACAGCTCGCCGCTGGGGCTTGCGGTCTCATAGAAGCCGTCGGTGAGCAGCACCAGCGTCGAGCCGGGGACCATCTCGAAGCGCTGCGGCGGATCGAACATGAAGTCCGGCAGGACGGCCAGCGGCAGCGCCCCGGCGGCGCGCGAGTCCACGCCGTCACTGGACACGTGCAGCAGCGGCGCCTGCCCGCCAGAGATGTAGTCGATGACGTGGGCCTGCGGGTCGAGAATCCCGATGAACGCGGTGACGAAGCGGTCGTCCTGGAGGTCGTCCGCCAGCAGCTTGTTCACACCGACGGCGACGGTCTGCAAGTCGCGGCTGACGGAAAGCAGGGCGCGCAGCAGCGAGCGGCACTGGGCGATGACCAGCGCCGAGCCGATCCCGTGCCCGGTGGCGTCCGCCAGGAACACAGCGAGGCGGCCGTCTTGGAGGCGCAGAAAGTCGAAGCAATCGCCGCCGGTCTCGTCGGCGGACTGGTTCCAGCCGGCGATCTCGTAGCCGTCGAGCCGGGGGTTCTGCTTGGGGAAGAGCGCCTGTTGGATCGAGCGCGCGAGCTCGAGATCGTGCTGCATGCGCTGCTTTTCCGCGTACTCTTCGAGCAGTCGGCCGCGGTCCAGCGCGACGCCGGCCTGAGCGCTGAGCACGCGCGCCAGGTGTTCGTCGTCCTCGGTGAAGGGTCCGGAGCGCTTGTTGAGCGCCTGGAGCACACCGATCAGGTCGCCGGAGATGTTTTCGAGCGGGAACGTCAGCAAATTCCGCGTGCGGTAGCCGGTCTTGCGGTCGACGTCGGGGTTGAAGCGGCTGTCCGCGTAGGCGTCGGGGACGTTGACGCAGACGCGCTGCCTGGCCGCTGCGCCGGCGATGCCGCGGTCCGCCGGGAAGCGGATGGCATCGACGCCCTTGGCGACGCGGCTGTAGAGCTGATCGTTCTTGCCGTCGTACAGGAAGATCGTGGCCCGTTCGCAATCCAGGACTTCGCAGGTCGCCTCAACGATCGTGCCAAGCAGCACATCGAGGTCGGTCGTCACCGCCATGTAGCGGGCGACGTCCAGAATGCGCTTGAGGTTCTCGTTCTCGCGGCGCAGGTCGGCCATGGCCTGCCTTCGGGCGCTGACGCCATCCGGCGGCCAGGCGCCGGCGACGCCCCGTCCACGGAATCACGGGGGACTCTTGCGCATACAGTAAGGACGCCCGCCGCGTGCCGCAATGCTGGGCTTCTCGCCGGGCGCGGGTACGGTCCGACCCGAGGCGCGACCGAAACGGAGCGGGGCGCGCCGCACGCGTTCGCGTCGCTTCGCAGGGGCGCCAATCGGGAGGCCGCGCGGCCGGCCCTACGGCTCGGTCGCGGCCGGCTGCGAGTCCGACGAGCGCTCGAGCCACGCCGGAGGGTCGTACTCCAGCTCGTACACCGGCTTCGGAACCCGCAGCGACGCGATCCACTCGACAATGTCCTTGTAATGTCGGTTGTCGTCGCTGCGGTATGGCGGTTGAAAGCGCCCGCCTTTCACCTGCGGATGAGCGCTCGCGCCGGACTCGTCCGCCAGCATGTACTTGAGCAGCGCGCTCTCCTCGGGCAGCGTGCGATCGAGCATGCGGCCGGCGGGCGTCTTGAACTCCGAGAGGATCAGGAACGACGTGTAGACGAACTTCTCGTTGGTCGTCGAGCCGGCCGGAAAGCGGAATTCGTACGACACATCGCCGGCGTGGCAGCCCGCCCGCGCGCAGCCCTTCAACACTTCGGGAAGCACGGTTCGCCGGAAGCGGCTGAGCACGGGCGGATCGCCCCGGATTTCGATCCGGTCCGCGTACATCATGCCCGTTTGTTGCAGGATCACATGGAGCTTCTGGTGCGCTTTGCCCCGCTCCAGGATGCGCAGCGCCGCACGGTCCGCATTCGGATCGGCACGAAGCTCGTCGAGCACGACTTCATCCACGTCTCGAGACCCGCGCACGTGCCGGAAGCGCACGTTGAGTTCCTGCACCGGTCCGTGCGGGTCGATTTCATACAGCTTGAGGCGGTTGACGTCACGGTCGGAAAGAAGCGCCGGCCGCTCGGGACCAATAGTGCCGCGACCCCGGGGGCGCGTCTCCGGTTCTTCCGGCGCCGCGGGCGGAACCGGTCGTGCGGCGCTTCGCGCCGTCCGCCGCGGCGCGGGGTTCGTCTCTGGCGAGCGAGCGCGATCGTCCGCCGGGCCGCTTGCCGCGGGTTGCGATGCCGCGCCCACGGCCGCGTCGAGGAGCCGCCGCGCCTCGGCGTTGTCCGGCTCGCTCCGCAGCACGTGCTCGCAGTGGCGGCGCGTCCACTCGGTCCGCCCCTGCGACAGAGCCCACTGTGCAACGGCGAGATGCCCCGCGCCGTCATCGTCCTTCAGCGCGAACGTGCGCCGCACGTACTCTTCATCGAGCGTCGCGGCCGGCTCAAGCCAGTCGATCGTCGCCACGCGCTCACGGCGCAGAATCACCTTGCCGGCCGAATTGCGCAGCACGACGCGATCTTCGAGCAGCGTCACGTCGCCGCGCATCTCCAGCCCGTCCGTTAGCGTCAGGCGGGCCTGCGCTGCGGACGCCGCGGGCGTGCGGGCAGACGCAGCGAGCGCGAGCAGCGCCAGCGCCGCCGCCCGAAGCGCGCGTCGGCAAGCCGGCCGGCAGATCGAGCGGAGCGGTCGAACGGGGTTGCACGGCTCGGGCAATCTCGATTGTCCTCCATCCATTCGCGGTCCGAGGATGGGCTTGCGCGCGCGGCTCACACCTTCCGGTGCTCAGTCCGCGCCACCAGCGCGCCGTCGTCTGCCGGCTCCAACCGGTAATCGCCGAAGATGCTCGGCGACTCCTCGCGGAGGATTCGCAGGACCTTGACGGCCAGGGCGCGAATCTCCGTTTCGGCGTGCTCGTTGGCGCGAAGCTCGATGAAATGCCGCCAGGCCCGGGCGTTGCCGGTGACGAAGATCTTTGTCTCCGTGGCGTTCGGCAGCACGCTGCGCGCCGCCTGGCGGGCCAGCTTGCGACGCATCGTCGCTGACGGCTCGCCGCTGAACGCGCGCGACAGTCCCTCCACGAGCCGGCGGTACGCTTCGAGCGACTGGAGCACGGACTGTTCCCACAGCGCGTGCAGCTCGGGATCGCCGGCGATGCACTGCGGCTCGACGAAGTCCGTCTCGCTCTCGTCCACGTAGCGTTGCGAGAGCTGCGAGTAACCGAAACCGGCGCGGTGGCGGATCAGCTCGTGCGTGAGCGAGCGGGACACGCCGACGAACAGGAAGCTCCACACCGCGTGCTCAAGCACGGAGCCGTGCTGCATCTCGATGATGTTGCCCAGGTATTCGCGGTTGGTCTTGCGGCCCTTGCCGAACGACATGTAGCACACGCGCCCGGCGACCTCGCACAGCGCCTCGGCCCCGACCGCCGCGTCCGTCTCCCACGTCGTGCCGTGATCGCGGAGGAAGCGGTCGATTTCCGACTGGTTCAGAACCTGCCGACCGACCAGATACACGCAGGGCTCGCGGATGATCTTCAAGCGGATGCTCCTCCTTCGAATGGACGACATTGTACCGACGAAGCCAGCAGGCGATACGCGACCCATGCCGCTGGGCGCGTGCGGCTTGCATTCCGCGAGCCGCCAAAATAGAAACTCCCGCGTGAACCCCCGCCGACCGTGGACATGCTGTGCGCTCGCCCTCGGCCTGGCCGGCGCAATTGCAGCGGCCGCGCCGGCTCAGCCGACCTCGCGCCCATGCCGATACGACCTGCGGCCCGGTCAGCGCCTGGTCTACGAGCGGCGTGCGCGTGTGCTGGCGGCCGACGGCGTCACCGTGGCGTCTCGGAGCCGGGACCAGTTTCAGCTCCGTTGCCTCGAAGTGCGTGAGCGAACGGCGCTCGTGCTCGTGGACTGGATTCGCGCTTCCGGACCGCCCTTGATCGACCCGCGCGGGACGCTGTTGCGCTTGAGCGATCGGCAGGTGGTCGAGTTCCTGCCCGAGTACCGCAACCGCATCGGCGAAGTCGAGCCGCTGCTGGATATCTTGCCTTCATTTCCGCTGCTGATCGAAGATGGGCCGCAGTGGACCGCCCCTCCCGACATGCTCGGGCAACGCTGCACCTACCACCAGCATGGCCCCGACCCGGAGCACGGCGGCGCGCGGCGGATCGAATTCTCGCTCGACGCGCCGCCCGCGTTCGGTCTGAGCGATGCGCGTTCGCAGCGCGGCACGTTCTGGTTCGACGCCCAGCGCGGCGTGGTCGTGCGCGTCGAGGGCGAGCGGCCGGTCACCGCGGCCGGGACCGTCGAGCAGTTCGTCTGGACGCTCTACCAGTCCGACTCGCTGCCGCCGGATTGGTGCCGTGACCGGCTGCGCGAGGTTGAGCCATTTGCGATCGGACTGCGGGCCGAGGACACGCTGTTCGATCGGCTGTATTCGAACCCGGTCGGAGGCGCCGCCGCGATCAGCAGGCTGGGCCGAATATGGCCGGAGCGGCTGTTTGCCCGCGCGCTCCAGGAGGCGTCTCCGTTTTATGCGCTGGCCCTCGCGCGTCAGCGAATCCTGGCCGCGGAGGAGCCGCGGCTGCGCGCGCGGGCGCGGCTCGCCGAGCAATGGCTGGATTCGCGCGCCGCGGACTGGTCGCTCCAGGACGCCGAGGGCCGGACCATCAGGAGCGAGGAGCTGGTTGGTGCGCCGCTGCTGGAGTTCTTCTGGAGCACGCAGTCGGCGTGGTCCACGCGGATGTTGCCGGTCGTGCGGCGCGTGCAGGAGGAGCTTTCCACAAGCCCCCTGAACATCGTCTGCATCAACACGGACTCCGACCTGTCGTTGGCGAAGGAAACGGCCCGCAGCGCCGGCGCCGGCCTGCGGCACGTGTTCTCGGGTCCGCCGATCGGTGACGCCGATCCGGAGCTTCCCGTTGTGCGGCTCCTGGACGAGGGCCGGCGCGTCCGCAAGCTTTGGTTAGGCTGGCGCTCCGATCTGGCGGATTGGGTCCGTGCCGCGCTCCCCGCGAAGCCCTAGCGAAGCGACACTCCGGGTAGCGCCCCCCAATACGAACGCGGCGACGTCATCCGGTTTGCCCCGATCGTCGCCAAGTGCTACAAAAGCCGCTACGGCCGGGCGGCCGAATCGGGTGGTGAGGCATGGACTTCCGTTCGCTGGGCAATACGTGCGTCGTCGGACTTCAGTGGGGCGACGAGGGGAAGGGGAAGATCGTCGACGTCATGGTCGAGCACTACGACGTGGTCGTCCGTTACAGCGGCGGCCCGAACGCCGGCCACACCGTGGTGGTCAAGGGAGACAAGTTCGCGCTGCACCAGCTTCCCAGCGGAATCCTGCACCCCCGCGTACGCAACATGATCACCGGCGGCACCGTTCTGGATCCGGCGGTGCTCCTGGGCGAGATCGAGTCGCTGCGTCAACGCGGCGTCGTGATTTCGGGGGAAAACCTCCGCATCAGCGACCGCGCGCACCTGCTGTTCCCCTACCACCGCCAGCAGGACATGCTGGCTGAGCGCGCGGCCCTCCCCGGATCGAAGATCGGCACCACGGCGCGCGGCGTCGGGCCGTGCTACGCCGACAAGGTCTCGCGCCGTTGGGGCGTCCGCGTTTGCGAGCTGTACGCGCCGGAGCGGTTCCGCCGCCGACTGGGTGAGATCATCGCTCACAAGAACGCCTACCTGGCCGCGCTCTACGACGTGCGTGAGCCGATCGACGCTTCCGCGACGACGGAGGAGTACCTCACGTTCGCCGAGCAGATGCGGTCCTTCGTGTGCGACACGACGATCGAGCTGAGCCAGGCGATCGCCGAGCGCAGGCAGCTCCTGTTCGAAGGCGCCCAAGGCAGCCTGCTGGACATCGACCACGGCACGTATCCCTTCGTGACCAGCGCCAGCTCCGGCGCCGGCGGCGTGGCGAGCGGCGCAGGCATTCCGCCTACCTCGCTCAAGTCCGTCGTGGGCGTGATCAAGGCCTACACCACGCGCGTCGGCGAAGGTCCGTTCCCCACCGAGCTCCGCGACCACGTCGGCGAGCGCATCCGCGAGTCCGGCCGTGAGTACGGCACGACGACCGGCCGACCGCGGCGCTGCGGTTGGTTCGACGCGGTCGCGGCGGGCTACGCAGCGCGGCTGACCGGCCCCACGCACCTGGCGGTGATGCACCTCGACACGCTCTCCGGTTTCGAGCAGGTCCAGGTTTGCGTGGCGTACCGCGCCGGCGGCCGCGCGCTGAACACGTTTCCCGCCGATACGTACTCGCTCATGGAGGCCGAACCGGTGTACGAGACGCTTCCAGGATGGAAGGAGAGCCTCGGCGCGTGCCGGCGCTTCGACGAGCTGCCTCGCGCGGCTCGCAACTTCGTCGAGACGCTCGGCCGGCTGCTCTCGGCGCCGGTGACCATGATCAGCGTGGGCCCCGACCGCGAGCAGACCATCTTTGTCGACAAGGGACGTTGAGCATGGCCCCATCGGAGCGCGCACTGGACCCGCTGGACGTCCTGGGATTGCCGCGGGAATCCCTGCCGCGCCATGTCGCGATCATCATGGACGGCAACGGCCGCTGGGCCCGCCAGCGCGGCCTGCCGCGAATTGAGGGGCACCGCAACGCGACGACCGCGGTCCGGGCGGCGATCTCGACCTGCGGACGCCTGGGCATCGAATGCCTGACGCTGTACAGCTTCAGCGTCGAGAACTGGAAGCGTCCAGAGGACGAGGTCCGCGGACTGATGGAGTTGTACGCCCGCAGCCTGATGGAGAACCGCGACGAGCTCGTGGACAACCGCGTGCGCGTCAAGCAGATCGGCCGGCGCGAGGGGCTGCCGGCGTCGGTCGTCCGGGAACTAGAGACCATCGAGCAGGCCAGCCGCAACAACACCGGACTGACGCTGTGCCTGGCGCTGAATTACGGCTCACGGGCCGAGATCGCGTACGCGGTCCGCGACATCGCGGCGCGAGTTCAGCGCGGGGCGCTGCGCCCCGAGGAGATCGACGAGGCAGCGATTTCGAACGCCCTCGACACCGCCGGACTGCCCGACCCGGACCTGGTCATCCGCACGGCGGGCGAGATGCGGCTCAGCAACTTCCTGCTCTGGCAGATCAGTTACGCGGAACTGCATGTTTCGCCCGTGCTGTGGCCCGACTTCCGCGAGGAGCACCTGTTCGAAGCCATCCGCGCGTTCGCCGCCCGCGAACGCCGATTTGGCGACGTGCTGGACGCAGCTCAACCGGCGGCCGGATCGCCGCCTCGAACGTGACGACCCGTGCTGCACCTGAGGCTGATCTTCGGGACGCTGCTGGCGCTGGCCGTGATCGGCATCACCGCTCTGGACAGCGCGGTATCCGCCATGCCCGGACCGGGTTGGCGGTGCTTCGGCGTCGCGCTCGATCATTGGCTGCTGAACGGCGCCCTCTCCACGCTGCTGGTCCTGTGCCTGGCGGTGCTTGCGGTCCGCGAGATGCTGCGGCTGGCGCGCCACCTGGGGTATGCGCCGCTGCGTTTCGAAGCGTACGTCTTCGCGGGCGGACTGGTGATCGGACCATACGTGTCGTTCAACGTCGCCCGCTCGGGCGCGCTGTACGACGAGTCGTGGGGCATGCTCTGGCTCGCACTCGCGCTGGCCGTCGCGTTCCTGGCGCAGGCCGTCCGCCGCGGAACCGAGCGCGTCATGGGGAACCTCGCCACGACGCTGCTGGTCATCGTCTACGCCGGCGGGCTGCTCGGCTTCATGACCAAGCTGCGCATGGAAGTCAGCGGGCCGGCAGGCGCCGCGCTGCTGCTGTTCTCGATGTTCGTCATCAAGATGACGGACGTGGGAGCGTACTTCGCCGGGCTGGCGTTTGGCCGCCACCGGGCCGTCCCCTGGCTCAGCCCCAAGAAAACCTGGGAGGGCTTCGCCGGCGGAGTCGTCACGGCGGTACTTTGCGCTGTGCTCGTCGGCGGCGCACTGGCGCCCGCCGAGTGGTTGAGCGCCCACCGGGCCGCGCTCGCCGCGCCGGGCGCGATGCTCGCCTTCGGACTCCTCATGGCCGCTTTCTCGATTGCCGGCGATCTCGCGGAGTCGCTGCTCAAGCGCGACGCGGCGATGAAGGACTCGGGGACCGCCATCCCCGGCATGGGGGGGTTCTTGGACGTGCTCGACTCGGCGATGCTGGCCGCGCCCGCGGCCTGGTTCTTCTGGACCCGCATTTCGCCGCTGCTCTGATCGCCCGCGTCATGCCTTCGGCAGCATGCTCGGCGGCCCCAGCGGCGCCGCAAGCCCGCGGAAATGCCCGGCCGGATCGGGCAGCGGCAGCGGGTGCGGCAGCGCGAATAGCTCGCCGTACTCGAAGCCGGCGCGGCCCCCTTCAAGCGCGTCCATCGCCCGGATGCGGTGAACCAGCCGCGCGAGCCGTTCGGGCGGAAACTGCGACTTGTAGCACGAGATCGCCGCGATCTTGCGCTCGATCGTCTCGCTCGTGTCCACGACGAACGTCGAGTGCCAGTGCGTGACCTCCGCGCTGATCGGAGTCGGGCGGTACCAGAGCCACTCGACGCGGTGCGGCGGCGTGCCGTCGAAGCGCTCGTCCCACTTCGTGAGCTGCGAATAGAAACGCGCCGCCTCCACCAGCAATTGCGCCTGGTAATGGTCCGGCGACGCGGACGGCGTGCGGCCCGCCATGCCGACCACGATCTTCGGCCGCGTGCGCCGCAAGACCGTCGCCACCTTGAAGCGGTTCTCGGGACAGTCCATCAGCACGCGGTTTGGCAGGTCCAGCGTCTGCCGGAACGCGACGCCCAGCACCTCGGCCGCGGCCGCGGCCTCGGCGGCGCGCGTCTCCGGCGAGCCGAGCGGCGTCGGCTCGCCGTTGGTCAGATGCAGCATGCCCACGCGATAGCCGAGCTGCGCGAGCCGGGCCAGCGTCCCGCCGCAGGTGATCTCCAGGTCGTCCGGATGCGGCATGGCGAACAACACGTCGAGCGGCAGAGCGTCCATTGCGTCCTCCGGTCCCATCGTCGCCGCGGGATTGTAGAGGACTCGCGGCGACCCGCTCCACCGCGCGCTTCGGATCGAGCGCACGAAAAGACGCGCAGCATCCCAGCCGAGCCGCGACCGCAAGGGAGACCGTAGCCCATGCCTCCAGCCATGGGAGCGTAGCCCATGGCTCCAGCCATGGGAGCAGTTACGCGACGAAAGACCTCGCTGTTGCGCGCGCCTCGGCGCGGGGCCGCTTTCTTGCGTTCGCAGCATTCCAAGCCCGAAGAACAAGCGAGGGAGACCGCGCCAAAGACCGGCAATCCCTCGCTTGCGCTTCGGGCTCGGAACGAGCGCAAGCCGCGATCCGCCGCCGCGTCAATAGCGGTACTTGGCCTTCATCCACTTGCGCGCCGACTTGTGGACCGCTTTCCAGCGCGCCTTCTCCGCCGCCAGCAGCTCGGGTTCGTCGCGCCGTTCCACGTACCGCAGCTCGGCGAGCTGTTTGCGGTAGCTCATCAGCCGCTGCGGGGCGAGCCGGCCGCTCACGCTCGCGGCCAGCACGGCGCAGCCCGGCTCGGAGGAATGCGAGCAGTCGCGGTAGCGGCACTCCGCCGCCAGCGACTCGATGTCCGCGAACGAACCGGACACGTGGTCCTCGTCGGCCCAGAGCTGCAATTCGCGCATCCCCGGCGTGTCGATGATCACGCCGCCGCCGGGTACGGGCAGAAGCTGCCGGTGCGTGGTGGTGTGTCGCCCACGTCCGTCGAACTCGCGCACCGCGCCGATCTTCAGCGCTTGCCAGCCGAGAAGCCCGTTGATGAGCGTGGACTTGCCGACGCCGGAGGAGCCGACCAGCGCCGCCGTTCGGCCGGGAGGGATCATTCGGCGAACCGCCTCGAGCGAAGCCGCGTCCTGGATGCTGACACACAGCACGGGGGCTCCGACGGCCAGCGCTTCGACTTCCGCGCGGGGCACGTCGACTCCTGCGCAGAGGTCGGCCTTCGTCAGGATGATTACCGGCGCCGCGCCGCTCGCGTAGGCCACCGTCAGGTACCGCTCGATGCGCCGCACATTGTAGTCGCGGTCCAGCCCGCAGCAGACCATGAGACTGTCAACGTTGGCCGCGATGACCTGAGCTTCCTCTCGATCGCCGGCCGCGCGCCGCGATACGACCGTCCGACGCGGCAAGACCGCGTGGATTGTCGCGGCCTCCTGGCCGCTTCTGGGGCGCACCGCGACCCAGTCCCCCACGGCGGGAAACTCGTTCGGACGCGCGGCACGATGGCGGAATGCGCCACTGACCGCCGCCCGCATGGCCCGGTTCGCGGTGTAAACGACATAGCTGAGTTTGTCCTGCCGTGCGACGCGCGCCGGCACGACGTCTGTCAAACCCGATTCCTGCAACGACTTCGCCGCAGGTTCATTCCAGCCAAGCTGTTCAAGCGTCACGGAAGCAATCCTCGCGAGACCGCCCGCCTCGATTCGAGCGCACTTGGCGAACGCGCGGCATCGCAGCCGAGCCGCGACGGTGAGCGCGGTTCATCCGGCGGCGTTGCCGCGAAGACTTTACAACCGCACGACTCGAGCGCTCTCATCACGGACAATCCCGTTGTTTGTTGACACCAAGTCACAACCCCGCACCGCCGTGCGCGGACAAGCGATCCGCCGTCACGACGGCGAGTTCGATCGCAAAGTGATTCGACCGGTTCGATGGATCAGCGGGCCTCGCCCGCCCCACGGAAGGGAATTCAGTTCGCGACGACGCGCGAGCCAACCGGCCCTCGCGCGGCGCGCGGAATCCTCGCCGTGGCAATCAGGAGCGCGTGACGCCGGCCGGAAGGGTGAGCGACGGAGCGGCGGGCGATGACCGCCGCGGACGCATCCGCGGCAGACGGCCAACTACGCGATGCGCGATCGGCTCAGCGCGATCTGGACGGACGGCACGCGGGCTCAACGACCCCGGTCTGTTGTCTCGACATGGCGACCTCCCGTCCTCAAGTGCTGTGGCGAGCGCCACGCGGCGCATCCGCACGTAAATTCTCGCCGCGCTTCGCGGAAGAGTCAAAAAGATTGTGAAGTTTCCGCGGCGTGAACCTCGTACGCCGGCGGGCCGATGTCCGCGCCGTTCGGCGCGAAGTACGGCACGACAAACCGGCGGTTCCACTCGTATTCCGCTTTGCCCAGGTGCGTGCCAAAATGCCCGGTGAGCACCGCGTCCAGCGTCCACGGCCGCTGTTCGAGCTTGCTTCGCAGAGCAGGATCGGGCGCCGCGCGCTCCGCGACGAAGCCGACATTCCCCGCCGCGGGGACGTTCTTGCGGTCCATGGTTCCAAACACGCTGGTTCCCACGCCCAGCACCAGGTAATCCAGCGGGGAATAGAGATTCACGAGCTTCCCGTCGATCCGCGTCAGCGTCGGCGTGAGGTCGTAGTCCGGGCTGATCGCGGCCTGAATCAGCACCACGTGACGCAGCCGCGCGGATTCCGGCAGCGCCTCGGCCGTGAACACCGCCAGTCCGCCGCCGCCGGAATAGCCGATCAGGCTGATGTCGTCGAGCGGGTTCCGCCGGCGGTACTCCGTGATCTGCTGGGCGATTTCGCCGGCGCGCTTCCGGTTCTGGTTGTACTCAGTCAGGTTGGCAAGCGGGTTTGGGTTCCACCAGTTGTATACGCGGATATCAGACTGCACGCCGCCGTCTCGCAGCGCGCGGTAGGCTTGCGCCACGGACCACTCGCTGCCCTCAATTCCCGGGATGATCCAGATCAGCCCCGCGCCCGGTCGCGGATCGACGGCGTCTGGCGGTTTCCAGCATCCGGTGCACGCGGCGATCAGGAGCGGGAGTGTGGCGATGCGGCTGGGAGTCTTGACGAGCGCGTTCATTCGCAGGACCTGGAATTCTGCGCCCTCGCGGGCGATGCGTCTCTCATCACCAATCGGCCCGCGGACGGACGAGGGTGAGTTAGGCCGCCCGATCGGTCGAGAAGCTAAACACTTGCCGACGGACGGGCAAGTCCGCCGGCGCCTGCCGTGAAGATTGGAACGGTCCCCAACGCTCCACGCGTCCGCGACGCCGCCTGCGCTCGTCGACAGCTTGGGCGGGCGTCATTGCGCCGGCGGCAACGGCATGTCGAAGAGCTGCCGGCACACCGCGTCCATGCTGGCGTGTATGCGCGGCGCCGCGCCGGCCTGCAAGGCGGCGGCGGTCGCGCGCGCCAGGTTCATCGGCGTCAGCAACATCGCCAGCGGCTCCTCCAGCCCGGCCCGGCGGGCGACCAGCGCCAACTCCCGGCGGGTCTTCTCGCTCAACCCGAGCACGTCGACCGCCAGCAGCAGATAGTCTTTCTTCGGCGCGCGGCGTTTCTTGCGCCGCCCGCCGTCGTACCGCGACAGCAGCAGCAGCAGCACGGCGACGACCAGCACGCCCAGGATAATCGTGTACAGGTGGTAACTGGCCGGGCCGGCGCTGACTGACTGGCGCAGGGCGTCTACCATCTCCTGTCGCGTCGGCAGATCGGCCTGTGCCAGCAGCGGCCCCCAACTCATCCTCGTACCTCCGCTTCGGCGGACGCGTGCAGCTCGCCGAGCAGCGCCTCCGCCAGCAGGCCGCGAAGCCGCTCGATGCGCTCCGGATCGGTCGGGTCGAGCGTGCCGGCGTCCAACTGGCCCAGCAGAGAATCCAGCTCCTGCTGCGCGACGAGCATGCTCTCGCAATCCACCCGGCGTCCGGTTGTTCCCTCTCGCGGGCGCGTCCTCGTCGGCGTGCCCGGCAGATCGGTCGCCGAGCGCTCCAGCCGCTGCGCGAGTTGACGGATGACCTCGACGGGGTCGCGCGTCAGCGCCGCGAACTGGTCCTGGAATCGTCGCACGAGACGCGGAACGCTGACCACCTGGAGCGCGAGCAGCCGCTCCTTGGCCGCCGGACTGTGCAGCCGCACCTTGAGACTGGTGTGCCACGCGTCCGCAAAATCCCGCAGCAGGACGACCAGTTCGCGGCGTTGTTCGGGTTCCAGCCGGCGGCAGATGCGCCACAAACTGGAAAACCATCGCTCCGCCGGACTGGTCTCGGCCGGTTCCTTCGTCGGCTGCACGGTGCGCGGCGCGGCGCGGGGCGCCGCGCTCGGCCCAGCCACACGCCTTTGAAGGCACACGGGCCGGCCGATGACGCACCAGCGCGCGAAGTCCGCCAGCGGCGAATCGCTCTCGGATACCTGCCGGAGAACGAGCTGCGCGTCCGCCGACCGCAGCCGGGCCAGCGCGTACACCGCGGAACGGTGCAGCGCCGGGGCGTTCACCCGCGTCATCCTTCCCAGCAGGGCGACCTTCTGCTCCTCGCTCAATCCAAGGCACGGCACCCAGCGCGGCAGCAGGCTCAGCTCCGCCTCCGGGAGCGTCTGGAGCAGCTCCCCGAGCGGCTCAAACCAGCGCGGGCCTGTCACCGCGCCCAGCGCCCCGCGCAGCGCCTCGCTGTCCACCTCCTTGCCCGCGCTCAGCACCGCGCTCACCGCCGGCAGCGTGCTCCAGCCCTGGAGCATGCGCGCGGCCGCGTCGCGCCACGCCGGACGTAGCAGCGCCAGCAGCAGGAACCCCGCCAGTCGCGGGTGTTCCCATTCGTACAGGTGCTCCTGGACGACGATGCTGGCTCGTGAGCGGCGCGCCTCCAGCACATTCCACAGGTCGCGGCCGAGGTCCGCCGCGAACCACAGCGCCGTCTCGAGCACCTCGGTCCGGCCATGCACGTCCAAAGTGCGGATTGCCTCCCGCAGCGCCAGCACGAGTTGGCGGCGATCCTCGACCAGCAGGCGCTGGGCCTCTTCGTCCCCCGCCGGCGGCGCCGATTGGTCAAGCACGTGCTCCGCCATCCGACGCAGGACGCGGCCCGCCAGCACACGCGTCTTGGGAAGCGGATCACGCAGCGCGGCGGGTATGACGTACGCCGTTCGAGCACGGATCGAGTCGTTCAGCGCGGCCAGCGCGTTGGCCCGCGCGGTCGAGGTACCCGACTGGATCGTCAGCGCGATGGACGCGTGGAGCCGGTCTGGGTCGGCCCGCAGCTTCTGCCGCACGTCGCGCGACAGCGACTCATAACGGCTAACGATCCCCACCCACGACTCGTCCTGTCCGCGATTCAGCAGCACCTGGATGATGCGGTCCGCCCACGCAGGCTCGGCGTGCTCGAGCGCTGCCGCGAAGATCCGGTCGGCGTCCGGACCGGGCGTCTGAGCGAGCCACTCGTATAGGCGGTCAGCCAGCATGAGAACCGAGTCTTTCACCGTCCGCGCAGGCGGAGGCATGATCTTCATCGACCGCCGGGCGCTTGAGCTTTCCGTGCGCCGGATCGTCGTCCGGCGGTGCGCGATGTCCGAGAATTACCGCGTTCACACGTAGGAGCGGCGCGCCTGTCGCGCTTGTACGCCGACCGCTAAGATGACCCGCGCATGCCCACGCACGCGTCCGAGAAAGAAGCCGTCCGCCTGGTCACGCAGCTCGCCGGCGTGACGCTCCGCAATCCCGTGTTGACCGCATCCGGCACGTGCGGCTACGGGCCGGAGTACGCGCAGCTCGTGCCCTACGAGCGCCTCGGGGGCTTCACAACCAAGAGCGTCACGGTTCACGAGCGCCCGGGAAACGAGCCCGAGCGAATCGTGGAACTCCGCGGCGGGCTGCTGAACGCGATCGGGCTGGCCAATGTCGGACTGCGCCGCTTCATCGACGAAAAAGTCCCTTTCATCCGCACGATGCCGACGCGCGTGTTCGTAAACGTCGCTGGTCACAGCATCGAGGACTACGTCCAGGTGGCGGCGGCGCTCGAGCCGGTCGACTGCATCGCCGGCATCGAACTGAACGTCTCTTGCCCAAACGTCGCGGACGGTCTGTACTTCGGCACCGATCCGAAGCGGTTGCAGGAGGTCGTCGCCGCGGTGCGCGCGGTCCTGAAGCAGCGTGTGCTGATCGTCAAGCTCTCGCCCAACGTGACCGACATTGCCGCGATGGCCCGCGCCGCAATCGACGGAGGCGCGCAGGCCCTGAGCCTGATTAACACCTACGTCGGCCTGGCGATCAACGCGCAGACCTGGAAGCCGCGTCTGGCGAACGTCACCGGCGGGTTGAGCGGGCCGGCGATCAAGCCGCTGGCGCTCTACAACGTGCACCGCGTGTACCGCGAAGTGGCGTGCCGCGCGAACGTCCCGATCATCGGCATGGGCGGGATCGAGACCGCCGAAGACGCAATCGAATTCCTGCTGGCCGGCGCGACGGCGATCGCCGTCGGCACCGCGCTGTTCGTCGATCCAACGGCGCCGCTCAAGATCGCCAGCGGCCTGGCGGCGTACCTGGATCAACGCGGGCTGTCACACGTCTCGCAACTGACCGGCGCGTTACAACTGCCCAAATGAAAGCATCGCACGAAGGGTGTAGCGTCGGCCGCGCCAGACGAAGCCCGTAGCGTCGGTCCTCCGGGGCCGACGATCAAGACTGGTCGGGAGACCTGTCCCCCGACATCGGTCACGCTGCGGACCGCCGCAGTCGGCCGAAGCACCGCTGGATCAGAAGCGCTCGGCATGAGGCCCAGATACACCGCTTTGCGTGCGCCGAGGAATACGTGCGCTGGGTTCACCAACGTCCCGCAGCGTCGCCGGACGGTCAGTAAATCTCCCACACGCCCGGCGTGAGAAGTTCAACCAGATTCCGTTCCGGGTCGCGAACGTAAAGACTCGTGCCGCCGCGCGGCCAGCATACGCGGCTCTCAATCGCGATACCGGCCTGCTCGAACCGTCGCTCCCAGTGCGGCAGACTTGCCGCCGACACGGCGAATCCGACGTGGTTCGGCCCACTGCCGTCGTGCGGAGGAATCACGCCGCCGGGCGTATTAACCGCCGACAGCGTCGCGTGCCTGCGAAACAACAGCAGCAATTGCCGATCGTTGACGCTGAACGCTGCGAAGCGATCATCCGCGCTCAGCAGCGGCAACTGAAGCACCTCCCGGTAGAACGCGACCGCGCGCACCAGGTCGTCGAAGTACAGGCAGGTTTCCATGACGGCGTCGATGGCCGGCATGCTCAGTTCCTCTCCGGGCGGCCGCGCCGCTCGATCGACACCTCAAAACGGTTGTCGTGCGCCGTGCCGCTCGCACAATTGGACTCGCGAATCGGCCGGCACGTCCGCCGCGGCCGTCGAATCGCGTCGTCAGTTGACCAGCTCCTGCAACTGCTGGGGCGCCGGCGGCGGCCGGGCGCTTTGCCACGCCGCAAGCAGGCTCAGCGCCTCACGCTCGCTCACCCTCGTCCGCAAGATCCGCGCTCTCTCGCTCAGGAGTTCGGCGTACAGGCCCACGGTCTTGCCGGCGCGGTCGTAGCGAAGCACCAGGCAGGAATCAAGCCGGGTGCGCAGAGCAAGCCGCTCCGCACGCGGGCCGAACGCGCGCACCACTGCGACCGCGCCGGGCAGGAGGTACCACGTCCCGGCCAGCCTCCTCAGGCCGAAGACGATCGCCAGCGTGAGTCCGATCGTCGCCACGGCGAAAAGCGGCGCGCCGATCAGCCGCAAATTGCCGGTCCGGATCGTGGGCAGGAGCATCATCGTCAGCACGAGCGCGACGATCGCGCCGGCGAGCGCGAGCGAGACGCCTGCGTATCGCTCCTGGCGCGTCGGCGCCGCGCCGGAAAGCGTTTTGAGCTGCGCATCGGCCGCGCCGAGCTGAATCGGCTCGAAGTGCTCGGAGAACGGCGGCGGGACATCGAAGTGTATTCCCGGCCCGATGATCGCGAGTCCGCCGGGGGCCTCGCGCCGCAGCGTCTCGAGTGCAGCCGCGCGAAACGTCTTCCGCGCGAATCGATCGCCAAACCACACGCCGCGGCCCAACGCGTTCTCCAGGCGTGCCAGGGCGGCGGCCGGCAGCCCAGCCGAAGCGCAGCGCCGGCGGCGATCCACCAGGACGATTCGAGCGCCGGTTGCGGCATCGTGGCCGTGCACCGCTTCATCCTGCCACTGGTTCACAACGGGGAGCGGGTATCATCTTGCTGCATGAGTCTCAGCGTTGAGAGCCAGCCGCCCGTCCCGCCCGCCGGCGCGCCGTCCGACACGCCGCTGGAGGCGGAATGGACGCGGATTCTCACGGAGGCCGGCCTGACCGAGCAAGCTGGCCTGCCCCCAACCGTGCTCAGCACGCCAAACGAAATCCGTGTGCGTCCCGGCGAGGAGATCGAGTGGTGGCAGCCCGGCTGGAACGACGTGGTGCGGCACGTCGGTTGGCGCTGGGTCTTTCTGCTGCCGTCGCTGGCGCTGCTGGCGCTGGGAGCGTGGTTCTGGCGCTGGCCGAACCTGGGCATCTGGGTCGCCGAGGCTCAACTGCTGCTGTTCACGGGCGCAATCGCGCTGACGCTTGCGGGGTACATCATCCGCCGTGCCGCGCGATCGCGTCACGAGCCGTTCTGCATTTTCTGCGGCTACAACCTGAGCGGCCTGCCGGACCACTACCGCTGCCCCGAGTGCGGCCGACCGTACACCTGGCGGCTCATCGCCGAGTACCGCCGCGACCCGCAGTGGTTTGTCGAGCGCTACCGCGCGCTTCGGCGTCTGCCGCCCCCCGCGCCGGTGTTCGAAGCGGGTTCAATCCGACGCCGTCGCAGCCGCGACGGTACGTAGCGCTCTCTCACCAACTGCCCGCGCCGAAGCAGACGCGGTCATCCCGGGGTTCCCGCGGTCTCCGGCTCGATGACGACAGCCGTGCCGTAACAAAGCACTTCGGTCGCCCCGCCGCGGGTCCGGCCGATGTCCGAAGCGTCGTAGCGCAATCCGACGACGGCGTTGGCGCCGATCGCGGTGGCGTGGTCGATGAGCAGGTCGAAGGCCTGCTGGCGTGCCTGCTCGCACATCTCGGTGTAGGCGCCGATCTTCCCGCCGACGATCGACTTCAGGCCGCCCAGGATTCCCTGCGCGATCGTCGGGGCGCGCACGATGATGCCGCGAACCACGCCGAGATAGCGATGGATTCGATACCCTTCGATCGTGAAGGTGGTCGTGACGGGAATCGCCATGGCTTCCTCCGGCTGCCGTCGGAAGTATAGCCTGGCGCATCCCGCTCGCGTCTCCCCCCGCGCGCACATCGCAGCGTCGGACCGCGGATTTCCCTGTTCGACGAACCCAGTAGCGCGGTGCCGCCGTGTCCGCCGAATCGCGTAGCGCCGGCCCTACGGGCGCCCTACGGACATGCCGCGCCGAAGTCCTCCAGCAGTGAAGCAAGGTCCGCCAGATCGACGACCAGGTTGCCGTCGAGGTCGCCGCGGTCGTGCCAGGCGCCCGTTGCTCCGAAGTTCTCAAGCAGGATTCCCAGGTCCGCCAGAGAGACCTGCCCGTCGCGGTCGATGTCCGACGGGCACTTGTCGCGGAAGTAGGTAAGCTGCGGGATCGGCTGCTTGAAGAACGGCCCGCCCTTGATGCTGACGATCAGGCCGGCCCCGCCCGTGCGCTCGAAGAATTCGACGCGGAATTGATGATAGCCGGCGAACAGCCCGATGCGGCCGGAGCGCTCCTGCATCCCGTGCAGGCCGTCGTTGTCCACGACCTGGACGCCGTTCAGGTACAACGCGGACCCGTCGTCCGACTCGGTGTAGAATTCGTACACGTCGGTCACCGGCACGTAGATCATGCCGCGGTACACAGCGCCGACGTTGTCCGGCCGCTCGCTCCCGTACCAGACTCCGTTCGTGGACGCGTAATTCAGCCACGCGATGTTCTTGGTCTTGTACGGCGTGAGCAGGCTGAAGTCCGGCAACTGCGTCGGATTGCTCAGTTCGTAGAACGCTGCGGGGAACGCGTTTCGGACCGAGGTGGGCGTGTCGGGAATCAAGAAGTCAGCCTCGTCGAACACCTCGACCGCGACGCTCCCGGCGCTGGTCCCGCCCGTGCCGTCGCTGAGCGTGTAACTGAACGCATCGTCGCCGGTGAATCCCGCCGGCGCGAGATAGCTCAGGGCGTCGCGTCCGCCCGCGCCGGCGCCCGGCGCCAGCGTGACGACCGCGCCGGCGGGCGTGGTCGAATCAAACGCCGAAATCGACAGCGGGTCGAGGTTGTAATCGTAGTCGTTCGCAAGCACGTCCAGGATCTTCGGTTGCTGGTTGATCGCCCAGGCCGCGTCGGCCTCCGCCACCGGGTCCACGGAGCCGCCGGCCGAGATCGCCGCCTGCACCGCGCGATAGACGTTCACGCGCCCCCAGCCGTAGGTGTCGTCGTTGCCCGGCTCGCCGAGGTTGTCGCAGGTGTGGAACAGGATCAGCTCGACCTGCTCGACGTTCAGCGCCGGGTTTGCCGACCAGATCATCGAGATCACGCCGTTGGTCATGGGCGTAGAGAAGCTCGTGCCGGAAACGCCGCCGTACCCGCCGCCGTTCAGCGTGGACCAGACGTTGACGCCGGGCGCGAAGACGTCGACGTCCGGGCCGTAGTTGGAGAAGCTCGCGCGGGCGTCGCCGTATGTCGTGGCACCGCACACGATCACGCTCGGATGGTCGTAGCCCCAGATCAGCGTACCGTCGTTTCCGGCGGCGTAGCAGAACAGCGACCCGAGCGACTTGATGTACGCGCCGGTGGTCTCGATCGAGGGATTGCCGACGCCGCTGTAGCTGGCACTGACGACGCGGGCGCCGTTCTCCGCCGCCCAGCGCGCGCCGGCCAGGATCGCCGTTGACGACGCCGAGCCGTCCGAGCTGTTCGTAGTGCGGACCATCATGATCCGCTGGTTCCAGCCTACGCCGGCCACGCCGATCGCGTTGTTGCCGATTGCGGCGGCGGTGCCGGAGACGGCCGTGCCGTGCCCGTTGATGTCGCTCACGTCGCCGCCGCTCGCCTCGGGCGTCATCGTGGCGGAATTGAAGCCGAGCACGCGGTGCGAAGCCAGGTCTGGATGATCCAGGTCGATGCCCGTGTCGACGAAGGCGCACGTGACCGACGCGCTGCCCGTGTTGAGGTCCCAGGCCTGTGGCGACTGAATCACCGGATGGTGCCACTGGTTTGCGTAGTTGGAGTCGTTGGGGATGAACGTCGGATAGCAGCGCCAATCCGGAACGACATACTCGTAATCGCCGGTGCCCATCATCTGGCGCGCATAGTCGTTTTCGTTCTCCGAAGCGACCAGTTCCACGACGTACTCATCGACCTCGGGAAAGTACTGAACCGCGCGCGGCTCGACCCTCGCACGGGCCCGTTCGTCCAGTTGCGTCGCCACGGCCTCCGGCACGCCGCGTTGGGCCCACGTCCCGGGCTGCACCGGCCGAACGACCATGCGTCCGGTAAACTCCAACACGCCCGGCTGCTCGACGAACGCCGGAGCGAAGCCCTCGTCGGCCGCGTCGATCGCCGAATCGATCGCGCGAGCGCTGAACGCGCTGAACGAAACAAGCACGCATACCGAGAGCGTGCGTGTCAATCCGGAAGACCGCTGAAGCATGTCCAACTCCGTCTGTCGAGGATCGGATGCAGATGAGGATCTGAAACGAAAGGCCCCGCCCGGAGCTGCCGGACGCGCGCTACGTTTCGGCTCGCCTCCAGCGCGATTATAGCGGATCATCGGTTGGGATTCACGCCGGCGCGCGCCGCCGCCGGGCTGCTGCGCAGTGTGACCTTGCGCCTATGGCCTGCCGTCCAGCCGCTTACGCAGCTCCTCTAGGTCCGAGCGCTGCGGGTGGCGTCGCAGCAATTCCGCCAGCGCTTTGGCCGCGTCATCCCTGCGACCTGAGGCGACGAGCGCCTCGACCAGCGCCGCCGGCGCCGTCGCATGGTCCGGCTTCACGTCGAGCACGCGTCGAAAGTGCTCGGCCGCCTGCGCCGGGCTCGCCCGGTTCATCTCAAGCACGCCGAGGTTGAACAGCGCATCGGCGTAGTCCGGGTGAACCGCCAGCGCGCGCTCGTACGCGGCCGCCGCTTCTTCGCTTCGCCCCAGCGCCAGATAGGTGTTGCCCAGGTTGAGGTGCCCTTCCGCGAATCGCGGATTCGCGGCCAGAAGCCGGTCGAACATCGCGAGCGCCTCGTCGAACCGGCCCAGCCGCGCGTACGTGCTCGCCAGGCTGTTCTGCGACCTCGGATCGCGCGGGTCAATCGCCACGGCCTGCTTGTGACTTGCGACAGCCGCCTCGGTGCGCCCGAGTGCAAACTGCGCCTCCCCCAAGCCGCGCCACGCGGCGGCGTAGCCGGGGTCGCCGTCGCGCGCCTGCTGGTAGCAGTCGAGCGCCGCTTCCCAACGCCCCATTTCAGCCAGCACGCCGCCGAGCGACTCGAGAATCTCGACGTTCGCCGGCGCGAGGCTCCGCGCCCGCCCAAGCTCCGTGACCGCCGCCTCCAAGCGTCCGCCTTCAGCCAGCGCAAGCCCGTGGTTCCAGTAGGAGATCTCGTTCGGCGCACGCCGCGAAAGCGCGGGCCAGTTCGCCGCCATCGCGACAACCACGGCAATCGCCAGCGGTGCGAGCAGGCCCGCTCCGTTCCGCACGAGTCGTCGGCGCCCGACACGCGCTTCGTCCGCGCCGAACATCCGCGCGACCCCCGCCCCGGCGAACGCCAGCAGCACCGGCAGCAACGGCAGGCGATAGCGTGCGAAGACCACGAACGCGGCCACCGAAACCGCCGTCACAACCAACCACGCGTACAGCGGCCACAGACCCCTCCATGCTCGTGCCGTCGCGGCCACGCCCAGCGCGGCGAGCGGCGCGAGCACGCCGAAGTGCCAGACGTGGTCCAGCCGTCGAAGCGTCGCCGAATGCTCGGCGTACAAGTAATAGTCTTCCGTGTCCGGAAGTTCGTGCGCGCCGAGCACCATGGCCAGCTTCTTTCCGGTAAGCGCCAGCCAGGCCGCCGGCTGCTCGCCGATCCACGCCAGCGCGGCGTGCAGATAGAAGTCCGAGACCTCCCGCGGCGCTAGCTCACGCCCGAGCGCGTTCTCCGCGTGACGCGTCCAGCCGGCCTGCTCCCGGTCGCCGCTCGCAGCCCCGCGCACCATGGGCAGATACGTCCCGGTCGCCCCCGGCAGGTTGCCCATCGCGAAGTTCTGGCCGAAGTTGGGCGTCGCGACGCTCCACTCGTGGAGCACAATGCGATTGCGCACCACCCACGGCGAGACAGCGAGCGCAGCCGCGGCCAGCAGCGACGCCACGCGAATTGCCCGACGTGCCGCTGTGCCTGCGCGCGGCGCGAGCCACGCCCAGAGCGCTAGCAGCGGCAGGTACGCCAGCCCATGCTGGCGGTTGAGGATCAGCAGCCCGCAGGCCGCGCCAGCCGTCGCCCAGCGTGCAGCCGAGCCGGTCAGCAGCGGCGTTCCCTGGGACTCGGCGACTGCGGTCTCCTCCCCCACGCGCGCCGCGCGCAGGCTGGTGAATACGACCAGTGCGCTAAGCGCCAGCGTTACGCTCGCTTTTTGAATCAGCAGGTCGAAAAAGATCGCCGGGGGGTACAGCGCCAGCAATGCACCCGCGATCCACGCGGCGCGCGGGCCGAACACGCGGCGCGTCGAGGAGTAGACGAGCGCGACCGTGGCGACGCCGAGGACGATCTGGAACAACCGCGGCGCCCACACGTAGTCGCCCGTGGGGCCGCCGATCGCGGCCAGAACGTACGCGTACAGCGGCGCGTGGACGAATTCCGCCGGTCCCAGCCAATCGCCGGCGACGATCTGCCGGGCACGCTCCACGTACACGCGACCGTCCGACATCGGCTGGCGGAAGAACCCGATCTCGCGAATCTGGACCAGTGCGGTCAGGCGCAGCGCCGCCGCCAGCACCAGGACCGACAGCAGCAGCCACGCTTCGTTGCGGCGCTGGCGAGCGGCGTCGGGCATGAGGGCTCCGCGGCGGGGCGGTCAGTTCTCGTGGCGCGGAGTTTTTGGCGCTCGCGCGCTGGCCCAGAGCAGCCACCCGATCGCAATCAGCGACAGGACGAGGAACACCAGGAACATCGCGATGCTGGTCGGCTGCGTCCGAATGGACCAGTCGCGCAGCTCAAAGCCGACGACCGCCCGGCCCAGGTATGCCTGGCGGACGTTCTCCCGCGCGGCGAGCATGCCGATGAGCGAGACGGCCGCGGCGACGATCAGCCCGCACACCCAGCGGAACTGCCCAGGCTGGCGCAGCGCCGCGTAACCGAGAACAAGCTGCACGAGCACGCCAAGCAGGCCGAGCCACCACAACACCGCGTAGGGGTTGGGACGAAACAGGCTCTGCCGCACCTCCTGCGGAAGCAGCGCCACGAACGCCGGGCCGAGAATCGCGGCGACCAGCACCATGGTCACGAACACCAGCAGGCCGGTGCGGATCATGCTGTCGGTGATGGAAGGCGGGTCCAGCCCGCGCGCGCGCCGCCACCAGCCGATGCAGACGAGCCACAGTCCCGCCACGGCCACCGACCCGCCGACGAAATGCGCGAAGCGCGGCACGCTCGTCCCGGGCGTCGCCACGAGGCGGTTCTGCGCCCATTTGCCGTCCTGCGGCCAGTGTTCCGGCTGAATGCTGAGCACGTGATTACTCGTGAGGATCCATGCAACAGCCGCGAACAGCAGAGCGCAGGCCAGCGAGATCGGCAGGCGCTTTCCGGCAGACTGGTTCCAGCTCCCCAGCCGCCCGCTCAGCGCGTTTCCCAGCTTGTACGACAGCACGTACGCAGCGTAGAACGCGACGATCAGCAGCGGGATCGTCGCACACCATGTCAACCCCAGCAGGACGTTCGCGGTGTAGAAAAAGCTGCCGAATAGGGTCTGCACGACCAGCAGCGGAACGACGCCCGTGGTGATGGTAAGGCTGAGCGCGACCGGCAGCACCTGCCAGATCACGCGCACCGTCGCGTTGTGATTGGCGCGCCCCATGAGCGTGAGCGCGTCGAGCGCGCTGGCGATGACCGCGCCGCCCAGAACGAAGTTCATGAACGCGAAGTGCACGAGCATGCCGAACATCAACAGCAGCTCGAGCGCCCACGCCGGCGCCGGCAGCCCGAACGGATCAAGCGCCGGGACGTAGTCGATCGGCGCGGAAGTTTGCGCGAGCAGCGTCGTCACCCGGCCTCTCCCCCGCTGGCGCCGCCGGCGCCTTCGCGCGGCCGGCTTCCCGCGTCCCCGAGCAGTTTCTCGTATTCCTCATCGCTGATGGGCACGTACGCTTCGCCCAGGCTGAGCTTCAGCAGGTGCTCGGTGAGCGCTCGCATTTCATAGTCGTCGCCCAGGAACGGCGGCATGTAGCCGTACGCGTCCAGCTCGTGCAGGATGCTCAGCAGCAACTTGCGGCTCTTGCCCGCGACCAGCGGCCGGATGCCGTTGAACCCGTCGATCTCGTGGCACGCGCGGCACTGCGCGCGGTACACGTACGCGCCCGACTCGTGCAGCGGCAGAGCCCGGATGTCCGCGACGCTCTGGCCCGGTGCGCGCGCAAACGGCATGAAGACCAGGCCGCCTTCGTTCTGGAGCCGCTGCGGCCAGCCGTCGTACGTCGGCACGCCGTTGCTGTAGAGCACGTCCTGGATCACGTACGGCTTGCGCACGCCTTCGCGCACGAACTCCATCGAGCCGGTGGCGATGAACGCGATCGCCAGCAGCAGCAGGCTGGTCTCTAGGTTGATGTAGCGGCCGCCGCGGATCAGGCCGAAGTACGCGTATCCGGCGATGAGCAGCGACGCCGCCAGGCCGAACATGAAGAACAGCGTCATGGCCACGGCGCCGCCCTGGATCTTCGCCTGCGCCGCCGGAGGCAACTCGGCGAAGTACCATACGCCGGCGGGGATCATGAGCGCCAGCGGGGCCATGAAGTAGGCCCCGAGGTTGATGATCCGCTGGCGTTCCTCGCGCGTGTAGTTCGCCCGCAGGTTGACGATCACCGCGACGAAGATCGCGGCCAGCGCCAGGCACGACACGGAGCGCATGAGCAGCGACGGCCAGTACGTCGCGTTGAACAGCCCCAGCCAGAACGCCCAGTCGGCGTGAAACGCCTCTCGCCCGCGGATCATCTCCGCCCAGCGGCTCGGCGTCAGCATGAACGTCAGGATGCCGTTGATGATCGCCAGGCTGAGGAACGCAGCGACCGCATACACCCAGACGACGACCAGGTGCTGGCGCGGCCTCAGCCGGTGAAAGCCGTAGTAGTACACGTATCCGGCGACGATCTCGACGGCGAAGCAGCACCACTCCGCGGCCCAGCCCCAGAAGAAATTGTGGATCAGTCGGCTGGTGGCCGCCGGCGACACGATCCCGATCGCGAACCAGATCCCAACGCCCGTCAGCGCGCCCGAGACGAACGCCAGCAGCACCAGGAACTGCGCATGGTCCTTCACGTAGCGGGCGAGCAGCGCGTCGCCGCGGCGGACCGCGAGCGTGTGCGCGATCGCCATGAAAAAACCCCCGCCGACCGCAAAATGGGCGATGACGACGTGTACGATCGCGACCGCGGCGATCAGCAAACCGCCTCCGACGCCGGGGACTTCGAAGAGCGGGTACTCCACTGGCAGCCTCGTCGATGGCGCGCGGTGAACCCCACGATCGTCCGGTAACGCGCAGTGTTGGACGCGTCGCCCCCGGCGTCAAGCGCGCGATTCTTCTGGACTCTGCGGCCGGTTTCCATCATCATACGATCCACTACGGGGTCGGTCTCGCCGCGGGTCGTACGAGACCGGGCGCTTGCGCTTCGGGTCCGGACGCTGGCTCGGCGCACAGGAGGAGGGGTGATGATGCGCGCGTGGTTGATTCCGCTCGCCGCGTGCGTGTCGGCGCTGGCCGGCGCCGGCGCTCGAGCCGCCGCACTCACAATCGTCGACAACATCCCGGGGACGTTCGTCGACATCTCCGGCACCGGGACGCCGCTGAACCTCTCCGGCGACGACGAGGCGGTGTTCATCTCGCCGAACGGGAACGCGATCCTGCCGGCCGGCCCATTCATCGTCGGCAACAACGGAGGCATCGGCCTGGCGAACCCTCCCGATACAAACCTTGCCCCGAACAACCAGCCGATCCCCAGCATCGGGGCGTACGGGAACGGCAAGGCGCTGCTGCCCCAGTGGGACGACATCGGCAACACGGTCGGCAACGTCTACGCGCAGGCGATCGGCGACACGACGATCGTACAGTGGGACCGCAAGCGGCGCGAGGGTCCCGGGCCGGGGCCGGAGCCCACGATGACGTTTCAGGTGCAGGTGTTCGAGACGGTGGACCCGAACTCGCCCGTTTACGCCCAATTCCTCTACGCCGACATCCAGCAGCCGGGCATCGACGGCGGCGCGTCGGCGACGATCGGCTACCAGGACGGCGGCTTCGGCAACAACGATGTGCAGTGGAGCTTTGACACGCCGTTCGCCGTGACAGACGGAACGGTGTTGTCGCTTGTGCTAATACCCGAGCCGGCATCCGCCGCGGGCGTCTTGGGCGGCGCGTTGCTCGTCCTGCGCCGGCGACGCGCGTAGCCGCGTAGGCGCGGTGCCGGATCGCGACCCGATCCGCAAACGGTATGGCGATCATCATTGCGAGCGCAAGCAAGCGCCGCAGCGGAACCGCGCGCACGCGAGCACCCATCCGAACCCCGCACGGGAGTGCGGGGCGCCACGCGCGCTGCCGGCCCGCGCCCGTGACGGAGCAGTCGCGCGCAATCGCAATCGCCGTCCGGCCGACGACGACGCTCCCCCCGCGCTACGGACAGTCGGCCCCGTACTCCGTGAGCAGCGCACTAAGGTCCGCCAGGTCCACGTCGCCGTCGCCGTCCAAGTCGCCGTCCGCGTAGCTCATGCCGCTCGGCGCCCCGAAGTTCGTCAGCAACGCGGACAGGTCCGACAGCCCCACCGTCCCGTCATCGTCAAGGTCGCCCTCGCATGCCGGGGCGCTCGCCGCAACCAGCGCGTCAATGATTCCGTACCCGCGGACGTACTGTGGGTCGTACGTGCCGTTCGCGACGAAATCGCTCGCCGTCGTCGTCAACCGCTGCCTCAGGTGATCCACCGTCCAGCTCGGGTGCGCCTGCACAATGCACGCGACGGCGCCGGCGACCAGCGGCGTCGAGAGCGACGTTCCGCTGGCGTACGCGTAGCCGGACGTGTCGTACGGCCAGACCGAGATCGTGTCCACGCCCTGGGCCAGGACTTCCGGCTTGACGCGGCCGTCCGCGGTCGGTCCGTCTGAGCTGAAGTCGGCAATGAAGCCGTCGCCGTCCACGGCGCCGCAGGTGATGACCTGGAACGCGTCCGCCGGCGCGATCAGGTGCGACGTGCCCGGGTTGGAGTCGTGATACTCGTTTCCCGCGGCCGTGCAGCAGATCAGTCCGTTCTCGGTGGCCGCGTTGACCGCGATGGTCGTAACCGCCGTCAGGCCGTCGAGGTCGCCCTGCGTGTACCAGTCAATGTAGCCGAGCGATGAAGTGGCCACGTCGGCCCCGTGCGCTTCCACGAATTCCAGCCCGCCGACGTAGTTGTCCTCTTCCGCCGGATACTCGGCCGTTACGTCCTCCGTCTTCGCAAGCACAAAGCTGGCGTTGAACGCCGATCCGACGTACGCGAACGGTCGGTAGCCGCCGAGCGTGCCCAGGATCAGCGTGCCGTGGGTGTGCTGATCCCAGTAGTCGGACGGCTCGGCGCTCGTGTCGCCGTCGTTGTCCACGAAGTCCCATTCGTCCAGCACCTCGAGCGCATGTCCCGGCTCGTTGAACGCCTCGTGGCTGCGCTCAAAGCCCGTATCGAGCACCCCGATGACCACGCCGTTGGCCGTGTACCCCTGCGCGTGCAGCGCAAGCAGGTTCATCTGCGCGAGCTGACCCTCGGCATAGCCGTAGAACCCGCGCGAAACGGCGCCGTAGTCCCGGGGCGTCAGTCCCAAAGGCTCGACGCGCCGCCCGCGCCGCACAGGCTCCACGCGCTCCACGAACGGCAGTGCAGCGATCTGCGCAAGCTGATACTCGCCCGCCTCGACGCTGGCCGCGTTCAGCCAGCGGCTGACGACGTGAACGCGTGCGCCGGTCTCGCGCAAGGTCGCAAGGTACTCCGGCGCGACCGGCACGTCCTGCCAGTCCGCCAGCCCGGGTCGCGTGCGTCGCAGTGCCCGCCGCTGGGCGGCGCGCGGATCGAGCGTCGCTTCCGCAGCCGCGACCGCCCGTTGCGGCGCCTCGAGCGCCGCAACGCCCTTGTCGGCGAAAAACACCCAGTGCCGCACTGCGGGCTGCGCAGCCGCGTCGGCGACGCCGGACGCTTCCGCCGCGCCCAGCGGAGACGAATGGACCGCGCAAAGCAGCACTCCCGCCGCGCAAGCTCTCGCGTTGAAGCTCATGAATTCCCCTTCTGGAGTGGAGTGGTCGGCGTCGAATGCAGCGCTCGCCTCGATTCGACGCGTCCAACCTCCAGTATAGCGAAATCGAGTGCGCGCCGTATCCAGGGCTTGCGCGCACCAGCGTAGCCGGTAGTGCGGGCGCGCGAGGGGCATTACACTCTTCATATGAGTCGTGGCCGAGCCTCGAGCGATGGGCGAGTGCGGCGCGCGTTGCGGTCTCGGCCGGATGGGCCGGGCCGGCGGTCGCGCGGAGTCCGTCTGCGGGCCGTGCGGCAGATCGAGCTTCCCCCCACAAACGCAAAAATTCCGCCGCCGCCGCGCGCCGCCTGGCCCCCGCCCAAGCCGCGCCCGGCCACGCCGCCCGGTTGCGAGCGGTTCCACGATTGCTTTCTCCAGCAGGCCGTCGCGGGCCTCTCGATCGGACTGATCCTCATCGACCCGCGCGGCGTCGTGGTCTGGCTGAACCGTGCCGCCGAGCAGTTGCTTGGCCTACCCGCGCGCGAGTGCGTCGGCCGCGATTTCTGCGAGCTGGCGCTGGACCCGCAACTGGCCGCGTTCTGGACCGAAGTGGCCTGCCGCAGCGGCAACTGCATGGGCGACATTTCAGTCCACTGGCCGCACGCGCTCGAACTGAAGCTGAACGCGACGCAGTGCCTCGGGCAGGACGGCGCCGTGATCGGCCGGGCGCTGCTGTTCTGCGACGTCACCACCGAGCGCAGCGTCAAGGTCGAGCTGACGCAGGAGATCGCGCACAAGCTGCTGGACCTCGCCACGCACCCCAACGAGCCGCCCGCCCCGGTCGCGTCGCTCACGCCGCGCGAGCTGCGCACGCTGCGCCTGGTCGGGCGCGGGCTGGACAACGAGCGCATCGCCGAGCAGTTGCACGTGGCCCCGTCCACCGTGCGTTCCCACCTCAAAAGCGCCTACCGCAAGCTCAAGCTGCGCTCGCGCACCGCCGCCGTGCGGTTCGCCGTGCAGCACGGGTTGACCTGACGCCGGGCCTGCCCGCATCCCTTCGCCCCCCCCGGGCGCGGATTTCGCGCCCCCCCTTTTGGGGGGAGACGATTCACCCGCCCGGGGAACAGACAAGCCCGCGTGCGCTTGGGGAGAATCGGAGCCATGAACGGCACGTGGCCGCTCGCTTCTCGTGGCGCGCTTCGCGAGGTGTGATCATGTACCGCAGCCCCGCATCAACCCTCACGCTCATCGGATGTGCCGGCCTGCTGGCGTTCGCCGCCGGCGGCTGCCCGCCGGGCACGAATCCGGCCGACTGCAACGAGCCTTCCGCCACCGGCAAACCCGTCGACGTCCACCTGTTCCGCTACGACGCGGATACGGATGAGTACCTGCTGGGCGACAAGCGCGTGGCGGCCGCCGCGGTGAAGCGCGACCTGGCCGGCGAACTTTGCGGAAAGTGTCACGCCCAGCAGGTGGCCGAATTAAAGGACTCCGTGCATTTCCGGTGGGCCAGCACGAACGAGCGGATTCTGTTCCCCGGCGGCGGTGCGCACGGCATGCTGGACCGCGCCTGCGGTCTGCCCGCCTCGACCGCGCTCATCAACTACACCAGCGACGTGCAGATCGACGAATGCGGCAAGTGCCACGCGGGGCGCTTCCTGCCCGTCATGGAGCCGTTCTTCGCGGCCCAGTTTGAGCAGATGGGGCTTCCCGATCCGCAGGGCCAGGCGGCCCGGCTGGTCGAGGGCGGCCTCGATTGCCTGATCTGCCACGCCGAGGAATACGCCTCCGTGCCGGCCGACAACCCCTCTCTCAAGATCGCCGGCTACGCCGAGGCCGGCGGCGCGTCGCCCACCGCCGGCGGCGACGCGCGCTCCTCCCATGACGATACCGACTTCGACGGCGACGGCCAGCCGGACGCCTTGATCGACATGAACGGCGACGGCGTCGCCGACGCCCCGCTGATGCAGGACCGCGACGGAGACGGCCAGCCGGAAACGCCCTGGCCGACTGTGGCGCAGGACCGCAGTTTCGCGGCGGTTTCGTCCATTGGGGCCACGAACGACGAGACGTGTCTGCGCTGCCACGAGCACGCGCGTACCGGCTACAAGCGCGGCACGCTTTTCCGCGCCGGGCACGACGTGCATGCGGTCTCGCCTGCCGTGGCGGCGATCGGCGGCGGGGAGCACCGGCACTGCGTCGCCTGCCACACCGTCGAGCATCACAAGTTCCGCCGGGGCGACAGCGTGGGCGGCGACATCATGGCGGCGGATTATGCAGTCGGTTCGGCGGAAAACCAGCTCACATGCACGACTTGCCACGACACGGGCGCGCTGCCCAAGCCGGTGCATATGAAGACGCACCTGGACAAGCTGGCGTGCGAAACGTGCCACATTCCGTATTCGTCCGGCATCACGTACGCGCTATGGGGTCAGGGCGCGAACCTGACGTTCGGGCGCAGCGCCGACGGCCAGGACACGAAGGTCATTACGCTCGATCATTACCTCAACGACGGGACGGACGAGGACGTGAACACCGACTGGGAGGCGTTCCGCACGTACCCGACGCTGACGTGGTTCAACGGCAACGTGTCGTTCCTGGCGCAGACGCTCGCCTTGCGGACGACGCCGGGCGCCAAGATCACGCCGTTCAAGCCGATGGCCAACGGCATGGTCTTCGACGCGCGCTACTTCAACGGGCAGATGGTCAGCGGGGCGGCGATGGACGGCCAGTACCAGTACAACGCGCACACGATGTTCCGCTTCCAGGCCGACGGGGCCAACGCGGACATCTTCGAGGCGCTCGGCTTCCTGACGCTCAGCGCCGACGAAGTGCGCGGAATCACGCTGAACGACTTTCTGTCCGCGGACCCCGACCGACAGGCGATGGCGTTCATGCAGATATTCCCGAATCTGGTCTTCTTCGATAAGAGTACCTACGGGTACGTCCGTTACCAGATCGCTTCCGGCTCGCCGTTCGACGCGGACCACAACGGCTTCGTCGATGTCGGCGCGGCGTTCAACTTCGACATGCTCGCTGCGGCCAACAACGGCCTGCGCGCCTTCCAGGGCTTCAACGGTCCAATGGGGCTGCCCGCGGACTACTCCTGGTACCCGCCGTACGAGACCGGCAACGACCTGGTCAGCATGAAGCTCCCCGACGGCACCGACATGAAGATTTATCTCTCCATCGAGGGCATGAAGCTGCCGGCGGACCAGCAGCCGGACCACTTCGCCGCGCTCGAAAACTATCCCGCGTTTTCGAACGGCATCACGCTTGGCGGCCACGGCGTGCGGCCCAAGAGCGAAGCGCTCGGCGCGAATCTGAGCTGCGTCACCTGTCATGCCGCGGGCGGCGTGATGGACCACCCCGTGCCGGTCACGCGTACCGTGCCGCGCGACGTGCCCGGGTTCGGCACGTTCCAGTTCCCGGTGTATCGCTGGCGCTATTACCAGGTTCACGCCATCACCGACCTCGGCCTGACCACGCGCGACGAAGACATCGCCGCCGGCAGCGTGAGCGTGGACATCGCCGGCGACGACCGCTATCGCCGCCAGAGCAGCAACACCATCGTGGTCAACTACATGAACCCGGCGGGCGAAGGCTCATACCGGCCTGCGGACCACGCCGACGCGCTGGCTGGAACGGGGCTCACGCCCAGCGACCTGACGATGAACGGCGGCGAGTGGATGCCGGCGCTCGAACCAGACGTGGACTACGTGCCGAACTACCGGATTCTCGGTTACACCGCCGACGAGATTTTGTTCATGCAGTGACGGGACCGGACCGGGGCTGCCCGGTCACGCGTCGTCTTCTTCGTCCATGATGACGCTGTAGTCGACGCGGAAGCCGCCCGCGGAATTCGGGTCCTCGGACAGCGTGAAGATCAACTGGTCGCCGCACGTGTAATCGGAGCCGAGCAGCACCTCGATCGGCGCCGCGGTTCCGGCCGTCGGCAGGTCCGCGGCCTGCGAGCCGCTCGGCGCCGCGGAGAAGCGGATCACGGTATCGAGCAGGTCGGCGTCGAGCGTGGCCGTCGCGCTCGTGTCCACGAGCCGGCGGATGAGCCGCGCCGTGTTGATCGCCGTGTTTCTCCGGCAGGGAACCGTCAGCGGGCTGATCGCCGTGTTGGCCTCGATGCGCTGCTGCTGCGTCTGCACGGCGCCGGGCGGGTTCCGGTCCATCTCGTCGTAGGCACCGAGCGTCAGCAGCGCGCGGTACGGCGTGTTGTTGATGATCACGACGCTGACGTTGCCCGAGCGCTCTTCGAAGAAATTGGCCAGGGCGGCGCCGTCGCAACCGGTCAGCGTCACGGCAAGCCCGCTTGCGGCCAGCAGCCCCGGCAACGCCCGTCTCGCACCGCTGAACATCGCGTTAAATCCTCCTGCGCTCGCAGCGGAATTCTAGCGCGGTTTCGTTGATTTCCCGACCGTTTCGCCGCCGAGCTCGACCGCTCCCTCACGGTCGCGGCTCGGCTGGGGCCGCCGCATGCCGATTGAAAACGTCCTCGCCTGGCCCGCATCGTCTGCGTCCGACGCCAGGCAGGCTCTCCGTATACCGGCCGCTCGCCTTGTGCCGCTTCACGGCGGAACCTCGCCCGCCGACTCACCGTTGTCCCGTGACTCCGTCCGCGTATCCGGCGCCTCCCGCTCCAGGATTTCCCGCGCACGCCGCAACGCCGCCTGAACGGCGGCGCGCAACTTCTCGTCCATGGCGCCGCCGGCTTGCTCGAACCGCTGCGCTTCCGACGCGAAGTATCGTCGCCCCTCGTCCACGCGGTTCAACCGCCGGAGCATGCGCGCGATCGACGGGTAGCACGCGCCGGCGAACCGGAAATCCGCACGCACCGCGCCGTTCCATGCTTGCAACGCGCCGGCAAAGTCCGGCGGCGACAGCGACAGGCACAGGTTGGCGCGGGCCAACCCCGCCTCCGGCAGGTCCGGCCACCACAGGCGGCCCTCCGCGGCAAGCTGCCGGACTCGGCGCTCCGGCGGGCTGTCCTGGCGCAGAAACAGCGCCCAGCGCGGCGTGAACAGCACGTTTTTCCATTCCGCGTCCTGCTCTACCGCGCTCCAGAGCGACTCGATGCCGGCGGACTTGCGCAGCAGGAGCGCGTTCGTATCCGACTCATCGACGAGTCGCGCCAGCAGGGCGCCGACCCGCTCCGCCGGAACGCCGACCGCATTGAACAGCGCGACGTACCGCCGGTAGTGCTCCTCCGTATACACCTGCTGCGAGCGACCGTCCATGTACACCTTCGCCACGGGCGCGAAGAACATCACCGGCCCGGCCTGTGTCCACTCCGTCATCAGGTTGCAGGCCAGGTCGTTCCGCGCCAGGAAGAGGATCGCCTCGTGTGGCGTCACGTCGTAGCGCGTGACGCGCTCCAGCAACGTGGCGTTCGGCATGTCCCGGAACGACTTCACCAACTCCTTGTGTGCCTTCGTCGCGGTCTCCACTGTGACGCCAAGCGCCCCGATCGCCGAAGCGCCCATGAGACCCAGCGCCGCCCAGCGGCGGGCCGCCGCGGGCATCCCGCGCGTCAGCAGCAGCACCCAGGTGACGACGGCGGGCGCGGCGAAAATCAGGAACATCGGCGCAAACCGCCGCGCCCACAGCGTCATCGCCAGCCCCAGGATGATCGCGGCGACGTCGTACGGGCTCCAGTACAGCGAGCGCTGCTCGCGCGTCTCGGGCGCGGCGACGGCAAACATCCGCCCCAGAAGCCCTGCCAGCCCCGCGAGCGGCAGCAGCGCCGCTGCGAGCGAAAGCAGCAGCCAGAACCGCCAGACCGGCGGAAAGCTCGCAACCTGGAACGGTGGCCGCCACTCGGAGACCGTGCGGAACAACTCGCTCCCCGCGACCTTCGCCGGGTGAATGAAGTTCCCGACGCCAAACGGTCCAAGCGCGATTGTCAGAATCACGGCGCCCACGAGCGCGGCGATAATCCCGACCACTTGCGGCATTCCGATCGCGGGCGGTTGCGGCCGCAGCCGCATGGCCAGCACGAGGATCGGGTATGCGACCAGCCCGGCCGCCGCCAGGAACGCGCGCACCACCTGGTTCGACGCGAAGACGGCGTTCACGTCGGCCGCGAGGTTGAGCAACGGCAGCTCGCGCGCCGCTGGTGGCAGGACGTTCAAGAAGACGGGCAGCGCGAGCACGCCGAGCGACAGCAGCATCAGCGGCATCGGCAGCACGAGCCAGTGCGCCCCGCGTGGGACGACCTGCGCGATGCACCAGTAGCCAACGTACAGCGCGACCATCCCGTACGCGAATACGAAACTGCCGTGCGCATTCCCCCAGAACAGGAGCAGCGGGAGCAACAGCACGATGGGCCACCAGCGCCGGCGGGCGTCCTGCCCCTCCAGCGCGCAGATCAGCGCCCACAGCGAAGCGATACAGAAAAATCCGGTGGTTGCCGGACGCGCGCTCAGGAAGTCGCGACACCCGAGCGCCACTACTGCCGCTGCGGCCAGCGAACCCAGCCAGTGCCGGGTTCGCAGATAACACGCGGCCAACACGAGCGCGAAGATGCTGGCGCTCATCGCCCAGGTGAAATAGATGACGCCGTTCGGCGAGATGTGCTCGTAAATCCAGTACTGCATCACGTGCGTGAGCCAGTTCTGGTTGTACCAGAGCTGGCCCTTGAACGTGTAGCTGAACGTATCCTGCGTGGGAAACGACTCCGACTCGAGAATCTGCTTGCCCGCCGCCAGTCCGATCCAGGTGTCCGTGGACGAGTGAACCTCGAGCACCCCGTACGCGGTCGCCGCCAGCAACAGCAACACCGGTCCGATATAACCCCAGCGCATGAGCAGCGGCGACGGCTCGAACCGTTCGGCTGCAACCGATGCCCGCCACGGTGACGGCGCGGCACCGGTCTCCGCGGCGTCCGCCGAGCGACCTGCCGCGTCAGCCCGCGGCGGCTTGCGATGGGGGGCTTTCGGCATCCGCCGGAACACCTCGGTCATGGACCGTTTTCGAGTACCATTCACCCGGTCGCGTCCGACACGACCGTCTACGGGCCGCGCCGCGACAGGCGCGTGAGCGTAGCGAGCCGCGGCTTGACGGTCTATCGGTGTGCCAAATAATCAGCATGGACGGACTTGCGCCGCGCGTGTACGCGCTGGCGCGCCGTCGCAGCCGGCCGCAGTAATGAAGCGCCGCTGCTTGGATGCCGATAACTCTGTTGAATTCCGATCTCGGTGTGCGCACCGTCAGTTGAGGCGAGACGTGAACCTTCCGACCAAGGCCTGCGGGGTACTCCTGATCGTCACTCTCGCCTTCTCGCCGGCCGCCACCTGCGTGCCGTTATTTGATCTCGAGACGCTCGGTCCGGGCGCACAGGAACTCCCGACGCCCACCGGGCTAAGCGTCGCCGTGCTGAAGCCGTCCAGCGATCGAACCGTTCCGCAGGGGACCGCGGTCGAGATCGAGTGGACCGCCGGCAACCTGACGGGCGACGACGCGCTGGCCACCGTTTTGGTCCGGAACCGGGAGGACCTGAGCGAGATCATCATCGCCGGCGGAATTCGCGTGCTTGGCACCGGGACATTGCAGAGCCTCGACTGGAATACGAGCGATGTGGATTCCGGCGCGTACAGCGTGCTGGTGCGGATCGAGGCCGGCGGCCGGTCCGCCGAGGCGTTCGCGCCCGGCAAGATCACGTTGAACGCCCCGCCGACGCTGGAATTCACTGAGCCGCTGGAGACCTTCACTTTCGGTGAGCCGACGGACGCGGACGGCGACGGCGAGGACGATCCGGTCGAGCTGTCGATCCGCTGGACCGCGTTCGACCCCGACGGCGACGGCAAGCTGGTCCTGGGTATCGATCCCGACCTGGACCACGCCAACGGCGACGAGATCACGATCCTGGAGCGCGACATACCGACCAGCGGCGGCGTGGATTCGTTCACCTGGAACGCGGAAGCCGCCGGCGGCCGCGTCGATCCCGGCACGTACAACCTCTACGCCGAGCTGTCGGACGAATTCAGCGAGGGCATTTTCGTGGAGGGGCCGGCGCAGATCGTGGTTCTCGAGGTGGAAGAGGAACCGACCTTTGACCAGACGAAATTCGAGATCACCGCTCCGGCGGAAGACGCGGAGTTCGTCACCGGGGGCGACCCGCTGACCATCACGTACGCCGTGTCCGCGCCGGACCGCGAGTTGCTCGTGGACCTGTCGCTCACGTCCGACGACAACCCATCCAACGGGAACGAAATCGTCATTCTCAGCCAGCGATTTCTGGAGGAAGGCACCGAGGAGGACAGCTTCGAGTGGAGCGGCGACAAGGCGGACGGCGACCCGGTCCCGGACGGCATCTACAAGATCGTGCTGATCGCCAACGCCGAGCTTGGCTCACCGATCATCAAGACTTCGGAGGCGCTGGTCTTCCGCCGCGAGTTCGAGGACAAGCCGCTGGTCGCCGTGCTGAAACCGGACGCGAACACGGAGACGGACGCCGGCGCGTCAATCACGATTTCATGGCGCGACGACGATCCGACGGAGGAGTCGCTGATCCGCGTGGTGATCGACGATGACGAACTGCCGAACGAGGCCGCCGAGACGGACGGCGCTGAGCGCGAGATCCTCAAGGACCGCAAGGCCAGTCTCGACGGCGTGAACGATTCGCTGATCTGGTCGGTCGCTTCCGACCTTGAGCCAGGCCGTTTCTGGTTCTTCGTCTACATCGACCGGGACGGCGTGGCGCCGTTCGACCACGTATCCGTGTCGCCGCGGCCGATCATCATTCCCGATCCCGAGGCCCCGTAGCGTCGGACTTTGTGTTCGATGATCGTCCGCTGTGGGACGGCGCGGCGGGCCGAAGCGAATATTGTGGAGTCCTGCGCGCGAGCCGCGTCAGCATTCCGCGGCCCGCGTGCGCCGATCATCCCGCCAGCGCCGCCGCGCCCGCGCGCGGCATTTTCGTCCGGGCGCGCTGGACCTGCGTCTGCCAGCGCTTCCGCTGCCGGCGCACGACGCGCTCCAGGAGTTGCACGAACTCGGGGTCGAACTGGCCGCCCGATGCGGCGCGGATTTGCTCGACCGCCTCGTCGATGGTCCGCCCGGGACGGCATGCGCGGTTGCACGTCAGCGAGTCGAATGCCTCGGCGATCGCCAGCAGCCGCGAGCCGATCGGGATCGCCGTCCCCACGAGCCCGTCCGGAAATCCGCTGCCGTCCCAATACTCGCGGATGTGCCGGATCATCTGCACCTCGGTCTCGAACACCCGCAGCGGCTCGAGGATTGTGCACGTGATCGACGGCACCTGCCGCAGCGCCAGCGCCTCTTTCTCATTCGCGGGCCGCGGCTTGAGCAGGAGCTGGTCCGGGACGCCGATCTTGCCCAAGTCGTGCAGCATCGCCGCGTTGGCGGCCGCCGCGCGCATCGCCTCCGGCCAGCCGGCCGCCTCGACCAGCCAGCGCGTGTAGAGCGTCACGTTCCGCGAGTGCCAGGCCGAGTACCCGTCGCGCGCCTCCAGCGCCTGAATCAGCGCCCACACGCTTTGGAGGCACAGCTCCTTGGTGCGCATGCCGAGCGACACGATCTCCTTGCGGAGCCGATCGATCTCGTCCGTGTGCGGCTCGGCGACGTATACGTCCGCGGCGGGCTGATCGGCGCGCGTGATGCGGTTGCGCCCGGCGCGCTTGCTGCGATACAGCGCCTGGTCGCACAAGCTGATGAGCTCCGCGACGGACGAGACGCGCCCGTCCTCCGTCCCCGCGACACCGATCGACGCGTGAACCTCGAGGCTGGGGTACGCCGCAATTCGCGCATGCTGCGGAAACGTCCGCCGGATGCGCTCCGCCAGCACGTAGGCTTCGTCGATCCGCGTCTGCGGACAGATGACGGCGAACTCCTCGCCGCCGTAGCGCGCCACCAGGTCCGTGTTGCGCGCCGCGGTCTGAAGGTGCTGGGCGGTCAGTTCGAGCACCTTGTTGCCGATCTCGTGCCCGTACGTGTCATTGATCGCCTTGAAGTGATCGAGATCGATCATCAACAGCGCCAGCACGCCGCCGTAGCGGCGCGTACGCTGGAACTCCTGGTCCAGGCGATCACGGAACGCACTGTGGTTCGCCAACCCGGTCAGACCGTCGGTCCACGCCGCCCGCGCCAGGCGCTCCTGGAGCCGGCTCAGCCGCAGTCCGTTGCGAATCCGGGCACGCAGCTCGTTCATGTCGATCGGCTTGCCCAGGTAGTCGTCAGCCCCGGCGTTCAGCAGGGACTGCTTGCGCCCGTCAGAATCAAAAGCCGTCACCGCGATGATGTACGTGCCGTCCAGGCCCTCGTCGGCGCGCACCCGGTCGCAGAGCTTCTGGCCGTCGGCGTCGGGCAGGACCAGGTCGCAGATCAGCACCCGCGGGAGGTGCTGGTGGATCAACTCCCAGCCTTCCGCCGCCGTGCCGGCCTCGACGACGGAGTACTCCTGTCGCTGGAGCTGGGCAACCAGCAGCCGCCGCTGGGCGGCATCGTCCTCTATCACGCAGATGTCCGCGCGACTCGCGTGCAGCACCGTGTCCCCTTATCGCCTCGCGGGCGTCGGACCGAGACGCAGTCTTCCACGGCTGGTTCCGATGCCGCCACGAAGCACCCCGGTTGAAGTGTTCCAATGGGCGCCCCGCGGCGTCCACCCTGGGTGCGCTGCTGATGGGAAGCGCCGTCCCGACAAGGTATTATCGGGGCCGGGGTGACGAGGGCGGACGCGTTCCCGGAGTGCGGCGCATGACAACGCCCGTGACACAGCGCATCACGCTGCAATCCTTGCGCGAACTCGCTCGCACGGGCGGCAAGTTCGCGATGCTCACGGCGTACGATTATCCCACCGCGACCGCCGCCCAGGCCGCCGGCGTGCACTCCCTGCTGATCGGCGACTCGCTCGGCACCGTGCTGCTGGGTCACGCGAACACGCGTGGGGTTCCGCTGGAACTGATGATTACGCTGGGAGAGGCCGTCCGGCGCGGCGCGCCGCAGGTCTTCTTCATCGGGGATATGCCGTATGAGTGCATCGCCGCCGGCGCGCGGCGCGTCGCCGAAGGCTCACGCCGCTTCGCCGGCGAGGCCGGTTGCGACGCCGTCAAGGTCGAAGTGCGCTCCGACCAGGCCGAGCTGATCGAAGCGGCCCGCAGCGCGGGCGTCGCGGCCGTGGCGCACCTCGGTTTGCGCCCGCAATCGGTGCTGAGTCCGGACGGCTATCGCGCGCAGGCGCGCGATGAAGCCTCGATCCGCGCGCTGGTCGAGGACGCGCGGCGGATGATCGACGCCGGCGCCGAGATGATCTTGCTCGAAGCCGTGCCGAATGAGGCGGCGCAAGCGGTGGTCGCGGCGGTCGAAGTGCCGGTCGTCGGCTGCGGCGCAGGCGCGGCTTGTCACGGTCACGTTGTCGTGACGCACGACATGCTGGGGTTCGGCGCGCCGCGACCGCCGCGCTTCGTTCCGGTCCTCGCGCAGCTCCGCGGCGCGATCGAGTCGGCGATGCGGGAATACGTGCGCGCGATCGAATCGCGGGAGTATCCGGGCCCGGAGCACGTGTACCCGATGCGCGGTGCGTCGGCGGGCGCCTCAAGACAACCATGATCCTGCTCAATGCTCCGCTCGTGTGCCCGGTATGCTCGGCCGCGCCGCGCCGCACAATCCGGCTTCCGAACGGCGAAGACCTCCTGCGATGTCCGCGCTGCGGACTGGGATGGTGGCCCTGGCCGGCGTTCGACCCCGGGGCGTTCTACGACCGAGACTACTTTCAGTCCGAATCCAGCGCCAAAGGCTACTGCGACTACGCTTCGATGGAAGCCGGCGTGCGGCGCACGGCCACGACGCGCCTGAGGCGCATCGCCCGGCTTGCGGCCGCGCCGCGCGGCGCCGCGCGGCGGCTGTTCGAGATCGGCTGCGGCACGGGCGTGTTCCTCGACGAAGCGCGCCGCGCGGGCTGGCAGGCGGAGGGATTGGAAGTCAGCCGGTTCGCCGCAGACGTGGCGCGCGGCCGCGGACTGCCCGTCACGTGCGCTCCGGCGGAGCATTGTGGCATCGAAGTCGGCGCATACGACTGCGTGGCGCTCTGGGACGTGGTCGAGCACCTGCGCGACCCGGTTCGGACCCTGCGAACGGCCGCAGCGGGACTTCGTCCCGGCGGCGTGCTGGCGCTTTCGACCGGAGACCTCAGCTCCCTGTGCGCGCGGCTCAGCGGTTGCCATTGGCACTTGTACAACCTGCCCGAGCACCTGTACTTCTTCACGCCGCTTGCGCTGCGGCGGACCATCGCGCAGGCCGGGTGCCGCGTTTGCCGGGTCGTGCGCGAGATCAACTGGTGCCCGCTGCGCTACATCGTCGAACGGCTGGAGAAAAAGCTGCTCGGGCGGCTGCCGCTCGGAGCGCTGCGCCGCGCGCGGCTTGTCGTCCCGGCGACGTTGCTGGACGTGGTCGGAGTGTATGCGACGCGGTCGCCGGAACGTCCGGGCTGAGCACCGCGACTCGACGATTCGCTCCTGCCGCGCTGTCGGCTCGCGTGCCACGACGCGGGCACCTATCATCGGCGGCGGGGATCGTTCCGACTGCGTGTTCGCGCCAGAGCCACGGAAGCAACCATGACGACGCGATCGCTTGCGCACGAGATCGAGCTGCCACACCGCGCAGAGCGCGTGTTCGCGCTTCTGCATACGCCTTCCGACGTCCGCGCCTGGTGGTTCGCCGCGCGCGTGGTGATCGTCCCCACGGCCGGTGGCATCTGGTCCGCCGCCTGGGGCGAGAACGAGGACGACCCGGACTATGTCACCTGCGCGCGGATCGCCGTCTTCGAACCGCCGCGCCGGCTCGTGCTCGACCGGCATTTCTACTACGCGCGCGGCGGTTCGAAGACGGCGATCCGCGCGCAGGTGACATAGTCCGGGTCG
>JABRWC010000003.1:0-8937 GCA_039961675.1 Phycisphaerae bacterium
TTCGGGCCGGCTCAAACCGCTCTGGCTGCCAAGCACCTCCGAGAAGCCGTTGGCGTTCAGCCACACCAACGGGCCGTTGAGCAAGGGCTGATTGCAGGACGCCTGCAAGGCCGATGCCCGCGTGGTCAGGCCGGCGGCCGGTGGCACCGGGCGGCCGCGAGGCTGATGGAAGGATAGAACTGAAAAGCGAGGAAAGAGGGCGGCGGCACGGCGGGTGCGGGAAACTGGCGTGGAGTGCGGGAGAAATGGCGTGGAGTGCGGGAGAAATGGCGGGGAGTGCAGAAGCAAGCCGAAAGCGGAACGGGAAACGCAGAATGCCGAGTGCAAGATGTTGAATTCACGAAAGGTGCGACGGATGAAGCGCGGCGACTCGAGCGGCGATCACACCCGCACGGAGCGCGGCACTCCGGGACCGGTCGAACGTCGCGGGGCGTCGTCCTGCCAGACGCCGGGGATGCGTGTGCCGCAGGCGGGACAGGCGCCGGCGCGGATGAGGTTTTCCATCACGTAGAACCCGCGCCGGCGAATGACGGTCTCGCCGCAGTGCGGGCAGCAGGTGTTCTCGCGCTGGCCGACCATGCCGTGCACGTTTCCGGGGTAGACGAAGCGCAGGCCGGCGGCGCGGCCGATCTCGTAGCCGCGCAGCAGCGTTTCGACCTCGGTAGGCGGCGGGTCGGTCATGCGGTAGTCCGGGTGGAAGGCGGTGATGTGCCAGGGGATGTCGGTGGAGACGCCGGCGAGGAACTCGGCGATCTGCCGCAGCTCGTCGTGGGAGTCGTTGAAGCCCGGCACGACCAGCGTGACGATTTCGACCCAGAAGTCGAGTTGCTTGAGGCGGCGGACGGTGTCGAGGGTGTTGGCGAGCGTGCCGCCCAGTTCGCGGTAGGACTTGTCCCGGAACGCCTTCAGATCGACTTTGTAGAGATCGACATAGGGGCGGATGTATTCGAGCACTTCGGGCGTGCCGTTGCCGTTGGAGACGTACGAGCCGACGAGGCCGGCCTGCTTGCCGAGCTTGAAGATCGCCATAGCCCATTCGGAGGTGATGAGCGGTTCGTTGTAGGTGCTGGTGAGGACGCGGCAGCGCTGGCGCAGGGCAAGCTCGACCACGCGCTCCGGGGCGACATAGGTCGGTTCGGCGATGGCGTGGTCGTCGCGCAGCGCCTGGCTGGTGACCCAGTTCTGGCAATAGCCGCAGTGGAAATCGCAGCCCAGCATGCCGAACGAGAGCGCCTCGGTTCCGGGGTAGGCGTGGTAGAAGGGTTTTTTCTCGATCGGGTCGACCGCGAGCCCGGCCACGTAGCCGAACGGGACGCGCAGCACGCCGTCTTGGTTGAAGCGCACGTGACAGACGCCGTGCCTGCCGGGCTGGACCTTGCAGCGGTGGCCGCAGGCGAGGCAGCGGACGACGCCGGCGCCCTCGTCGCGGATGAGCGCGGGGTCGGCGGGGGCGGTTTTCTCGGCGAGGAGTTTTCGAAGCGAGACGACGCGGAGTTCCATGACGAACCCCTTTGGGGCGGCCGCGGTGCGCCCCGAACCGAGCCGTGATCGTACAGGAGCGGGGTCGACGGACCCCGCGGGTGTTGCGGTTCGACGGACCAACGCCCGATGGGGTCGGATGCGTCGGTCCCGGCTTCCTTACCGGCGCGGCTCGGATCAGGCGGAATGGACCGCCGGGCGGCCGATGCTGTGATACTCAAAATTATACGACGCCACGCGGGCCGGGTCGTAGATGTTTCGTCCGTCGAAGATCAGCGGCTGGCGCATCGCGTTTCGCATGCGTTCGAAGTCCGGGCTGCGGTATTCCATCCATTCGGTGCAGACGAGCAGGGCATCGGCCCCGTCGAGCGCGGCGTAGGCGTCGTCGCAGAAGCTGACGCGCTCGCCGAGCACGGTTCGGGCGGTGCCGAGCGCGCGCGGATCGTGCGCCGCGACCGCCGCGCCGTCGTTCAAGAGAGCCTGAATCAGGGAGATGGCGGGCGCGTCGCGCACGTCGTCGGTTTTGGGCTTGAACGCGAGTCCCCACACGGCGATGCGGCGGTGGCGCAGCTCCGGTCCGATCCGGGCGCGGATTCGCGCGAGCATGTTTTCGCGTTGGAAGACGTTCCGCCGGTGCACGGCGTCGAGCAGGCCGCAGTCGGCGCCGGCCAGGCGTCCGGCGTGCGCCAGGGCCTGCACGTCCTTGGGGAAGCAGCTTCCGCCGTAGCCCAGGCCGGGGTAGAGGAAGTGGTGGCCGATGCGCTCGTCGGCGCCGATGCCGCGGCGCACCTCGTCGACGTCGGCGCCGAAGCGTTCGCACAACTCGGCCATCTCGTTGATGAAGCTGATGCGTGTAGCGAGGTAGGCGTTGGCGGCGTACTTGGTCAACTCGGCCGCCTCGCGGCTCATGAGCAGGATCGGCTTGTTGTTTCGGACGAAGGGGCGGTACAGCTCGGCGACGATCTCGCCCGCCTCGGCGTCCGCCGCGCCGATGACCACGCGGTCCGGGCGGAGGAAGTCGTCGACCGCGCTTCCTTCCTTGAGGAATTCGGGGTTGCTGACGACGTGAAACGGCTGGGTGGTTCGGGCGGCGATGAGGCTTTCCAGGCGGCGGCAGCTTCCCACCGGGGCGGTGCTCTTGAGGACGATCACGGCCGCGCCGCGCAGCGCCGCACCGATCGCCGATGCGACGGACTCGATGGCGCTCACGTCCGGCGAGCCGTCGTCTCGCGCTGGCGTTCCGACGGTGATGAAGACGACGCGCGCCGCGGCTACGGCGGCGGCCAGGTCGGAGGTGAAGCGCAGTCTTCCGGCGGCGAGGTTGGCGCGCAGCAGCTCCTCCAGCCCCGGCTCGAAGATCGGGCTTCTGCCGGCGGACAGACGGCGCAGCCGTTCCTCGTCGACGTCCACGGCGACGACGTGGTTTCCCGAGTCGGCCAGGCAGGCGCCGGTCACGAGACCCACGTAGCCGCAACCGATCACCGCGATGTGCATGCGCGTGGTTCCTCTCTTGCCGCGGCGGTGTTCGCGCGGCGGTGCGCACTATAATTCGGGTCGCGGCGGCTGGGGACTGGCGCGGGGCGAGTGCGGCGGGAGGCGGCGATGCGCGTACTGGTGGCGGGCGCGGCCGGTTTCATCGGTTATCACCTGTGCGAGCGGTTGCTGTCCGAGGGGCACACGGTCGTCGGGCTGGACAACTTCTGCACGGGCCAGCGGCGGAACATCGCGGACCTTTCAAGACGGCGTGGTTTCGAGTTTGTGGAGCACGACGTTGTGCGGCCGATTGAGCTGCCCGGACGGCTCGACGCGGTGTACAACCTCGCTTGCCCCGCGTCGCCGGCGGATTTCGGCCCGAAGGCGCTGGAAATCATGGATGTCTGCGCGCACGGGGTGTGGCGGCTGTTGGAGCTGGCCCGGGCCGCGGGGGCGACGTTCGTTCACACGAGCACGAGCGAAGTTTACGGCAACCCGGACCGGCAGCATCATCCGCAGAGGGAAGAGTATTTCGGGAACGTGAACCCGATCGGGCCGCGAGCGTGCTACGACGAGGGCAAGCGCTTCGCCGAGGCGCTGATCGTGAATTACCGCCGCCGCTACGGGATCGAGACGCGCACGGTGCGCATCTTCAACACGTACGGTCCGCGGATGCGTCGCGACGACGGCCGGGTGCTGCCGAACTTCATCTCGCAGGCGCTGGCCGGCGAGCCGCTCACGGTTCATGGCGACGGCTCGCAGACGCGCAGCTTCTGCTACGTGTCCGACCTGGTGGAAGGAATCCTGCGCCTGGCGGCCAGCGACGTGAGCGAGCCGGTGAACATCGGCAACCCGGACGAGGTGTCGATCGCCGACTTTGCGCGCAAGATCATCGCGCTGACGGGCAATCGCAGCCGGCTGGCGTTCGTGCCGCGGCCGGCGGACGATCCCGATCTGCGCCGGCCCGACATTACGCGCGCGCGCACGCGGCTGGGTTGGCAGCCGCGGGTCGGGCTGGAAGAGGGATTGAAGCGTACGATCGACGCGTTCGGCAGCGACGCAAGCGGCGGCTGAATGACGATTGGAGTGAACTGCCACGGTACGTGCGCTCGTGTGGCCGGAATCAGCCGCGGCTAGAATGCGCGTGGTTTCGGCCTCGGCACATCGCCGGACCGCATCGGGGATTGGCATGAATCGGGCATCTGTCATGGTGGTCGTCGTTTTTGCCGCAGCGCTTTCCGCCACCACCTTCGGCGCGGAGCTCGCGTCAGAGATGGCGAAGAGAATTTTGGACGCGGCGCCCGACAAGCCCTACGCCAAGCCGCAGAGTCCGCGGCGCCTGCTGGTGTTCACGCTGACGCGAGGATTCCGGCACGAGTCGATACCGGCGGGCGTGGCCGCGATGCGCGCCCTGGCGGAGAAGACGCGTGCGTTCGAGATCGAGCACAGCGAGGACCCGGCGGTCTTCGAGCCTTCGTCGCTGGCGCAGTTCGACGCGGTTTGCATGCTGAACACGACCGGCGAGCTGTTTTTCGCGCCGGACTTCGACAAGCTGCCGCAGGAACAGCAGGCTGCGGCGTTGCAGCGCGACGAGCTGCGCAAGGAGGGGCTGCGGGACTTCGTGGAGGGCGGCAAGGGGCTGGTGGGGATACACGCCGCGACGGACACGCACTACCAGTGGGAGTGGTACGGGGCGACGATCGGCGGCTACTTCGACGGGCACCCGTGGCATGAGCAGGTGGGCGTGAAGGTCGAGGAGCCGTCGCACCCGGTGAACGCGGCATGCAGCGACGGCGACTTCACGATCGTCGATGAAATCTACCAGCTCAAGTCGCCGTACGCGCGTGACAAGCTGCGCGTGCTGTTGAGCCTGGACTGCTCGAAGACGGACATGAAGAAGGACGGCGTGCACCGGACGGACGGGGACTTCGCGATCTCGTGGGTTCGGATGCAGGGGCGCGGGCGGGTGTACTACTGTTCGCTCGGGCATCGCGACGAGATCTACTGGAATCCGAAGATTCTACGGCACTACCTGGCGGGCATTCAGTTCGCGCTGGGCGATCTTCCGGCGGACGCCACGCCGCGCGGCAAGTAGCCACGATTCGCGCCCCGCGCGCATTCGCGCACGTCCGGTCGTGGGGGGGACAGAGCGCGACTCGCGCCGGAAGGATGGGCCGCGGCGCAACTCCCGGGTGACACATTCCGACCCGCTTCGGCGGATTGAGCTGCGGGGCGGTTTGATTGCGGAAGACGTCGGGCACGCCGCGATCAGCCCCTGGGAGAGGATCACGTCTCAACCGGTCGGCGACGCGTCGTTCGGGACCGCTCGGGACGCTCGCGAGGGCAGGCTAATCGCAACACTGCCCTACGTTGTACCGCGGTTTCCGCGTGTGCCGCCGATCCAGCGTACGAACGCGTTCGCGACGATTCACGCCCGTCAGGCGCTGGGGCTGTGGATCGCGGCGGTGTCGGCCAGCATCGCGATTACGCTGGTGCTCACGCTGCTCCCGATCGCGCTGCTGGCCGGGATGGTGTCGCTGGCGCTGGCGGTCGCGGTGTTGGGCCTGATGGTCCTCGGCGCGCTGAACGCGTGGAATGAGCGCCGGATGGCGCTGCCCGTGATCGGGCCGATGGGCGCTAAGTACCTGGTCCGGGTGCTCGCGAAGTAGCGCGGGGTCGCCGCGTGGTTGCGGTCTCGGCGGAGGAGGCCGCGCCGTTGCCGTTGCGTTTATTCGCGGCGCAGCACGCTTCTGCGCCCGAGGACGCCGCCGGCCGTTGAACTTCGTGGCTTTGTGGCTCTCCTTGCGGTCCGAGACCGCACGGAGGTGAGGCGGCCGATGCTCGCGTTCGAGGGCGACTGGGCGTGGCTTGGGGTACACGCGCTTCGGCACGTGCTGTTCAAGCTGCTGTATCCGATTGCGCTGGCGGCGACGATGGCGGGGCTGTGGGGGCTTTGGCGGCTGCTGCACCCGCGCCGGCTCAAGGGGGCGAAGCGCTGGCCGTTGACGCTTCACGGGATCATCATGCTCGCGTCCCGGGGGCGACGGGGGGATCAGCGCAACGAGTCCGCGCGTCGCGAAGATCGTGGCCGCAGCGAGCCATGATGCTTGCCTGCGTGGACCCCGAATCCGATCGGCGGTCGCCTGGCGCGTCGTGACAACTACCCACCCGGTTTCAACGCGCAACGTCGTGTAGAATGCGCCGCGACGGTGCGGCCGAGTGGCCGATCGCGGGGCCGCCGGTTCCGACAGCGGGCATTCGGCGCATTTGGTGTGCGGAGCGTACTTGACCAATGGCGTGAATGCCGCGGGAGCGCCCAGCGCGGGCGACGACAGCGACCGGCGGGGAGGTGCCGTGCCGGCGTTCGGCGGTTCGGTCGCCTGGAGCGCCGTGCTGTTTTCGCTTGCATACGGCGCGGCGGTGTTTCTGCCGTTTCTCGACGGCGGTTCTCGCACGCTGACGCGGCATGAAGTGCTCATCACTCATCCGGCGATGGAGATTCTCGGCGGCGGCGACTGGCTCATTCCGCGCTTCGCCGGCGAGCCGTGGGTGGACAAGCCGCCGCTCCTGACCTGGGTCACGGCGGGCGTTTTCGCACTGGCGGGAGGATTTACCGAGTGGGCGGCGCGCCTGCCGGCCGCCATAAGCGCGACGCTGATGTGCGGGTTGGCGGCGCTCCTGGCGAGCCGGTTTTGGGGCTGGGCGTCGGCGCTGCTGGCGGGGCTGGTTCAGGGCACGTGCGTTTACGCCTACATGCAGGGCCGGCTGGGCGAGCCGGACATGCCGTTCGCGCTGCTCGTGGCGGGCGCCAACTTCACGCTGGCGTGGTTCTGGGGCGGCGGCGTGTACCGGCTGCCGACGCGTGCAGCGCTGCTGTTCCACGCGCTGGTCGGGCTGGCCGTGCTGACGAAGGGGCCGCTGGGGGCTGCGCTTCCGGGGATGAGCGTGCTGGTCTTCTGCGCAATGCAGCGGCGTCTGGATCCGCTGCGCGCGGTGCTCTACACGCCCGCGGTGCTGGTTTCGGTCGTCGTGGCGATGTCGTGGCACGCGGCGGTAGTGTGGCGATTGGGCGAGCACGGTCTTGAGCGTCTGATCTACACGTACTTCGGACGCTTCGCCGGCATGCATCATCTCGGCGTTCAGTCGCCGCTGCTCTATTTTTACACGATTCCGTGGATGGCGCTTCCGTGGACGGTGGTGCTCGCGATCGGCGCCCGTCCGCTGTGGCGCGCCGCGCGCAGCCCGGAGGGTGCGCTCGATCGGTTCCTGTGGGCGTGGTTCCTCGGCGGATTGCTGGTGCTGACGCTCTCGGCGTTCAAGCACAAGCACTATTGCATCCCGATTCTCCCGCCGCTGTCGATCCTGACCGCTCGGCTGCTGGCCGAGCACGCGGGCCGCGTCGGCCGCACGGCCTGGCGCGCGTACGCCGCGTTCTTTGTCGGTGCGTTGATGGTTTTTACGTTCGTCAGCGGCGTGGTCATGCCGCGGCGCGACCATCGTCGCGAGACGGTGGAGTTCCTGCGTCGTGAGGTGGCGCGCGTACCGGCAGACCAGACGCTGTACGTGGTCGGCCTGGCACAGTCGGCTGACTACCCGTACATCGCGCACCGCTGTGTCTATCTTGACACGCTGGCCGAGGTGCGTGACGCGTACGAAGCCTCCCCGGAAAAGTCGATCTGGATCCTCACGTTGCAGGCGTACGTCGCGGCCGGCCGCGCGTCCGGGTTCGTCTTCGAATCTTCGGCCGAAGAGCGCCCGCGCGAAAAGCACCCGCCGGCGGAAACCTGCGTAATCGGCCGCATCGTGGGGCGCTTGGATTCGGCGGGATGAGCGTATAATTCACGGCCTTGTCGAAGGCCCGCCGCGCGAAGGCGTCGCGCTGGGGTCCGTCAGAACTTCGGAGCAGGATCATGAGCGTCAGCGCCGGCGACAACATCAAGCTGGACTGGGACCAGACGGAAGACCCGGCGGCGCTGGCCGCGTTCGAGGCGCGCATCGACCGGGGCGAGCTGATCGAGGCCGACGACTGGATGCCGCAGAACTACCGCGTCGGCATGCTGCGGATGGCCGAGCACCACGCCAACTCGGAGATCATGGGGGCGCTGCCGGAAGGCGAGTGGATCACCCGGGCGCCGAGCCTGAAGCGGCGGTTGGCGTTGATCGCGAAGGTTCAGGACGAGGTCGGGCACGGGCAGATGCTGTACCGGGTGAGCCAGGACCTCGGCAAGCCGCGCGACGCGATGCTGCGCGACCTGATCACGGGCAAGACCAAGTACCACAACGTGTTCAACTATCCCGCGCCGACCTGGGCGGACGTGGCCATGATCCAATGGCTGGTGGACGGGGCGGCGATCATGAACCAGAAGACGCTCGCCGACGGGAGCTACGGTCCGTATGTGCGCACGATGAAGCGCATCAACATGGAAGAGGCGTTCCACTTCAAGAGCGGCGAGGACATGGTGCTCACGCTCATGAGCGGCACGCCGCGGCAGAAGGCGATGGCCCAGGAGGCGTTCGACCGCTGGTGGGGGCCGTGCCTGATGTTCTTCGGCCCGCCGGACAAGGACAGCGTCAAGACCGGCCCGTTCATGCGCTGGCGGATCAAGACCGCGACCAACGACGAGCTGCGGCAAAAGTACGTGAACCGCTTCGCGCCCGCGGCGCTGGACCTGGGCCTGGTGATCAAGACACCGAAGCGCGAGGCCGTGGCATCCGAGTCCGAAGCGCAAGCGAGGTCGCCGCTGGGCCGCGTGGTCCGCAACCCGGACGGCTCGCCGGTGCTGGTGCGCGACGAGCGGATCGGTCCGCGCTCGGACGGCTCGGGCAACTGGGACTTCACGCCGCCAGACTGGGACGAGTTCTACCAGGTGATCCGCGGGCACGGTCCGCTGAACCGGCAGCGCGTGGCGCTGCGGCGACTGAGCTACGAGCAGGGGGCGTGGGTTCGGCGGGCGGTGCTGGGGCAGAGCGCGGACCGATCCGCTC
>JABRWC010000004.1:0-16321 GCA_039961675.1 Phycisphaerae bacterium
CTGTTCCCGTCACCCCCGCCGTCCCATCACCCCGCCGTTCCCATCACACACGCTGATCCCGTCACCCCACCGATCCCGACACCTCACCGATCCCGTCACCCCACCGACCCGTCACCCCCGCTGTTCCCGTCACCCCCGCGAAGGCGGGGGTCCAGGGCTCCGCCCTGCCTGGATTCCCGCCTGCGCGGGAATGACAGCATCGGTCTCATAGACGTCCCGCCCGTGATGGGAGGGACGACTCGGAGGCACAAGCGTTTGGCCCGTGATGGGAGGGAAGACACGGAGGCCTAGGCGTCTGGTCTTTGATGGGAGGGATGAACGGAGGCACATGCGTCCCGCCTGTGAACGTCGCGCCCAACGTCAGCCTTCGCTCATCCGCCCCTGCGCCAAATCCTCCGGCGTGTCCACGTCCTGAACCACCGCGCCCGAGCCGCACTCCACCGCCAGCACGCGCCGCGGAAACGCGCGCGGCAGCGCGTTCAGCCCCGCGTCGCACGCCGCGGACTGCACGAACCCGGCGTCGCCAGCCGGGAAAATGAGCGGATGTCCGCGCCGGCCGGCATGCGTCGCGATCACGATCGGGTCCGGTTTGCGCTCGAACGCCGCGATGCAGGCGTCGAAGTCGGCGGCGTGAATGCCGGGTTGATCGCCGGGGCAGACCAGGAACCCGGCCGCACCGTACGCTGCGTCGTAATCGTGGCAGGATCGAAGCCCAAGCCGCACGGAGTCGATCATTTCGCTGGATTCGTCGTCGTTGAGAACCAATTGAATGCGCCCCGGCGCGTCGGCAGGCGGGCCGAGCAGCGCGCCGAGCCGCTCCGCAATCAGTGAATGCGTGACCACGACGACGCCCGCCACGCGCGACGCCAGCAGCGGCTCGATCACGGCCAGAAGCATCGGCCGGCCGCCGACGACCGCGAGCTGCTTCGGCGCGCCCATGCGACGCGAGCGTCCGGCGGCCGGGACGATGGCGATCACACGGCTCGTCCGGGGAGTCATCGAATCACCCCTTGTTCATCCAGGCCGCGACGCCGCGGTGCCCGCGAAGGCTACGTTGACCTGATTGACGCGCGAGCCGTCGAGCACGCCCGCCAGCAGGTGCCGCAGCACGTGGAACGCCCACATATCGAGCACGGCTTGCTCGCCGTCAGTCTCGCTGTCGCGCCCGGCGCACAGCGGCGCGGCCAGCGGATCGTCGAACTCCGCCCAGCCGCCGCCGTGCTCGAACCGATGCCGCCCGCGAACGCGATCCATCGACAAGCGGTAGACCTTGCCCTGCATGCGGCCGCGGATGATCGTCTCGTTTTCGCGGCGCTCCACGACAAATCCGTCCCGCGGCGCGGCGCGCTGCCACGACGCCACGCTCCCGAAGAACGTCGGCTTCTTGATGTACGGCCCGCCGTACTCCGGACAGAACGTGTCGCAATTCCCGCATTCGTTGCAGAAATCCGCGTAGCAGGCGATCTGGAGCGGCTCGGCGATTTCGAACCTTCGTCGTTCGCCCGCGCGACAACGGCCGCCAGGCTCGATCACGAGGTCGTGAAACTCGAAGGCGACCGGCGGCGTCGGGTAGAGGAAGTTTGCGGCGTTCGGGCAGACCGGCAGGCACTTGTCGCATGTGATGCAGTCGAAGGTGGTCAGGTGCGAGTCGATCCGCTTCGGCACGGCCCGGTTACGAGCGGCGCGATAGCGCGGGTCTTCGCGGGCAAGCTGCGCAACGATCGACGTGTTCCGCACGGCGGCCGCACCAACCCGAGCTGCAACCGCAAGTGAGCGGGGATCAGCGGAACGGTCCCGGACCGCGGTGGGATCGGCCGTCGCCGGCGAGGGACCAGTCATTCTCGATTTCACAGGCGGGGCGCCTGTGCTCCCCGGATTGGCTCCCCCTCCCTCGCTCACAGGCGGGACGCCTGTGCTACTTGGGCACGTAGGCGAGTGGCCCGTATTACCCGCGGGGGACCACTTCATGATGTATTCGTCAATCGTCGCAGCCCCGACTCGCCGCATGTCCGCCGCAAGATCATCCAGATAGGACGGCAACCGCCCGTAGCCACCCGGCCGCAGCAAGTCGGTGCTGACTGTGACCGGCACGAATCCGCATGCCACCGCGTACGGAAAATTGCACCGGTCGATGCCGGCGCTAAACGAGATCGGGACATCCGCTCCCACGGCCCGCCGGAACTCGTCCGTGAGCGCCATGGTAATCACGTGCAGCGGCTGGCCGGACAGGTACATGACCCGCTGGTCGGGGGAGAAAAACTGGCGGTGGTTGAGCACCTCCAGCGTATTGCTGAACTTGAACCCGAGGCTCCGGCCGCGCGCCGCGGCGAACGCCCTCAGCCGCCGGCAAAGCTCCACCGAATCGGAAAGCGAAATCACCGAGTCGTACGCGGTGGGGTTTACCGTGAGCTCCCGGTAGCCCATCACGTCATGCAGCAGGTGCTCCAGCTTTTCCCGCCCCAGCGTGGGCGGGTTCATCTTCACGACCACGTCCAGCTCGTGCTCGTCGATCAGGTGCTCGCAGATGCGCTCGATCTCGTCCGCCGGGCAGCCGTGGAACGTCGAAAGCGTCAACGTGCTGGAAATCTGCGTCAAATATGGCCATTCTCGCGCGGCCGCGAACTCGCGCGGGATCTCCGCGCGCAGCTTCTCGACCCACGCGCTCGCGTCGCGCATGCCGCGCAGAAAACCCGCCACCTGCTCGCTTCGAATGCCGGCCAGGTCGTATCCGACGCTCAAATCGTAGATCACGTCGCCGGCGGGGCCGTCCAGAGCGCCGCCGGTGAGTTCCGGGCTGCGGCGGAACATCTCGACCAGCATCGCGCCGGCCACGTACTCGCGCAGCGAGTCCTCGATCCGCAGCTCCTGCGACCATTCGACGTTGTAGCCCACGTTCGTCATGTCGATGCACGGCCGGGCGATCGTAAGCCGGTCGTTCACCTGCACCGTCTTGAGTTCGAGGATGCGGCCGCCGGCCACGTAGCTCAACACGATGTTCTGCGCCATCTGCGTGTGCGGTCCGGCCGCGGGTCCGCTGGGGTTGCCGGCCGGCCGGCCGTGCAATCGAACGGACAGGTCGGGTGTTGGAGCGCGCGGCAAGTACCACTTGCGGCGTGGAAGCTCGAACAGCGCATCCTGCCGGCGCGGTTCCAGAAACAGCCGCGTCACGAGATCGGCGAACGGCGCGGGGACCAGCTCAGACATGGCCGGCTCCGCCGTGCAGCGGCGCGGATGCGAAGTCGATCCCGCGGCGCGTCTTCAACGAAGCGACGGACATGCAGGGAATCCCGCGTTGGACGGACTTCGTGCCGCACACCATGATACGGCCCGGTGAGCGGATCGGGAGCACGGACATGCGTACTGGCAGAACGCTTCGATGGGCTGGCACGGCAAGCCTGCTGATCGTCGCGGGCGGTGTTTTGGCGCAAATCCCGCCCGCAGAGACCCGCCCCGCCGACGCGCTCCGCTCAGCTCTCGAGCGGGTGCTCGCCGAGCAGGCCGAGGCCTGGAACCGCGGCGACATCGACGCCTTCATGGAGCACTACTGGAATTCCGACGACTTGACGTTCAGCAGCGGCGGCCGGACGACGCGCGGCTGGCAGGCGACGCTGGAGCGGTACAAGAAAAAGTACGACACGCGCGAGAAGATGGGGACGCTGCGTTTCGACACCGATTTCGTGCGGCCGCTGGGTGACGCCGCCGCGCTGCTGCTCGGCCGCTGGCGATTGGAGCTTCCGTCGGGCGAAACCCCGGGCGGCAATTTCACGCTGGTGTTCCAGAAGTTCGACGGGCGCTGGCTGATCGTCCATGACCACACGTCTGCGCTACCGGCCGGGGGATCGTGACGACGAACCGGTACGAGCGTCTGGCAGGATTCACGGGCGGGACTCCCGCGCCCCGCCGGGGAACAGCGGGCGGGACGCGGGCGGCCCCCGTGCTCCACGCGGGCGTCAGGTCTTCGCCGCAATCATTTTGTCATAGGCGGGGCCGTCCATCAGTTTCTGGAGCGGCGCGAGGTCGGTGGATTCCAGCTTGAGCATCCAGCCGCTGCCGAACGGATCGTTGTTGACCAACTCCGGCTGATCGCGCAGCGCTTCGTTGACGGCGACGACCTTCCCGCTCACCGCCGTATACAGGTCGCTCGTGGCCTTGACCGACTCGATCTCGCCGACCGTCTTTCCCGACTCGACCGTGGCACCCGGCTCGGGCAGTTCCACGTACGTGATGTCGGTCAGTTCGTCCGCGGCGAACTGCGTGATGCCGACGGTCACCTGCTTGCCTTCCACCTTGAACCACTCATGCGTCTGCGCGTATCGGCGATCGTTCGGGACGGCCATCTTTCTGCTCTCCTCGGTGCGAGCGCGTGGGCGCGGGCACGATCGCCCGCGACGCGAAACGACCGGATTCTATCCCGCCCGGCGCGTTCCAGCGATGCCCCGAGCCCGAAGCGCCAGCAAGGGAGAGGTCCGACGCGACGGAATGGTCGGGGGAGCGGTCTCTGACCGGTCTGATTCGCCGGTCACGGAGGGACGGCGCCGTTTGGAATCGCGGTCAGAGACCGCTCCTACTCCCCGCTTCCTTACGGGCGCGGCTCGGATCGTCGGACAGGGAGGTCCGACGGTGCGGGCTGGATGTCGCCGAGCGAGTGTTCTGTCTCAGAAATTCGCGGCATGACGCCCGGGACGGCACACCTCTGGTTCGCCCCGCAAAGCAGAGCTTTGCGCTCACCAACTTTCAGGACGTATTTGTGTGACAGGACACTAGTTCTTCGGCCGCTTGTAGAATGGCAGCGGCACGACCCTCGCGGGCAGCACGCTCGACTTCAGGTCAACCTCGAATGTCGTGCCCACGGCGCAGCGGCTCGCCGGCACGAAGCCCATCGCGATCACCTTCCCCAACGTCGGGCTGCTTACGCCGCTGGTCACCGCGCCCACCGCCTCGCCGTCGGCGAGGATCGGCGCGCCCTGCCGCGGCGTGCGCTTGCTGTCAATCTCGAGCCCCACCAACGACTTCCTGGGCCCATCCGCTTTGACTTTCGCCACCACTTCCTTGCCGATGAAATCCTTGTCGAGCGCGACCACCCATGCCTGGCCCGCGGTGATCGGGTCCCAATCTTCTGAAAGCTCGTGGCCGTACAGCGGCATGGCGGCCTCGGTCCGCAGCGTATCGCGCGCCCCCAGGCCCGCGGGCTTGATCGGCCGGCCCAGCTCCGCGGATTTCTCGATCATCATGTTGAGCGCGGTCATCCCGAAGTTCGCCGGAACGATGATCTCCACGCCGTCCTCGCCCGTGTAACCGCTGCGCGCGATGAAGTACTCCGCGCCGAACACGCGGCCGCTGCGGAAGTGATAGCGTTTCAGGTCGGCGATCGGCAGCGGCAACAAGCGCCCCACCGTCTCGACCGCCTCCGGCCCCTGGATCGCGACCATCGCCGTCTCGAACGTGCGATCCTCGATGGCGACGTTGAATCCCTGCTTCTGCCGCTGCCACCAGCCCAGCAGCTTTTCCCGGTTCGACGCGTTGCACACGACCAGCCAGCGGTCCTCCATCCGCGACACGATCACGTCGTCGAGGATGCCGCCGTCCTCGCGGCACATGTGGCTGTAACGCGACTGACCGAGGGCCATGTCGCCGATCTTGCGGGTGTTCAGCCGTTCAAGCAGTGCCCCGGCGTCCGGGCCGATGAAGTGCACCCGCCCCATGTGCGAAACGTCGAAGAACGACGCGTGGTTCCGCGTGTGGTGGTGCTCCTCGATGATCCCGGTGTACACCACCGGCATTTCCCAGCCGGCGAACTCAACCAGCTTCGCCCCCGACTGGCGGTGGTATTCGTAAAGCGGCGTCCGCAGCATGAAACACACCTCGTTTCGTCTTCGCGGGCTGCCTTCGCTCCGCGAACTTCCAAGTCACTATAACCTCACGGCTCGCGACTGTCAGACTTGTGCGCAACCGCGCAGTCGCGCCAGCTACAGCAGCGACAGCGCATCCTGCGCGATGCGGTCCGCGGCGCCCGGCCGCGCCAGTCGCAGCGCGCACTGTCGCAGCAGCGCCAGCCGCCGCGGCTCGTCCAGCAGCTTCTGCACGCGGAAACCCAAGAGGCGCGGGTTGTTCACCTTGATCGCCGCGCCGCGCTCCAGCAGGTAGTCGCTGTTGCGCGTCTCCTGCCCGGGAATCGGGTTTACCACCACCAACGGCAAGCCGCAGTGCAGCGCCTCAGCCGCGGTCAGCCCGCCGGGCTTGGTCACCACCAGATCCGCCGCCTGCATCCACTCGTGCATGCGGCGCGTGTAGCCGAGGACCCAGAGCCGGCCGCGCGGCAAGTCCAACGCGCGGCGCTCCAGCCGCGACTGAAGCGCGCGATTCCTGCCGGCGACCGCCAGAATCTGTACGTGCTGCGCAGTCGTAAGCAGGCCGTCGAGCAGCGCCTCCGTCCGCCCGACGCCGAACCCACCGCTGAGCAGCAACACCAGCGGCTGATCCGCCGCGAATCCGTAGCGCCGCCGCACGTCCGCGGCGTCGAGCGGCTGCTCGAACTCGCGGCGGACGGGAATCCCTGTGACCACGACGGAGGTATGCGGCACGCCCCATGCGCCGAGGTAATGCCCGCCCTCCTCGCTGGCCGTGTAGTAGCGTTCGGTCGGCGGTTGAACCCACAGCCGGTGCGTTTCGAAGTCCGTGGTCACCGTCACTTGCGGGCAGCGCAGCCGGCGGCTGCGGCGCATGCCGGCCACGATCTCTGCGGGGAGGAAATGCGTGTTGATGATCAGCCGCGGCTGCGCGCGGATCAGCCAGCGCATCGTGGGATACGCATTCACGTTCTGGAACATCGAGCGCAGTCCGGACCGCAGGTAACGCTCGGGCCGGTCGGTGGCGTCGTAGAGCCAGCCCATCGCGGTCGGTGCGTGGTTGACCAGTTCGACGTATCCTTTGGCGTACAGCGTGCGAAAGAACGGGCTGGTTGTTTGCAGCACGTCGTGGACGACCACCCGCGCTTCGGGCTGCCGCGACAGGATGGCGTGCTCGAGGGCCCGCGCGGCGGTCAGGTGCCCGGCGCCGGCCGATGCCGCGAGAATCAGGATCGGCCGTTCGGAGAGCATGGCTCACCTGTTGGCGGGCGGCGGCGTGGGCTCGGGCGCCAGCCGTCGGTGAATCCGCGCGGAGAGCGTAGCGAGCGAGCGAGCGATTGCGTCCGGCTCGAGCGCGGCGCCGACGCGGGGGATGCAGACCAGGTCCAGCCCCGCGGGCAGTTCAAGGCGCAGCTGTCGGAACGCCTCGCGCAGCCGGCGCTTGATGCGGTTGCGGGCCACCGCGCCGCCGTACCGTCCACCCACGATCATTCCCAAACGCGTGTACGCCAGCCCGTTTCGGACGCCACAGAGCGTGAGGTGCGCGTCGCTTGCCCGCGCGCCCGCGCGAAGCACGCGCGCGAACTCACCGCGGCCGCGGAGGCGCACGCGGCGCGGAAAGCGGCGGCGTCCGTTCTGGACCGTCGCGTCAGGCATGCGCATCGCCCGCAGGACGGATCAGGGCGACGCTCGCGGTGTGTCCATGCAGGTAGTTTCGCCCGCCGATCGGGCCGACCTCCCCGGCGCAGAAGCAGCCGGCTTGCGGCACGCCGCGCGTGGCCGTGTGCAGCGCCCGCGCGTCGTGGCTGCGGTCGTTGAACAGCCGTGTGCCGCGGCCGTTGCAGGTGAAGACCAGGGCGCCCGCGGCGCGCTCGCACGGCGCGGCCGAGAGCAGGACGGCCAGCTCCTGCGCGGCCGACTCCGCGTCCCGGACCTGGAACTGGATCGTCTGGCCTGCCCGCACGTAGTCGCTGACGGCCATCGCGCCGGTGCTCGAGTCGAAGCCCAACGGACTGCGGATGAGGAAATCGCCCGTGGCGAAATGGCCCTGGCTCTCGTTGATCACGCGGCCGACGAGCAGACCATGCGAGCGCGCCAGCTCCACGTCGCGCGAGGTGCAGTTCCGAAGCACGTCGGTGACCATGTTCAGCGGCGGCCGTCCGCCGAGCTGGTAGATGACGTTTTTTTCGGCTCGGGTGATCACCAGGGTGCGGCCGATCGGGCGGCAGCCCTGCGAGACGATCGTGTCGATCTGCACGTTGCCGCTGAGCGCGACGCCGACCATCCCCTCGCGCAAAGCGTGCCCGTCGAAAATCAGAATGTTCTCGCGCGGCGCCTGGCCGGCCGACGCCAGCCCGCCGATGGCCGGGCGGGACGGGTAGGCGCATTCCAGCCGCTCCAGCGCCAGCAGGACGTTGATGCTGAAGGGGTCGGCGAGCAACACGAAATACGGTTCGTCGTCGGGTGATGTGCCGAGCTGATCGTGCCACTCCGCCGGCGTATCCCAGCTCTCGAGGTTGGCTTGCGAAAGATGAAACGTACTGACACGCACGCCGGGCAGATGCGCGGCCCACACCGCCAGCGCCGGCAACCCCTCGTACTCGCGGTCGCCCCCAATGACGGTCTCGGACGACGTGCCGATGAACGCGCGCGGCGCGAGCTCTTCGAGCAGCTCGCCGGCGATGCGCTCGAACTCGTCCTCGAAGTGCGCGCTGGCGAACAGCAGCAACCAGTCACACGACGCGCCATGAAGCTGGGCGCGGACCTCCGCGGCCAGCCGAGGCGCGGGACACTCTGTCCCGACGCCCTCGACAACCGCCGTCGCAATCGTCATCCCCGCAGAACCGTTCCTCATCTCATCGATTGTAGAAAGAGCCTGCGGCGGATCAAAGCGCGGCGAGCGGCGGGGACGAGAGGCTTCGAGCGCTTGCGAACGTCCGCCGGCTGACGCAACGAATGCGACCGGAGAACCGCCGGACCTTTCCCCTCGCGTCCGCGAGGCGTTCTGACTCGCCACTCGCCGGGGCTGGCGTTGCGACGAACCGCTCGCAAGCGGTTGTGGCGCGCATCCGACGCCCGCAACGCGCAGCGGCGCCGCGACGCCGCGGCCGTCAATCCACAGGCGCGACCCCGAGCCCCGGCGCCTCTCCCAGGCCGATCATGCTGCCGTGCGCCGTGATTCCCCGGTACGGATCGCGCGCCAGCAGCAGGTGGCCGTCGAGATCGACGAAGTCCGCCAGCGAGACGATGGCCAGCGCCGGCGCGATCGCCAGGCTGCTGCACACGAAACACCCCAGCATGACCTGCATGCCCAGTCCGCGCGCCAGCGCGACCATCCGCAGCGCCTCGCGGATGCCGCCACACTTGGAGAACTTGATGTTCACGCCGTCCACCAGCCCGTGCAGCCGGACCACGTCCGCCGGGCGCTCGCAGCTCTCGTCGGCGAAGATCGGCGCGCCGCGTCCGCGCAGCTTCCCCAGCTCGCGCCAGTCGTGCTTGTGAAGCGGCTGCTCGATCATCGCGGGCTGGTATGGCAGCAATGCGTCGATCCGCCGCGGCGCCTCGTCGGCGCTCCACGCCTCGTTGGCGTCCAAGATGAGCGTTCCGTCGAACTGCGCCCGGATGTGCCGCAGCGTGTCCTCGTCGTTCTCTACACCGACCTTCACTTTGAGCGCGTCGTATCCGTGCGACAGCGCCTCGCGGACCTTCTCGCGGATCTCCTCCGGCGCGGCGACGCCGATGGTGTACGTCGTCCGCGCTTCCGGCCGCGCCAATCCCAGCAGCCGCCAGACCGGCACGCCCAGCCGCTTCCCGACCCAGTCGTGCAGGGCGCTGTCCACCGCGGCCACCGCCGCCCGCTGGTCGTCGCAGTGCTCGACCATCCGCCGCACGATCGGCTCAATCGCCAGCGGATCGTCGCCCAGCAGCCCGGCGATGCGCTCCAGGGCCGCCTCCGTGCTTTCGAGCGTCTGCCCGTACAGCTTCGACGGCGTGGCTTCGCCCTGACCTGCAATCCCTTCGTGCTCGAGCGTGACGACGATCGTCTCCTTCTCGTCCAGGCCGCCTTGCGAGGTGGCGAAGCGGAACTTCGGCCGCAAGCGCTGCCGCCGCCAGGTGAGCTTCATCGTCGGTCCTCCCCGCCGTCCGCCGGCTCGTCGTCGGTCACCACGTCGGCCAGTCGCGAGGCGCTCAACACGTGGCAGCGCTCGACGAACACTCGCCGCCGGTTGGTCCGCCGCGTACCACTGCGCTCCATCTCGCACGCGCGGCTGATGTACTCTTCCTTCGTGCTGTGCCCGTCGGTGCGGTCGTGGACGTCGGCGTCGAGCAGCCACAACCCCGCGGGCGTGCAGGCGCTCAGCGTGCCGATGTAGATCATCGGGCCGGCGGTGTCGATCACGACGCGCTCGCCGACGAACGACGCCAGCGGATCGTCCATTGCGGCGCTCATGGCCTGCCCCGTGGAACGGTAGTCCTTTAAGAGTGCCTCACGGACATTCTACATGACCGAGCGCGACAGCGCGCCTTCGACCCGAGCCGCGACCGTGAGGAAGCGGGGAAACCGAAGGTGCAGCGTTTGCTCACTTCCCCGCTCCCTTCTCACGGTCGCGGCTCGGATCGGGCGCACCCGGGCGCCGCCGTTGTGCGTCTCCCGCGCCGTTTCGACAGCCCATTGGCGACAGGGCCGAAGCCGCGATCCGCAGCAGGAAACGGGCCGGCGCGAAGACGCATGCGGTTCAACCTGGAGACCCGTTGCCCCGCTCGCGCTCGGCTCAGGATGACGGGGGCGCGGTACACTCGCCGCGCCATGCCGGCGCAGACCGACCAGGCCATTGTGGTGCGCGTGAGCGATTTCTCCGAGACCTCGCAGGTCTGCTCGCTGCTCACGCGCGAATTCGGACTGGTGCGCCTGATCGCCAAGGGCCTGCGGCGGTCCACGCGCGTCCGCTTCGCAGTGGGAGTCGATCTGCTGGAGCGCGGCACGGCCAGCTTCGTGCGCGCACGCGGCGCGGGTCTGAGCACGCTGACGGAGTGGGTGCAGGCGAGCGCGTCTGCAAGGTTGCGCGCGGCGCTTCCCCGGCTCTACGCCGGGCTGTACGCTGCCGAGCTCGTCCCGTACGTGATGGAGGAATTCGATCCTCATCCGACGGCGTTCGACGCGCTCGTGGTCCTGCTCGACGCGCTGGAATCGGACGCTTCGTTGGCGCCGGCCGTGGCGCGCTTCCAAGCGGCGTTACTGCGTGCGATCGGTCTGGCGCCGAACTTCCGCTCATGCGCCGATTGCGGGCGTGCGCGCGGCAGGCTGGCGCACGGGTATTTCAGCGCGACCGCGGGCGGCTGGCTGTGCATGACCTGTGCCCCGCGACACGCGGAGAAAATGCGCCTGCCCCGCACGCTGCAAGCGGCTGACCTGGCGTCGGCATCGGCCGAAGACTGGTTTGACGTCCTCGATTATCACCTCGCGCACATCGCCGGGCGCCGCGCCCAAACCCGCGAGGCGCTGCGACGCATGCTCACCGTCGGCCGCGCGCACGCCGCGCCGCGGCGCGGCTGATCCATTGTCCCGGTGCAGCGCGCCTCTATAATCCATCTGCGTGGCGGCAGTGCCGCGGCGATGCGATTCGGGACACCAAGTCGCCTTTCACGGCTTACGGACTGGCTCCGGCGAGGACGCTTAAGTTGTACGATGGGCTGATTGCCGTTCCGAGACTCGTGCCGGTCTTCCCGTTGCCCGAGGTCGTGTTGTTCCCCGGCATGGCGCTGCCGCTGCACATCTTCGAGCCGCGCTACCGCGAGATGACGCGCGACGCGCTGGCCGGGACGCGCTGCGTCGCCGTGGCACAGCTGAAACCCGGCTTCGAACCACTGTATTTCACCGGTTGTGCGCCGATTCACGACGTGCTGGGAGTCGGCCGCGTCGTCCGCGCCTCCGCTCTGCCCGACGGGCGCTTCGACATTCTGCTGCGCGGCGTGATCCGAGCGCGAATCGTGCGCGAATGCTCGACACGTTCCTACCGCGTCGCGGAAATCGAGCCGATCCATTGCGACTGCGGCGGAACCCCCGGGACGGTCATCGCGCTTCGCGAGCGGCTTCGTTCCGCGATCGAGAGCCGCCTGAACTGGGAAACGGCGCTGCGCGAGCGGCTGGTCGACCTGTGCGCCGCGCCGTTGTCGCTCGGCGCCCTGGTCGATACGCTGGCCGGGGTGCTGCCGCTGGACGCGGAGACGCGGCAGGAGCTTCTTTGCGAAAGCAACGTCTGCCGGCGCGCGCGGAAGTTGATCAGCCGGATCGAGGCCCGGCACTGCGTCGAGCGGGCAGACTTGGCGGCCGAGCTCGATCGCGCCGGGAGCATGAACTGACGCCTCGTTCGGCTCCGCGCTTCCCTCCGCGGGTTACCATCCCCCCGGCGTCAGCAGCAGCCAGATCTTCAGCACCCACGCCGCCCACGCGCCGCTCGCCAGCGCCGCGAGCACGATGACCGCTTTCAGCCGCCGCACACCGTGTTCGAACCGATGGCTCGCGGCCGGCTGGCGGGCGTAGAACTGCAGGGTCGTGGATCGCGAGGCGATCGACCCGTGTCTCCAACTGGGCGCGTCCGGCGGAATGCCGTTCAGGTGCGCGACGTCGTTCAGCGTTTCGCTGAAGACGTTCGCCGCGGACTGGCAGATGGGCCCGCGCAGCGTCTCGCGCCGCGGCGGCGCGGAGGCATCGACGTGCAGGGCGCACGCGCTCGTGCACGGCATTCCGCTGAGCGCCAGCGTGCGCGCCCCGTACAGGTCCGCCTGGCGCTCGAAGCGTCGCGAGATCATCCCGAACAGCACGCCCCACTTCACGAGCAGCACCGCGCCGACCAGCGCGATGAGCCATTGTTGCGTCACGCGGTCCTGGCCGCGCGCGTACACCGACGTGATCGTGATCAGACATCCGCTCGTGAACGCAAACAGCAGAAAGAACAGGATGTGGTGCTGTTTCACATGTCCTGCCTCGTGCCCGAACACCGCCTCGATCTTCTGGTCGTCCAGTTGCTCGAGCATCGCGTCGCTGATCAGCACGTATCGCAGCGGCGCCACCACGCCCATCACCGCCGCGTTCACCACCATGCCCCCGGAGCGCCACACCAGGATTTCGCGGCAGCGCATCCGCAGCGCGGCGCACAGGGCGTCGAGCTGGTCGCGCAGCGGTCCCTGCGGCAGCGGCTGCACGTGCCAGACGTGCCGCAGAATCCACGGCGCAATGACGGCCACCACGCACGCCACGAGTCCCAGCAGCAGGTCCGGCAGGAAGGGGTGCGCGGAAAACCGGCGCAGCGACGGTTGGGCCAGGTCGATCACATCGCGGGCCGCGAGGATCAGCGCCATCGGAAGCAGGATGAACAGCACCTGGTGCCGGAAGTTGAACGCCACGAACTCCCACAGCGACCACACCGGGTGCACCGGCCGGCCGCGGAAAAGCTGCGACTCCAGCGCCACCTGCCGGATCGCACGGTCCGCCGGGTACACGCCGACCCACACCAGCGCCACCGAAAGCAGGAACGGCGTCGCGGCCAGCAGCCCCGGAACCACCGGCCAGTCGCCCACCACGGGCACGCGGCCGCACATCGGCGTCCAACGCGTCATCGTGAGGACGAAGCCGTGCCCGACGGCCAGCAGCATCTGCGCCAACATCATTCCCCGCGCGTACTGGGACTGGGCGACGGACGGATCGTCCGGGCGCTCATCCAACGTCCGCAACGTCCGCCGCGCGAACCACAGGCTCGCGGCCAGCGGCAGCAGCGTGGACGCAACGACGGCGGCCAACACCCATCCCGGCTCACGGACAAGCCGCGCGGGCGGCGCGGGAAACGCCAGCACAAGCGACAGGATCGCGATGACGACGACGTACATGGCTGGGAGATGATACGGACTCTATCTTGCGGCGGGAAACGAGCGGCGCGCGGAGCGGCCCGAATCGAAGTCCCGCTGCACCTCAGCCGATAATAGCCATGGCGCAGCGAGGCGCGCCGAGGCGCGCCGCACGACCATGCCCGATGAACTCGACAAGACCGTGGGCGACGACCGCGACGACGCGGAACGCCGCGAGGCGACCCGGCGTCCGTTCATCGGCATTCACTTCAAGTGCTGCGGCGTGTACGCGCGCGTCTATCGATCGGCGACGCAGCCGTATTACCTCGGACGCTGCCCGCGCTGCCTCCGTCCGGTGCGCGTGCGGGTCGGCGCAGGGGGAACTTCGGCGCGGTTCTTCGAGGCGGAATGACGCCGGTCAGTCCGCTCGCCGCCATTGCCCGGACTTGCCGCCGCGCTTTTCCTCCAGCCGGATCGGACCGATCACGATGTCCTTGCGGACCGCCTTGCACATGTCATAGATCGTGAGCGCGGCGACACTCGCCGCCACGAGCGCTTCCATCTCCACACCGGTTCGCGCGACGAGCCGCGCGGTCGCGCGGATTCTCACGTTTTCCGGCGGTGCCAGCTCGATCTGCACGTCGACGTGATCCGGCGAAAGCCCGTGGCACAGCGGAATCAGCTCGCTGGTCTTCTTGGCGGCGGCGATGCCGGCGATCCTCGCGGCCGCCAGCGCATCGCCTTTCGCCACGACGCCGGCGCGCAGCCGCTCCAGCACATCGCGCCCGACCTGGACGACGGCCGACGCCGTGGCCTGCCGCCGCGTCGGGCGCTTGCCGGAAACGTCGACCATCCGCACGCGGCCGCGGGGATCGACGTGCGTGAGGCGCGGCGCGCGACGGTTCATGCTTGCCCCGCCAGCAGCTCGGGCCATGCGAAGTCCGAAAAAATCCCGCCGGTGTGGATGAAGACCACGGGGCAGTCGCGGCCGAAGCGCCCGTTGCGCACGCCGTCAATCAGGGCACAGAACGCCTTGGCGGTATAGACCGGGTCGAGCACGATCGCCTCCGTTCGCGCCAGGAGGCGAATCGCGTCCAGCGCCGCCTGGTATGGGACCGCATACCCGCCGCCGACGTAACCGTCGATGAACGAAAGTTCGGAGTCCCGGAATACGGCCGGCATGGCGAACTCTTCAATCGCGGCGCGACACAGCTTGCCTACGCTCGCGCGATGGAAAGGCGTGTCGTCGCTCACCGGGACGGCGTGAATCCGCAGATGATCGAGATGATGGACCAGCTTGCCCAGCACCAGTCCGGCGTGCGTCCCCCCGGACGACACGGCCGTGAGCACGTCGCAGCGCTCGATTCCCGCCGCGTGGAGTTGGTCCGCCAGCTCTGCCGCGGCGCGCAGGTAGCCCCAACAGCCGAGCGGCTCGGACGCGCCCATGGGCGTGAACCGCGCCTTGCGCCCCTGCTGGGCCTCACGGTGGATCGCGTCGGCCACGATGCGGTCGCGCTCGGCGTTCATCAGCTCGCGCGAGCAGGTGTGCATCTCCGCGCCGAACAGTGTGTTCAACAGGTGATTGCCCTGCGGCGGGGCGGCGCCCGGCGGCGGCCGAAGCAGCAGGTGGGCGTGAAGCCCGGTCTTGGCGCACGCGGCGGCGGTGGCGCGGCAATGGTTGGACTGCGGGGTGCCCTCGGTGATGAGCGTGTCGAAGCCGCCGGCCAGAACTTCGGCGATGATGTACTCCAGCTTGCGGACCTTGTTGCCGGAAAGCTCCAGCCCGGTGAGGTCGTCGCGTTTCATCCAGATCGGTCCGCCGCCCAGCTCGCGTTCGAGCCGCTGGAGGCGCACCAGCGGCGTCGGCAGGCGTGCGAGCTGGACGCGCTCGGGATACCGGACGGGCATGCGCGACCTCGAATCCGCGAGCATTGTAGTCGGCGGCGCGCGCCCGCGAAACGATCGCGCCGACACCCCAGCGCTGGATGCGCCCCGATCCGTCCGTTGAAAAAGCTGTCCGCCCACTGGGGGACCGGCCTCCAGGCCGGTCGTGCAGGCCATTGCGTGTGCGCTCCTGCACGTATTCAACGGACAGCTATGCCCCGCGCAGATTGCTCAGCCGAATGTACGTCACCGTGCCCGCCGCGACCATCTTCCCGGCGGCGTCGTTCAGCTCCACGCGCACCGGGCAGAGCGTGCGGCCGAGCTTGATGACCTGGCCGACGGCGGTCACGTCGGTCGTGCACGGCGCCAGATAGTGCATCGACAGGTCGGTCGTCACCAGGGGTTCGAGCGGACCGGTCTGCGTCGCAATCGCGAACCACGCCACGCAGTCGGCGACCGCCGCCATCATGCCGCCGTGAAACCCGCCGGGCAGCCCGTCGTACCGTTCGAGATGCCGGGCCAGCAGCCTGCATCGCCCCTCGTCGAGTTCGATCTGGCCGATGCCGAACGACTCCATGCAGGGCGCCTGACGGGCCGCCTCCAGGACCTCCGCCGCGCGACGCGGATCAAGCATTCCGATCAGCTCCCGAAATCGGTGAATTGCATATGGGGAAGTTCGCGAGCGCCGCGCGCTACTCGAACGGCGTGAGCCTGAACCACATGTCCTCTTCACGCACGGTTACGACGGG
>JABRWC010000005.1:0-54639 GCA_039961675.1 Phycisphaerae bacterium
TGTGTAAACTGTGTACTGCTCTGAGTAATAGGTGAGTCGCTGGAGCGCGTCGTAGGTGTAGAGGTACGAGCGATCGTTGACGTGCGCCCGGAGCTGGCCGGGGTTCTGCTCGTCCGCGACAGGCGCCTGCGTCACCCGTGCGTGCAGCCGATTGCCAGACTTGTCATAGTCGTACTGGTAGCGGTGCAAGGTCACGGGGGGGACGCCGGTGCCGGCGCGATAGTGCAAATCCCGCACGCGGCCGAAGCGATCGAGGCCGAAATACCCGTCGACCGCCGCGTCGCACTCGCCGTCCGGGTCGGCCAGGTTGGCACAGACGCCGTTGCCGAAGCTGACGCCGGCGCGGCGCGCGAGTCCTCCGTAGTGGTATGTCGCGTTGGCCCCGGTGGTCGTGTCGGTGATTGAGACGATTCGGCCGAGCAGGTCATCGGCGCTGCCGGGCGGGCCGTAAGACAGCTCGATCGTGCGGCGCGTGCCATCGGCCGTGCGGCGGGGGTACTTGAGTTTCCAGAGGCGGTTGCGGTTCTCGCCGCCGGCGCTGGGGTCGGCCGAGCTGTAGTCCCAGGCATAGTCCACGCGCGGCGTCGTTGGGGTGATTGGCCCGGCGAGCGCTTGCCATTCCACCACGAGGTTCCAGTTGGGTCCGTATTCGTAGCGGTTCTGGGAGTGGAGAACCTCTCCGCCGGCGTCGTTGTGCCAGGCTGTGGTTGTGGTGAGCCGGCCGTCTGGGGAGTAGTCGTGTTCGATGCGGCTGATGCGGAAAGGCGGCGGCAAGAGGGGATTCAGGTCCGCCGGGTCGCCGGGGCCGGCGTACCAGGCGGCGTCGTCCACCAGCGTTTCGATGCAGCGGCCGAACTCGTCGTAGCGGTAAGTAAAGACAACGCCGCGGGCGTCGGTGCGCGTGGCCACAGAGCCGTCGATGTAGTAAGTAAACGAGAGGTCCGGCGCCGCTGAGGGCTGGCCGGAGACGGGGTCGGGGTAATGGACCGCGGCAATCCAGCTCTTGTTGCGGCTGATCGGCGCGCCTGTGTGGTCGACGGCGAGGGCGTCGTAGACGAACTGGGTGACCTGGTCGGGGGCGGCGCCGGGCGGTTGCACGGCGATCATTTGCGTGAGTTGGTTGGTCTGCGGGTTGTAGACGTATTCGGTGCGGCGGATCTTGTTCGGCGCGCCGCCGGCGTTCTCGATCATCGCCGTCTGGCGGCCGAGATCGTCGTATTCATACTCGGTTCGGGTTCCGTCGGGGTGAATCACTGCGGATTGCCGACCGGCGTCGTCGTATTCGTAGCGCGTGACGAGCGCATTGGAAGTGTCGGAGGGTGGCGGATTGGGTCCGCGGATTGGCGCGATTCCATTTGCAAAGGCGTTGTCGGGCCGGTTGGTGCCATAGCTGGCGACGGCGATTACGCGGCCGGCCACGTCATACCAGGTGTGCGTGTAGGTGATGACGGCGTTGGATGCGTCGAGCTGGTCGCCGGAGGCATCGGGCAGGCGTTCATAGTGTGTGGTGCTGAGTGCGCGGTCGTTGGAGTCGAATGTCGTTTCGGTGCGGGTGATTTCCACTCCGGCCGCGACGCTGCGCGCGACTACTTGGCGCCCCTTGGCGTCGTAGACATACTGCTGGTCGGCGGAACCGGGCGCATGCACTTCGGTTGGCCGTCCGGCGTGGTTGTACCAGTTTCGCGTAGCCAGATACGAGCTGCCGGTGGCATCGCTCACGTCATACTGGCGCGACTCCGCGACAAGGCCGGCGGGGTTGTAGATGGTCTCGGCGAGCGAGAGCAGGTTGCCGCCTGTAGCCCCGGCCATGGCGAGGATATCGGCGGCCGGCGGGACGCTTTGGCCCGGTTCGAGCGTGCGTGGGTCGGGGTAGCCCGCCCCGCCCGGCGGTGTCGGGCCGAACTCGGCGACGAGGCGCACGCGGTCGCGGTTGTCATACCATGTGAGCGTGTGGCCCAGGGGCAGGCCCATCTCGGAAACGGACTCCTGCCACACGCGGCGCATACGCCAGTCGTACTCGAAGCTCGTCAACCACCCCCGATCGTCGTCGTCGTTGGCATAATCGACGATCAGCCCCGCACAGTTGTTGGGGTCGACGTACCAGGTTGGATACTGCAACGCGGAGTAATCACGATATGAGCGGATGGCGGTGAGCTGATTTGCGTCCGTGACTCCGGAGCCGTAATATCTGCGCTCGACGAGGGCGAGGTTGTCACTCGGGAACTGGACGGGTTCCTCGGAGAGGCAATTCGGGTCCTCGGGCGGCGGGTAACCCCAGTAGGGATTCTCCTCCGCAGTTCCGCGGTACGTCTTCCAGAGGCGCCCGAGGCTGTCATAGACGTGGCGCGTAATCGTTCCGTCGGTGTCTACCACCTTGGCTGGCTGGCCGAATCCGTTCGGAAGCACGTAGGCGGACACGGACGCGCCCACACCCTCCTGAGCGACGCCAATGAGTCGGCCGGCATAGTCGTACTTGGGGTAGGTGACGGCGATTACATCGTTTTGGTCGTATTGCTCCGCTCCGCAGATGCACAGGGGGCCGTCGATCGCGATCGTCGTGCGACTGACCAGCTTGCCGTACTCGAATCTGTTGACTTCGACGGGAGTGTCCGTGAACTTGGCGTTGTCCTGCCCCGAGTACACATCCTTGTACACCCACTGCATTTCGACGCCGTTCGGCTCATCGTCATAATGAAAATGGGTTTCCCTTCCATTGGGATGAGAAATGTGCGTCAATCCCCTGGTCAGGTCATAAGCGAATTGCGTTTCCTCGGCAAGCGCCTGCGCCACAGCCGGGTCGTTCGCCACGCGTTCGAATCCCGGCGGTGCGTTCGGGTCGTCGGCGTCAATAACGCTTCGGATGCGCTCCCACGGACGGTCCGGGTTGTACTCGTGGTGCGATGCAAAGAAGACCAGCGCGCTCTCAAGGTCCTGGGCGTCGGCGAGCAGGCCAATTCCCGACCACTCTTCGTTGCCGTCGGCGTTGTTGCGCTGCCTGGCGATGGCGAACGCCGGCGGCTCACCCGGCGCCGGAGGGCCGATCGGCTGAATCGCGGCGCGTTCGCGGACGCGCTTCTCAAAGGGCTGTGCGTCCGGCGAAACGGATTCGAGGGAGTAGTCATACCGCGTCCACTCATCGGCAAGCGCACCGCTGTCGACCGGGACCGGCGTTGAGAAGCGCTCTTCGAGCGTAACCAAGTCGGGACGATCCGCGATGCCGTGCGAGTAGCGTTCCAGCAGGTAAAGCGGCCCTTCCGTTCCTTTCTGGAGGGCAACGTATCTGAGGCGTCCCGCCCGGTTACAGGTTGACGAACCGCCACACGGGGGGCAATTGTCATCCTCGTACGCGTACCTGTAGATGAGGCCGTTGTTCTGCGGATCCTCGTTCTCCGGGGAGTTGAGTCCTGCCGACAACTTCTTTATCACGCGGCCATAGCAGTCGTATTCGTACGTTTCCCGAATTCCTTCCGACCCGACCAACAGACCGTTTCTATCGTACTCGTACGACCAGGTGCGCTCGAAGAGCGTGAATCCTGCGGGATTTATGCCGACGAGGCGGCGGTTGACCAGCCCCGGAAAGTAGCCCGTGCTCGGGTCGATATCTGCACCCCACTGGCTTGTCATCTCTTCTGGCAAGACTTTCTCAATGACAACGACATATCGCGGCTGGGACAGGTCGGCGTCGCCGAAGCTGAGAGGGTTGGAAGAAATTAGGTAGCGGTAGGGCCAGCGATCGAGCGCTTTCCATCGGTGTGTGGGGCGATGGCTGAGCAGATCCGGGTCATAACCTCCACCATAGTCTGGGGGCAGTACGTGGAAGTAGTGCAGCACGTAGTGCCCATCCTGCTCCGGGTTTCCGGAGCGGTCCACGAACTGTCGCACCCCGACTTCCGCAAGCAGCACTTTCCAGTCCGGGGGCGCGAACGTCCGCACGAGTTCGCGCCGCACGCCGACTGGAGAATTGGGGTCGTTGGTCGGTGGAGACCAATGCTCACCGAAGTCATATATACTCATCTCCGGGCTACGAAACTCATACCGCCCAGTGGTGATAAATTGGTGGTATTCTATTCCATTCGATTGCGGATTGATAATGGGCACGAGCCCCTGGTTTACAAGCTCATTCGGATCAAGTGGAGGATCCGCTGGAGCGACGGCATCCGTCCCGTTTGAGATTTCCAGCAAGTCGTTCACGTTAAGCGACAGGCCGACGGCCTGCGCGCCGCGCAACACGGTCTGAATGCTGTCATTATCCAATATGCCACGCAGCTTCGGATTGGCGTTTGACGCCGGATCTTGGTTTGATGTGGAGGGGCGCCAACGGTAAAGCGTGTATTGCGTGCGAGCGCCGCCATCAGGGTCCGCCTCATCGCGGCGGGTGATCGCAACCTTGTAAAGGTTGCCCCGATTCCGCACGCCCTCTCCGTTCCAGAATGCTTCGCCGTTTTCCATTGCAGCATCAAGTTGATTGATATGTTGCATGTCAAAGTCGCAGGGGTAGAACTCACGCCCACCCCAGTCGGTTACAGTGTAATTGTCATGCACGTAACGGGCTTCGATCAGCCAGTTGTTCGGCAATGATGGGTCGGTAATGGCGTCGATTTCATCCCAACTGCCGGCACAGCAGAACAGATCTCCCGGCAGAGTGCGGCACTCATTGAGCTGCTGCGCAGGAAGAGCGCCTTCATAGACATGAATCGAGTGCAGAATGTTTTGCGTGTAAAAAGATCCATTGCCGAGGGCCTCTTGCTCGCCCGTGCACTGGCGATCCAGCGATCGGTACGTGTACAGAAGCGTACACGTCACCGTGCCGCTGGCGTCAATCAGCTCTACCGCGGCGAGCTGGCCCTTTTCGGAGCAGTTTTCCTCGCATAGCCGGCATAGCACATTGTTAGGATCGAGAGGCGCCATCTGGCCGGTGCTCTTGGCGCAGTAATGATGGATGATCCGGTTGCCATTGCGATCGGAGATCGATTCCACCAGTCCGTAATAGGGAATGCCGCCGTTAAGCCATCCTTCGGGCACATAGCCGAACAGCGGATCGGGAACCTGCGTAACCTGCGACGGTGAGGGGTGCATTTCAAGAAACACGTCGTCGTACACCAGCCGAATCGTGTACTTGACGCCGCCGCTTTGGAGCCAAATGGTTACGTGGGACGGCCACTGGCTCCATGTCTTGGCCTGAGGGTCCCAACCCTGTCCGTTATGTTCCATGACGGCATCAAACCAGGGCGGACTCACGAACCGTCCGGTGGCCTCGTCCTGATCAAACGGAACCGCATGGTGGGCGTCGAGGATGAAGTGACAGGTGCGCGGACGCTGACTGCCCGCGTCGGCGTTCCACCAGTAGTCGGCGTCGAAAAGCAGGATCGGGTTTTCGCTCATCATCCAGCGATAGCCGTTCCAGTCCCAGTACTCGTAGAGGTTTTCGAAGGGATCATCCATTTCCGTGGGCGGCTGCGTGGAAAACGGCTCCGAATAGGTGCGGATGTGCCGAAACACCGCCGAGCCGAACGGCAACTCGAAATCGATCGCCTGAATGAGTGGCCGTCCGGTCATCAGATCGATCACGCCGTTCAGCGTCGGGCGCTTGACGAAGGGAGCCGGACCGTGCAGGTAGGCGCTCTCACGGGACACCAGTGGAAGCGAACTGAGCACCCAGTCGGTTTCACGCGGGGGAAAATCGGGCGGGCCGAACGCTGCGCGCACATCCAGGTTCATCGGCCGCCCGCGAACATCGCTGCTGAGCGGGAGGCCGCCACGCGGATACGGGGACGGACCGACGATCGCCGAGTAGGTGTACAGACACCCGGTACTCAGCACCGAAGGCTCGGCAAAGTGCTCGCAGGTGCCTTCAGTCTCCAGCACGCCAAACGCGTGAGCGCCCACATCGAAGTATTCACCGCAACCGGAACCCGAATAGCCGGGCTTGCCCTGCCCAAGCGCCGGCCCGATCGCCGCCAGCGCCACGGCCAGCAGGACAACGAACGCTCCGATGCGGCGGGTCTGCCCCCCGAGCGGAGAGCCAACGCGGCGGTCGATCTGAAAACCAAACGTAGACATGTGTTAAGCTCCTCTCCGGAAAGTCGGCAGCCAGCGGGAACCATAAAGTGGACAACTGCCAGGCGACCTGCACCGATCTCCTCGCTGAGTGACAGGGATGACGTGCTGCGCGACCGGCGCCCGGGTTTCTGCCGCCTCTGGCATCGGCCGATGCCCGGTCCACGCTATGCGATGCAGAAACTGCGAACGCACAATACAAACGCCCTGCCGGCAACAGCCAAAATATTGCGAAAATTCAACGTGGCGGCTTTTTTGCAAGGCCATTGCGCTTTTGCGCCGCTGGGAGGGAGCGAGGGCCTCATTCCTGGCCTTTTCCGGCAAGCTGCGATGCTACAGTTCGAACGACAGGTGAGCGCATCGCTCGCGACCAGCCACGGGACCGGCCAGGCAGGATCGATGCGTGTCCGCTGAATAAGCCCTGTCTACGTGCCAGTGCCGCCGGCGGGCATGACACCGCTCATAACAGTCCGCCGCAAGAGTCGCCTTGACCCTGGATTATTCACCCGCTTCATGAGTCTTCGTTCAAACCCGGTGCGTTCCGTTGCGTAAAAAAAGCGCAAAAACACGCACGACCCACGGACAGGGAGCAGCACCTCATGGGTGAAGGCCAGGGACGGGACGGCGGGGCCGGCGGATGGTTGTTTGAGCCGACGTTCAACCGCGCGATCAAGCTGCGGCAGGCCGATCCGCGGATCACGTCCGACGCCGGGGCGCTGCTGCTGCGGAAGGCCGATCACCGGCTCGGCCTGACGGCCGATCGGGCCGCGCAGCTCACGGACCACCGGCGTCCAGACCGCATTCGCTACCTCCAGATTGAACTGCTCCGCCGACACCTCTACGCGCTGGCGCTGGGCTACGCGCACCAGGACGATCAGGACACGCTGGTCCACGACGTGGCGCTGAAGCTCGCCGTCTGGGACCGCCCCGGCCGGCGCAGGCGGGCGACGAGTTCGCGGTGGAACTGGGGTCTACCAGGCCGGCGAATGGACGCGGCCGTACCGGGTGGTGCTGGTGGTGATCGACCTGCCGGATCCCAAGACGGGTATGCGTAAGCTGTTTCCGCGCCACTTCTTCCTGGTGACCAACTGGTCGGTCGCACAGCGTGGCGGTTGGGAGCTCGTCGAGCACTACCGCCGGCGCGGCACGTTCCAGGATCGGCTGGGCGATTTCAACGCGGTCATCGGCAAGGGCTTGTCCGCTGGGTCATTTGCAGCCAACGAGGCCAGCCTGCTGCTGAAATTGCTGGCGTTCAACCTGGCCGGAATGCTGCGCGGCGAGTTGGAAGACGCCTCCGGCTGCGGCTGGCGTTCGGGTCTGGTGCGTCGCCGAAGGGGTTGTAGCTGCTGGAGCCACCGAAGCCGTCGGGCAACGCCGCGAAGTAGCGGAAGCCGTCGGTGTGGCGCCCGGCAAAGGCGTCGGCATGGCAAGCGGCTCAGGGCCAGACCGCCGGGAAGTCAATGATGCCGTCCTCCGGCTCGTCCTTCACCGGCAACGGCCAGGCCTTGATTCTCGTCTTCTTGGTCTTGAACGCCGCCGGTATCTGCTCCCAGAGCTCGCGGCGAACCACCAGCCTGTGGTCCCTCGTCGCGTGAAGTCGCCGAGATTCATCGAACGTGCCCCGGATCAGGTGACGCGATTCCCAAGGCATGGGACAATAGCGAAACCGGCCGCAGGTGGCGCCGTATTCCCCGCTAGACGACGTCGGACCGCCACGAATCACAATGACCTCTTTCGGCGATAGCGTTACATACCTGGGATCCACGACGCCGTTGCGGAGAATGACTTTTCCAACGCCAAAGTCCTTGAGCAGCCTGTCACCGGCCGGCAGGATCGACTGCCCAGCTCCGCGCCCTTCCAGCAGGTCCTTGCCGGCGGCCCCCAGGGCCTCCACGAACTCAACGCGCGCAAAGAGGCAAACGGTATCAAGGGCACCCTATGGAGTCGGTGGAACGGCGACCGCACTTACACATCGACGGGGACCCCAGACAATTGTGGCATACGCCACCTGCATTCCGGACAAAGCAATCCCCGGTTGATAGCCGCAGTCTTCCACTGTGGACTAGCGTGACCGCCATAATGGGGCGGGGATGGAGCATGAACCAATCGGAATGAGCGGCCTTACCACGTACCATAGAACCCACCCCTGCACCTGTCGAATCAACAGAATTGCACAGGCCAGATGCAGGAAGCCCTGGAACAACGTGGTAGACTTTTCCCAGCGAATGCACAGACGCCGGAAGTGCTGAATCCAGGCGATGGTTCGCTCGACCGTCCAACGGCGCTTGTAGCGGCGCAGCGAACGGCCGTCTTGCGTCACGTGCTTGCGATTCGAACGCTGCGGGGCGATCAATTCCGTGCCTTGTTCCGCCAAGCCGGCTGCCAGCGCGTCGCGGTCATACGCCTTGTCGCCAATGACGCGCTCGGGCGTGGCAGTGGTCAGCATGAAGTCGAAGAGTCGCCGAACCAACCGGCTCTCGTGCGGGGTGGCCGACAGGGTCTCGATCGCCACCGGCAGACCGCGGGCATCGACCAGAACCATGATTTTCACGCCGTATTCGAGATGCCCGCGGCCCAGCCCGCCGCCGCCGCCGCGGGCCTTGCTGAAGGCGCCGTCGATGAAGCACTCGTAGAGCCGGTGGCCGTCCCGCTCCTCGACGACTCGGCCGGCGTCACGCAGGATCCGCTCGAAGACCCCTTCCCGCACCCAACGCTGAAAATAGCGATGAACAGCGCTTTTGGCCGCGAACTGGCGCGGCAAGTCCTTCCATTGGGCACCGTTGTCCAGTATCCAGAAGATGCCTCCCAGCACCCTGCCCTTGTCCAGCGGCGGCCGCCCGCCCTTCAGATGGACCGGCGCATCGGGAATCCGTTCCAACAACAATTGCGAACACCATCACTAAGTCTCAACATATTGGGTAGTATACATCATGAATACAAGTTTATGGATAGGTTCTAGCGTTCCTGGCGTGTCCAGCCCGCGGCCATGAACCGCCAATCTTCGCTTCCGGGACAGGGCTGATCAAACTCGTGGTCGCGGCTCATGTTGATGGTCCGCTCGTCGAGCCAGGCGTGCACCGTCGCGTGCCCGTCGGCGAAGCCGATCGTGCTGCGGTTCTCATGCCAGACCGTGAGTGGGTCGATCCACTTTTCCTGGTTCAGGTACATGACCCAGGAGTGCATGTTGATTCCGCGCGGATCGGACTCCTCGAGGAACACGTAACGGGCCGCGGCGGACGAGATTGCGGCGGTTTTCTTGGTCACTTTCTTGGCCCCGACGTAGGTCTCCCAGCCGGCGTCGCCGTTCATGCAGTTCGGCATCGAGTAGGTCCGGTACGCGCGGTAGCCGCCGTAGGGGTCGAGGCTGTCGCGGTTGTCCGAGGGGCAATGGAACACGGAGGCGATCTTGGCGTACGGGTAGAGCAGGCCGTTCTCGATGCCGCGGATTTCGGCCGTGCAGTCCGGCGTGTCGGCGAGGTCGTCGTCGTCGAGGTAGTTGCCGCTCTCGTCCCTGGCCCAGTCCACCCAGCCCTGAGCGTAGGTCCAGGAGCTGACGACCGCGTCGGCGTTCTCCGCCGCGTACTGCACGAAGGCGTTGGCGAGCGTCTTCTGGTTGCCCAGGCACACGGTCGTCCGGCCCTGCTCGCGAGCGCTCCGCAGCGACGGCAGGATGATCGAGATGAGCAGCGCAATAATCGCCACGACCACGAGCAGCTCGATGAGCGTGAACCCCGGGGAGGCGGCGCGCGGTCCGCGGCATTGCGTGCAGTGGCGCTGCATCATGGTCCAATGCGCCTCGCAGCGCGTCGATCCGGGATTGCGGAATAGCCTGCGGCGGCGCGTTCCGGCGCGTGCGAAACCTGCCTGGCCCGAGCGCGTCAGGACATTCCGGAGCGTACGATCGAGCTGCAAGGACGATCGTAGCCGCGGCGCAGGGCGGGGGTCAATGTGAAATGTGCGTGCCGATCACGGCCGCGTTTGTCGCGGCAATTAGCGCGGCGCAGCGCCGCAGGGGCGGCAGAGCTTGGCCGCCGGCGGGGGCGTGGGCCGTATAATCTCCGCCCGACGGCCTCCTGCGTGGTGAATGTCGATTCGACTTGTCATCCTGGGATCGGGAACGTCGCACGGCGTGCCGATGATCGGCTGCGACTGCTCCGTCTGCACATCGGCCGATCCGCGCGATCGGCGGATGCGAACCAGCGCGGTCTTCGAGCTGCCAGGCGGCAACGTGCTGATCGACACCGGTCCGGAGCTGCGGTTGCAATGCGTGGCGCACGGAATCCGCCGCGTGGACGCAATCCTGTACACGCACCACCACGCCGACCACGTGGTCGGATTGGACGACGTGCGGCGGTTCAACTGGCTGAACCGGGCGGCGCTCCCGGTGTACGGGAACGCACGCACGCTGGAAAACCTGCGCCGTATGTTCCCCTACGCGTTCGAGGATGACCCGGACTATCCGAGCGCCAAGCCGGAGCTGCGCCCGCGGGTCATCGACGGGCCGTTCGATCTCTGCGAGTCGCGCATTGTGCCGCTGCCGTACCTTCACGGATCGCTGCCGGTGCTGGGCTTCCGCGTGGGAACGATCGCGTATTGTCCCGATTGCAGCTTCATCCCCGACGAGACGCGACCCTTCCTCGAGGGGCTCGACGTGCTGATCCTCGACGCGCTGCGCCGCCGGCCGCACCCCACGCACTTCAATCTCGAGCAGGCGATCGCCGAGGCCCGCCGGTTGGGCGCGCGGCGGACGTACTTCACGCACATCGCGCACGAGCTTGGCCACGCCGAAACCGAGAAGGAGCTTCCGGAAGGGATGTACCTGGCGTACGACGGACTGGTTTGCGAAGCATAGGCGGCGCGAGCGCTCAAGGCGCCTGCACGGGGCGGCTATCTGCGCCGACAGGCTCCAGTACCCAGCAGTCCAGCAGCACGTTGCGCGGGCACGTGACGACCAGCGTGTTCTGCCCCGCGGCGAGGTCTACTTCGCCGATGTAGTGAATGCCGTCCTCGCGCCGCGAGTACGTCGCGGCGCCGATCGGCGGCCCCCCCTCGAGCGAAACCGCGATCGGCTGGAACGATCGGCCGGGTGGAACGCGCAGACTCACGCGGTAGTGGCCGGTTTGCTTGCAGGGCAGCGCGATCCGCACGGTCTGACCGGAGTTGACGCTCGCGGCTGCCTCGCCGGACAGTTCAACCGCGCCGAGCTGCCGTTGTTGTATCACGTGCCCCCAACCTTCGCCTGCAATGTTGCCCTCAATCTCAACCGCTCCCGGAACGCGCAGCGGCGGGACTTTCAGCTCTTCGTCGGTGAGCGCGGCGTAGGCGATGGTCGTGTCCGCATCGGCGTACCAGTACGTAACCGCGCCCAGGTACAAGTCCGCATGTTCGGCTGCGGCAGGACGCCCGAGCGTCACGCGCAGCGCGCGATGGAACGGCACGTTGTCGCCGACCATCCATCGGTAGGCGGTGCTCTTGCCGTACGGCGCGGCGGCGCCGACGCCGTGCAGTCCGTGAGTTCCGGGCGCGGGCGGCGTGGCCGTTCCCAGCCACGCAGCCAGATCAGCGGGCGACCGCGCGGGCTTCCCGCCGTCGAGAGCGACGCGCATGCCGCCGTCACCCCACCACTCTGTTACGGGCGAATCGACGAGCAGCGTGGCGCCGATCCACCGGCCGCGGCCGCGCACGTCGAGCAGTTCCAGTTCCGCCGCGCGCAGCGGGCTGGCGCGACGGAACTGGGCGTGGAAGCGGAGCGCGTTCGGCGGAGGGGCGTCGCGCTCGACCCGCAGGTAGAGCAGGAGGCCGATCTTGCGCCGGGTGCGGTTCTCGATCTCGATCCGCGCGCTCTTGGCGAACGGCATGGGGAGCGCGCAGTACATCATCGAGGTTCCCATGGGCGAGTCGCTGGGCATCGAGGAGAGGCGTTCGGTCCCCGCGGGAAGCGCCGCGAGCGGGTTGCGCTCGAAGCCCGAGCCGAAGAACGCCGAGAGCGGCGCCTCGACCGCGGGCTGCGCCTGGCCGTCGAAGTGGATTCGCAGCACGCAGCGGTGGAGGGCATACGCTTCGCGCGGCTCGGCGCGGTCGGTGAGGGCGACGGCCAGCCAGCGGATCGTGCCGGGCCGGTCGATCGTCTCGGTAAGCGACTGGCCGGCCTTCACGTCCTTCCGCGTCGCGATGGAGGACAGCTTGTGCTCGCGCGCGATGTGCTGTTCCGCCAGTCCGTCCTTTAGTGTCGCCGCGGCGCGCTCCAGCGCCTCGTGCGCCTCGGCCGAGAGCGAGGGAGTAAACGGCTCGACCGCGTCATCCTTGCCGAACGTCGTGAAGTCGATCTCGCAGGTGCCGGGAAACCCCCGCGTGCGAAGCGAGCATCTCGAGGCAAAGCTGATCGGGAAGTATGACACAGCCGCGCCGCCGGCCGCCAGCCGATAGGTGAACGGTTCGCCGAACGGCTCGACCCCGCCGTCGAAGAACGCCGTCATGTCGCACTCGAGCGTCGGCTGGCCGTCGATGGTCAGTTGCAGCGATCCCTCGGGCTTGTCGACCCAGATGCGCGTGATCGCGCCAGGCGCGTCTATGTTCGCGAGCGTTTCCCAGCCATCCGCGCCCGCGCTGATCTCTCGCCCGCGCGCGACGACGACCGTTCCCGCCCGTTCGTCGGCGGCCGGTGGGCGGGCGAGGCGGTCCAGGTCGACCACTCGCGCCAGCAGCTCCGCCTGTGAAATCGTGCGCTGAGCGTGCGCGGCCGACGCGAGGGCGGCGCTGAGCAGGCCGAGCAGTGCGGCGCTTCGACCGAGCGGCCGGCAATGGATCATGGTCGCGCCTTATACGCTGAACTTGAACAGGATCACGTCGCCGTCCTGGACGATGTAGTGTTTCGGCTCCAGCCGCACCTTGCCCTGGGCCTTGGCCTCGCGCATCGATCCCGCCGCGTACAGCTCCGAGAACGCGATCGTCTCAGCCTTGATGAAGCCGCGGGCGAGGTCGGTGTGGATCTTGCCGGCGGCTTCGACCGCATGTGTGTTCCGCGGCAGCGCCCACGCCCGCACTTCCTCTTCGCCGGCGGTCAGGAACGTGATCAGCCCCAGCGCATCGAAGCAGGCGCGGATGATGCGGTCGCGGGCCAGGGCCTGAATCCCGTAGCCCTGCATGAACTCCGGGCGGTCGGCGCGGTCCATCTGGATGATCTCGGACTCGATCGTCGCACAGACGTGGATCACGGCGGCCGCGTGCTCGTCCTGGAACGCCGGCGGGCGCGCGATCTGGTCCTCGCCGATGTTCACGGCGACGATGAGGGGTTTCTGCGTGAGGAAGCCGAAGCTGCGGACGGCGCGCTCCTCGTCGCCGGGCTGGATCACGTCGCGCAGGGGCTTTTCGCGCTGGAGCTGGTCGCGGCAGCGCTTGAGCAAGTCGAGCTCGTGCCGCTGCTGGTCGCGGTCCTTGCCGGGCTTCACGAGGGCCTTCTCGAGCTTGTCGACGCGGTTGTCGCAGATGACCAGGTCGGCCAGCAGCATCTCGTCGAGCAGTTCCTTCAGGTCGCGCCGCGGGTCGATGCTCCCGCCGTGAACCGGCACGCTCGCGGACTCGAAAGCGCGCAGGCAGGCGAGCAGCGCGTCGGTCTGCCGCAGGCTCGCCAGGTGCCGCGCAAGACCTGCGTGCTCGGCTTCGCCCTCGCCGCCGGCCGGGAGGTCGACAAAGTCGATCGTGGCCTCGGTGCGCTTCTTGGGCTTGTAGGCCTGCTCCAGCCAGTCCAGGCGCGGTTCAGGGACCTTGACCGCGGCGAGGTTTTCCTCGGCCAGCTTCAGGTGATTGCGAGGAACGGCCGAGATCGCCGTGAAGAGCGTGGTCTTGCCGGAGTACGGAAGTCCGACGATGGCGACGCGCATTTCCGCTCCCGCGAATGGCGTTCCGGCTGCGCCGGCGCGGCCGGCGGGGACGCCCGAGCGAAACATGCTACCCGTGCACGCGTGTCCACGGTAGATTACCGGCGCTCGGACCGAAGTTGAGGGGTACCCGTGCGCAACGTCTTCAGAGCCTGGCTGGGGCCGGCCGCGCCGGCGTTGCTGGCGATTGCCGCGTGCACGTCGTCGGACCTGCCGGCCGATCTCGGCGTTACCATCGAACAGGTCGATCGGATCCGCAATGACGCCAACCTCAAACCGCAAGAGAAGCGAGACGCACTGGCGGCACTGGGTATCGACCCCGTCACGATCAACGGGCTTCTCGCCGCCGAGCGGCTTGGCAACCAGTTCGGGGGCGACCTCGAATCGGCCTACCGCAAGGTCGTCGAGGAGCGGATGAACGAGATGACCCCGGACGAGGTGCAGCTCTACGGCGACGCCACGGCGGTGACGCAGTACTCCGACGCCGAAGCGCAGGCGATCTCGAACCTCTTCGCCGAGCAGTCGATCGTCTCGCAGCGGGGGCTGGCGGAATTTCTGGACGATCCGGCCGGCGAGCTGCCGGGCACGATCGACCGGAACAACTTGCAGGCGACGTTCATCGATTTTGATACGAACTCCGTACTGGAAGACCTACCCTAGGGAGGAGAACCGTCATGTCACGAGTCGGAATCTTGTGCGCTTCGAGCCTCGCGGCGCTGACGTTCCTGGTCGGCTGCCCGACGGCGCCGGCGGAAAACGTCATCACGCTCGGCATCAAGGCGGCCACCGGGCAACTCACGACCTCGACGCCGCGCGAGTGGCAGGCGCTGGCTGACCGCATCAGCCAGGCGTCGGAGACCGTGGATGTCAGCCTGTCTGACGCTGAGGCCGGGGCGATCGTCGATTTCGTCCAGGCGAACGACCTGAATACGGTCCAGGAGATCCGCGACCTGATTCAGCAGGCGCGCGAGGACCCGTCCAGCGTGGACGTCGTGATTCCGGATTCGGTCTACACGCTCTTCGGCGAAGGCTCGAATCTAGATGCGATCCTGGGCGGCGGCTGATTCCGCGCCGCCCGCACCCGCGCTTTGAACGGATTTCCGGCACCCGCGCTTGCCCGCGCGGGTGCCGGCTGTGTTTAATAAGTTGCGTGCAGAAGGCAGGTTGCGAACAACCTGCGCACGCGGCGGCGCCAGGGGACGGCGACGGCCCGGCCGACGCCTGGGCCGGCCCGAGACGAGCTCTGTCGGAGACGGTTCACGCATGTTCGCAGGCATCGTGGAGTACGTCGGTCGAGTCGCCGGCGTGCGCGCCGCGGCGGGCGGCACGCGGCTGGAGATCGACCTCGGGCCGCAAGTCGCGGACGGACTCGCGCTCGGCGCGAGCGTGGCCGTCAACGGCGTGTGCCTGACGCTGGCCGATAAGCGCGGCACGAGCGGCGCGTTCGACGTGGTGCCGGAGACCTTGCGCGCGTCGAATCTCGGCTCCGCGCGTGTGGGCGACGCGGTGAACCTCGAACGCTCGCTGCGCGTCGGCGGGCCGCTGGACGGGCACTTCGTCCAGGGCCACGTCGACGGCGTGGGGATCGTGATGGAGATTGAGCGGTCCGGCGACGAGTACGTGCTGTGGACGCACGTGCCGGCCGATCTCATGCGCTTCATCGTGCGGAAAGGCTCGATTGCGATTGACGGCGTGAGCCTGACGGTCGTGGACGTTGACGCGGAGCGCTTCTCCGTAGCGCTGATTCCGACCACGCTGGAACGGACCGTGCTCTCGTCGCGGCGCATCGGCGATCGCGTGAACATCGAAACGGACATCCTGGCGCGGCTGGTTGCCGCGCGGCTGGACGCGCTGCTCGCGCAGCCGCCGCCGGCCGCCGCCGGCCGAATCACCTGGGAGATGCTCCGCCAACAGGGGTTCGTCGCATGAGCCCGGCCAGCCAGTTTGGCGACGATCCGCGCCCGGTGATCGGCGTCACGCTCGGCGATCCGCTGGGCGTCGGCCCGGAGGTGGTCGTCAAGGCGCTGATCGACCCGGTCCTGCGCGGCCGGGCGCGCTTCATCGTGCTCGGGCTGCACGATGTGATGGAACTGGCCGCGGACCAGGCCGAGGCCCCGTGCTTCTGGTGGCGCGAGCCGTACGACGGCGCCCCGCGCGTCGCGAACGGCGTCCTGCTGGCGGATTTCGACGACCTGCCGATTCCGCCGATCAACGGCACGCGCGAGCCGGAGGAGCTGGCCGGCCACGCCTCGTTCCGCTTCGTCCAGGAAGGCATCCGACTGCTGAAGCTGGGCGCGCTCGACGCGCTGGTGACGGGGCCGATCTGCAAGGCGAGCTGGCAGCTCGCGCGGCACAAGTACGTCGGGCATACGGACCTGCTGGCGCAGGCGTTCGAGACCCGCCGTGTGGCGATGATGTTCGTCGCCGGCGATCTGCGCGTGGCGCTCGCCAGCGACCATGTCCCGCTTTTCGAACTGCGCCACCGGTTCACGATCGGGCTGGTGCACCAGCCGATCGATCTCCTGGACCAGGCCCTGCGCGCGTGGTTCGGCGTCGCCCGGCCCTGCATCGGCGTGCTGGGCCTGAACCCGCACGCCGGCGAGGAGGGGCTGCTGGGCGACGAGGAGGAGCGGATCATCAAGCCGGCGCTGACCATGGCGCGCACGGCCGGAATTGACGCGGTCGGGCCGCTCGCGCCCGATACAGCGTTCACGCCGGACTCGCTCGAGCGCTTCGACGGCCTGGTCGCCATGTACCACGACCAGGGGCTCATCCCGGTGAAAATGCGCGCCTTCCATGAGGCCGTGAACGTGACGCTCGGTCTGCCCGTCATTCGTACCAGCCCGGACCACGGCGTGGCGTTCGACATCGCCGGCCGCAATAAGGCCAACGCCGGCAGCATGCGGGCCGCGATCGAGCTGGCGATCCGGCTGGCGGAGCGGCGGCGCGGAGCGCCGGGGAGCGCGGTCGCTCTCGACGGTCCGGTGCGCGAAGTGCCCGAAGGCTCCTTGTGACGTGAACGGCGGCGCCGGTCGGCGCGGCTTGCCGCCGCCGGCCTGTTGTCCGGGAAGCGGTCCCCGACCGCGATGCGTGTAGCGTCGTCCCTCCGCGGCCGGCGTTGACATGATCGTCGGACACGGAGGTCCGACGCAACGAACTCCGACGTTGCGAAGCGCCCCGCCCCACCAGGCGCTGGGTTTCCAGGTCACAACGGTGACCTGGCGGACGAGGCGCGGCGGCGACGGATTATCCGGGGTGAACCATGATGCTGCGTAAGCTGCTGTTCCGCATCCTGCTCGGCGCGCTGGCCGTCTCGGCCGTCTTTGGCGTGCTCGCCGCGCTGACGCAAGGCAGCACCGTCGTGCTGCGCGTGATCGGCACGTGCGGCGTGACCGCGGTCGCCTGCGCGTTGCTCATCGCGGCATCGGTGCTGACGGACCGGCCCGGCGGGCGGGCGGCAGGCCTGCTGGCGCACGCCGCCGTCGGCGTGGAATTCGTCCTCGCACTGCTCGTCATCTGGGAAGTGCCGGAAGCCCTGTTCCTCTGGAACATCCAGGCCGAGTTGGCGCTGACGATGCTGACGTTCGGCGCCGCGTCGCTCATCGGGATCGCCGCCCTCAAGCAGCTTGTGACCCCCGGCGGCGTCTGGTCCGCACGGATCGCGATCGGCGTCGACGCCGCGGCGTTCTTCTTCTACATGCTGGCGATCTGGCTGCCGTCGCCGCCCGGCGCGACGGAAGAGCTGATCGAGTCCGGGAGCGTGCTCCTGCCGTACGGTCTGCTCGCCGTGCTGAGCATGTTGGGGTGCGAGCGCGGGCTGGCGAGGCGCTGGCGCGGGTGCAGCCTGGCCGCTTGTGTTGCCTCCGTCGGACTCTGTATGACCGGAATCTGGACGCACGCCGCCAGCCCGGCCGGCGCGGTGGCGCTTTCGGGGCTGAGCGCGGCGGCGGCGGCGCTGGCGCTGTCGAACGTGCTGCTGCTGTGCGCCCTGACGCCGGGACAGCGATGGTTGCGCGGCGCGACGATCGCAGCGGCGATCGCGACGGCCGCGCTGTTCACGGCGATCGCAATTCGTGAGAACTACTTCGAGGGTGCGGACGACTTCGGGCCGTTCGAGCGGCTGGCCGCGGCGGGGAGCATCCTGACCGGCTGCGGCGCGCTGGCGGTGTTGGTGCTGGCGCGGCTGAATCGGCGCGTGGCGCCGCCGCCGGTTTCGAAGGAGCTGTCGACCGTCAGCCTGACGTGTCCGCGGTGCAGCCTGGCGCAGATCGTTCCGCTCGGGCGGTCGTCGTGTTCGCGCTGCGGCCTGCGGATCAGCGTGGGAGTGGAGGAGCCGCGCTGCCCGCAGTGCGACTATCACCTCTACGGCTCGATCCGGCGCTGCCCGGAGTGCGGGACGGAGATACCCGAGGACGCCGCCGCACCCGGCGCTGCGACGCCTCTTGCTGCGCCGCTGGCGGCGTCAACGTTCTGATCGGGTGGACGGCCGGGTTCGGCTGGCGCTCGTGGCTTCTCACGAGCCGAACCCGACGATCTCGAACTGCCACCCAGCGAGCGAACGAGTCGGAACGCCACGAGCGTCCGGGTCGGCGCGCACGGATTGTGATCTTGCGGCGACCAAGCGCCGTCGAACCGATGGGACCAAGTCAGCTTGTCGCGGCCGTTGCGGATGCACACGTCGGCTCAGTGGGTCGAGCACGTCGAGACGGCGCGCGCGGCGGATTGCTTTGCGCGGCGGTTCTGACCGGTGAGCGGCGGTTCGCATCGCGTTCGGTATTTCCGTGCCCGGTATAATCTGGACGGCGGACCGTCGAGGTCCCTCGCGAGCGGCCGATGAACGAGCGGGCTGACACACCTGCGACCAGTACGTCGGTCGATGGGCGCGCGAGCGAGGCGTCGTGCCGTGCGTCCACGCGCGCATCCACCTGCGCCGATGCGGCGGCGTACTTGGCGGCGATCCTCGAGTCGTCGGACGACGCGATCATCGGCGTGACGCTCGACGGCGTCATCTTCGACTGGAGTGCCGGAGCGGCGCGGCTCCTGGGCTACTCCGCGGCCGAAATGGCCGGCCGGCCCGCAGGGGCCATCTTTCAGCCCGAGGGGCAGCGAATCCTCGAGCAACTCATCGCGGGGCTTCGCGACGGGCAGTCGGCCCCACGCGTCGAGACCGTCTGCGCGGGACGCAACGGGCGCGCGATTCACGTTTCGCTGTCGGCTTCCGCGATAGTCGCCCCGTCCGCAAGCGTTGTCGGCTTGGCGATCGTCTGCCGGGACCTCACCGGCCGCCGCCGCTCGCTGGGCATCAAGAACGAGGCGCTGGCCCGGCTGCGCGCCGTGGTCGAGACGGCCGTCGACGGCATCATCACCATCGACGAAAGCGGCACGATCGAGACCATCAATCCGGCCGCCCTGCGCCTGTTCGGTTGGGAATCCTGTGAGCTGATCGGCAAGAACGTTGCTGTGCTGATGCCGGAACCGCATCGCAGCGAGCACGACTCCTATTTGTCGAACTACCTGCGGACCGGCGTGCGGAAGATCATCGGCATCGGCCGCGAGGTGCGCGGCCGTCGCAAGGACGGCTCGGAATTCCCGATGGAGCTGGCCGTCAGCGAGACGCGGCTGGGTAATCGGCGGATTTTCACCGGCATCGTCCGCGACGTCTCCGAACGGCATCACGCCGAGCAGGCGCTGCGCGAAAGCGAGGAGCGCTTCTCCGCATTCATGCGGCATTTGCCGGGCGCGGCGTGGATGAAGGACCTGGCCGGCCGCTACGTCTACGCCAACCCGGAAGCGGAGCGCGTTTTCGGCATGCGTCTGGCCGACATGCGCGGCAAGACGGACGCCCAGTTGTTCCCGCCGGAGACGGCGCGCCAGTTCGAGGACAACGATCGCCGGGCGCTGCGCGAGCCGGGCGGGTTCACGAACGTGGAGGTCTTGCGGCAGGCGGACGGCATCGATCACCGCTCTATTGTCAGCAAGTTCGCCGTGCCCGGCGTGGGCGGGCGCACCGCGTTCGTGGGCGGCGTGGCCTTCGACGTGACCGATCGCCTCCTGGCCGAGGACGCGCTGCGCCAGAGCGAGTCCCGCTACCGGCATTTGGTGCAATGCCTGCCCGCGGCGGTGTACACCTGCGACATGGACGGCCGGATCACGCTCTACAATGCCGCCGCCGCGACGCTGTGGGGACGCGAGCCGGTGGCCGGGCAGGACCGCTGGTGCGGCTCCTACCGGCTGTACCAAGGGGACGGCTCGCCGATGGCGCGCGAGGATTGCCCGATGAGCGTCGCGTGTCGGGAAGGCCGGTCCATCCGGGGCGCGGAGATCCTGATCGAGCGCCCGGACGGGAGTTTCGCGAACGTGCTGGCGAACCCCGAGCCGATCGTCGATGCGAGCGGAAAAGTGGTCGGCGCCGTCAACACGCTCATCGACATCACCAGCCGCAAGCGGATGGAGACGACGCTTCGTGAAAGCGAGAGCCGGTTCCGGCTGATGGCGGACTGCGCGCCGAACATGATCTGGATGAGCGGCGTCGACGGGGGCTGCACCTGGTTTAACCGGCGCTGGCTGGAGTTCACGGGTCGGACGGCCGAGCAGGAACTGGGGGAAGGCTGGACCGAAGGCGTTCATCCCGACGACCTTGAGCACTGTCTGCGCACGTATCGAGCGGCGTTCGCGGCGCGCCAGCCGTTCGAGATGGAGTACCGCCTGCGGCGCTTCGACGGGGAGCATCGCTGGCTCCGCGACTCCGGCGTCCCGATCCGTTTCGAGGACGGCGCGTTCGCCGGCTACATCGGCTCGTGCGTCGACGTGACCGACCGCAAGCTCGGCGAAGACGTGCTGATTGCGCGCGTCGCCCAGCGCACGCGCGAGCTCAGCGGCGCCAACGAGCAGTTGCAGCACCAGATCAGCGAGCGGCGGCGGATCGAGTCACTCCTGGAGAGCGAGAACCGGGTCCTGGAGCTCATCGCGGCCGGGGCGGACCGGGAAGAGCTGCTCGAGGAACTGTGCCGGGCAGTCGAGGAACTGATCCCGGGTTCGCGCTGCGCGATCCGCCTTGCGCCGCGCCGGTCGCGGATGGACGCGCGCTCCACCCCGGACGCGTCCACGGCGACGGCCACGGGGCTGGACCTGTTCGGCGCGATCGGCCGCGAGGGCGTGCATCCGCCACTCATCCGCGAGCGCACGATCGTGTCGCCCGTTCCCGCGGACTGCGACGCCGCGCTGCGCGCGCAAGCGGTTCGCTCCTATTGGATCGAGCCCATCGTGGCGCAGGGCGACGCGATCGTCGGCGCGCTCGGCGTCTACTGCGACGAGCCGCTCGTGCCGGACGAGCACGCGCTTGCCGCCACAGCGATGGCGACGCGCCTGGCCGCATTCGTCGTGGAGCGTGCGCGGGCCGAGGAGCAGGTGCGCGAGCAGTTGGCGCAGCTGGCTCACGTGTCCCGCGTGGCGACGATGGGAGAGATGGCTTCGGGTCTGGCGCACGAGATCAACCAGCCGCTGTGCGCAATCGTGAACTTCACGGAGGCGTGCGCCGAGCTGATCCAGCGCAGCGGGCGGGATCGCGAGGAGCTCCCGCAGGCGCTACGCGAGGTGGCGCGCCAGGCGGAGCGGGCCGGAGAGGTCATCCGCCGGCTGCGAGAGTTCGTCAAGCGGCGCGACCCCGAGCGAAAGCCGGTGGACATCAACGCGCTGGTGCGCGAGGTGACCGCTTTCACCGGCGTCGAGGCCCGGCACCGCGAGGTGCGGATCCGCGAGCGCCTGGGCCGGCGCATGCCAAAGGTCTACGCGGACGGCATCCAGGTTCAGCAGGTCCTCGTGAACCTCGTTCGCAACGCATGCGAGGCGATGCAATCCATGGACGGCTCGCCGCGAACGCTGACGATCGAGACGTTTCGGAACCGCGGCGCGGTCGAAGTGACCGTCAGCGACACGGGCCCGGGCATTCCGCGCGAGCTCGAGGAACGGATTTTCGAGCCGTTCCTCTCGACCAAGCGCGACGGCATGGGAATGGGGCTCTCGATCAGCCGCTCGATTCTGGAAGCGCACGACGGGCGGCTGTGGGCGACGCCGAATCGCGGCGGGGGAACCACGTTTCATTTCACGCTTCCGACAGCATGGAGGGCACGCCGTGGCCGATGGCACGGTCTTCGTAGTCGATGACGACCAGGCCGTTCGCCAGTCGTTGGACCTGCTGATCAAGTCGGTCGGGCTTCCGGTATGCACGTTTGCGAGCGCTCAGGAGTTCCTGGATCGGTTCGACCCCGCTCAGCCGGGTTGCCTGGTGCTGGACGTGCGCATGCCGGGCATGAGCGGTCTGGAGTTGCAGCGGCAGCTCAAGGAGCGCGGGATCGACATCCCGGTCATCATTGTGACCGGGCACGGCGACGTGCCGATCGCCGTGCGGGCCATGAAGGACGGGGCGCTCGAGTTCCTCGAAAAGCCGTTCAGCAAGCAGATGCTGCTCGAACACATCCGCGACGCCCTGCAACGCGACGCGGTGCAGCGGCGCGCTCGAGCCAAGCAGGTCGACATTTCCGAGCGGCTCGCCGCGCTCACGGAGCGCGAGCGGGAAGTGATGGAGCTGGTGATCGCGGGCAAGCCGAGCAAACTGGTGGCGATGGAGCTAGGCATCAGCAAGAAGACGGTGGACGTGCACCGGGCGCGGGTGATGCAGAAGCTGGGAGTCCGCTCGCTGCCGGAACTCGTCGAGCTGGCTCTCGCGGCCCGCAGCCGCTTGCAGCCCGCGGCGAACGGCGCCGCCCGTCCGCATCCCGAGTGTCCCATGCCGCCGTAGGGACAAGTCCCAACGCCGATGCGAACCAGACCGGATTCCGCTTCCATACCGCGCGGGTATGCTTTCTGGCACCGGGATGAAGGAGAGAGGCATGGAAGCGCTGAAGCTGCTCCGATGCGGGAAAGGAGCACCAAATCCGCGGGCGCGGTGGCATCCCATCGGAAAGTCGCCCGACCCGGGCAATCGCGTCGAGTTGCTGCGCAGGCTGGTCGAGCGCGGCCGTTACCCTGAGGCGTTCATGCTCGAATTGGCCATCGATGAACTCGTTGCGGAACTCGTGGCGGCCGGGGCGCTCGTGGCCCCGCGCGGCTTCGGCCGCCCGGCGCCGGCTCGGCCCCGCAACCGCGTCTGACGGCCGCAACCGGCGTCGGCCGCGCCTGTCTGACCCGCGCAAGGCGGATTCCCATACGGTCGTCGGCCGGGAGCGCGATGTGCGCATTGGTTCGCGCTTCCGGCCGGCTCGTTGCGGCCGCGTCGGATTCTCCCACCAAGTGTCCCGCAGCGTTCCGATCGGTACATGTACTGACAACAGCAATACATGTCCGAATGGCAACCGCGCACGCGGCATCTATCCTGACTCAGGGATCGGGTGCGAGCCGGATCGGAATCGAGCATGCGTTCTGAGATCGGCTGCGGCGAGTCGATACTCGCCCGATTTGGCGCCGAAGGCTCGTGCGGGGGCCATCAGCCGGTCAGGAACTCTCTGACCGGCGACGCCGGCGCGTTCGAGCTTGCGGCCATGCCAGAGCGCGCATTGCCCGAAGCGCCGGCCGGGCGCCCCGCGCCACGGGCGCTGGTCGTCGCAAGCCGTGGGCGACTGCGCCGCCTGGCGTGCCGCCGCCTGACCGCTGCGGGTTTTGACGTACGGACCACCGACGACGGACTGTACGCCCTGATGCTCGCGCACCGGAACCCTCCCGAGCTGATCGTAATCGCGCGCGAGATCGCGGGGCTTGCGGCTCCGGAGTTCCTCCGCCGCCTTGGATGCGACGGGCGAACGCGGGACGTGCCGGTCCTGGCGTTTGAGCTGGACAGCGTCGGCGGCCCGCGCCCCATGCACGACCGAACCGCGCTCCGCGGCGAGTGGAGCAGGTAAGACGATGGCGGTGCCGCGTCGGACCGGCGTGCGGCGCCGCGTGGTTCATCGCTCGCGCCTGCATCCGCGGGCGCGGCAGGCGTATGAAATCGTCGTAACGGGCCGGCGACGGCGTCTTGCGGCCGCGCCGCCCGGGTAAGACCTCCAGCCTCCTTCTCGCTCGAACGCAGCCCGAGCGCGTCTGCGGCGCGCTCGGGTTGCGTCCCGCCTGTTTGAAATGCCCGACCGCCCGGACCCGGATGCAGTGGTCCCATCGCCGTTGGCACAAGTCCCAATGCCCACTCGGGACGCGCGCGACCTATCGTTTCTTCGGGCAATCGAGCGTCGCGTCGCGGACGCGCGTTGAACAACACGAGGAGTGGGCCGATGGATACGAGCACCTACCAGCGCTTCAAGTCGGGCGAGATCTGCGTCGAGTCGGGCTGGTACGAGTTCGACGGGTACGTCGACGGCACGAACGACCCGCTGCCAAACCTGACCGAGACCGAGGTCGCACTGGAGGCCGGCGACGTGTTTCCGCCGATCCAGAGCCTCAAACGCGCCTGCTACTGGAAGCTCGTGGACGGGATCGGCGACGACCGGGAGGCCGCGGCGCCGTCCGCGCCGGAAGGCGCGTGACCGGGGCCGATGGAGCGCGGCCGCGACACGCGCGGTCGGGTGCGAAGCCCCGCGTTGGAACGGTCCGGAGCGGCGTAAGGCATCGCGCCCGGGCCTGTGCAGAGCGGATAACTGGGTAGTCGGATCGGATCGCCGATGCGTCGTCGGCGGATGACCCGACGGACAGGAGACACCGATGTCCCGCATGGCTCGATGGACTGCCGGGGCTCTCGTGGCAATCGTCCCGTTGGCAATTGCCCTGCCCGCCCTGGCGCAGCGCGGCGGCGCACAGCCGTCCCCCGACGTGAACCACGCCAAGGAGATGGTCACGTTGATCGAGGGAGGCCAGCTCAGCCTGGCTGACGCAACGAAGGTCGCGGAGAAGCACGCCAAGGGCACGGCGCTTAGCGCGAGCTGCCAGATTCTGATGAATGAGGGCCAGCCCGCCGCCGGCGGCAACCCCGGTGGATCGTCTGCCGACCAGGCCGGGGCGGCCGGGAAGCGCCTCGTGTACAGCGTCTCGTGTTACGCCGGCGAGCGCGTGCAGGTGGTGCAGGTCGACGGCCTGTCGAAGAAGGTCATCGAGGGCGCCCCGGCGCGGGCCGAGCCCGAGAAGCCGCAGCCCAAGACGCCGTAGCGTTGGAACGAGGGAGCCACGGTCGGGGCGCCTGCTCCTCAGGGCGGGCGCCCCGGTCTCTCGCACCCGGGCCCGAGCGTTGGCCACTCGAGCGCCGTGAACAACGACAGAACACCAACGATAGGAGAGCGATCATGAAGAACTCGGCCATTGTGCTGCCGACCGCGGCACTCGCGGCGGGGCTTGCTTTTGGGTCCGCGTTCGGCGACCCCGCGCTCTATCCGATCCTGGAGGACGGAAAGTGGGGCTACATCGATGCGCAGGGCAAGATCGTCATCGAGCCGGTCTACGACGGCGCGCGCCTGTTCGCTGAGGGACTGGCGGCTGTCTGCCAAGGGGGCCTGTGGGGTTACGTCAACCTCCGCGGCGAGTTGGCGGTTCGTCCGCAGTTCGACGAGGCGTTTGAGTTCAGCGACGGCCTCGCCCGCGTCCGAAAGGCTGAAGGACTGACCGGCAATTTCGGATTCATCGACAAGCAGGGCAAGCTCGTCCTGGACCTCAAGTACGACCGCGCCGGCGACTTCTGCGACGGGCTGGCGCGCGTCGATCTCGACGACGATGGAAAGCTGGCCTGGGGCTACATCGACAAGACCGGCGAACGGAAGATCGACGTGCAGTTCGCCGACGCGGCCGACTTCGCCGAGGGATTGGCGGCCGTGAATCGCGACGGCGCGTACGGCTACATTGACGCGACGGGACAGATGGTGATCGCCCCGAGGTTCGCGAAGTGCGGGAGCTTTCGCGAAGGCCGCGCCCCTGTCGAGATCGAGGGCAAGTGGGGCTATCTCAACAAGTCGGGCGAGACGATCGTCGAGCCGCAGTACCAGGCCGCCGGCGAGTTTTGCGACGGGCTGGCTGCGGTGTGCGTGGACTCGAAGTTCGGCTTCGTCGAGCCGTCGGGACGCGTGACGATCGTGCCGCGCTTCGCGGAGGCGCATGATTTCCACGGCGGCCTGGCGGCCGTGCGCCTCGAGCGCAAGTGGGGCTACGTGGACGCCGCCGGGAATCTGACCATCGAACCGCGATTCGACGAGTGCGGCGACTTCACGAGCGAGCTGGCCTCGGTGGTGCTCGAAGGCAGGAACGCCTGGATCAACAAAAAAGGAGAAGTCGTCTGGCGGTCCACCAAGTGATCGCCTGTCACCTGCGCGGCGCCGGCGGACGGCCGCTCGTACGACCCGCCGCGGCGCCGCTGCGTTCAACACACGTGCGATCCGGAGGATGACCGATGCCCACGGGAACACCCAGTCCCCTGTTTGACGAAACCCGACGCCGCGTGATGGAGGCCGTTCGCAGAGTCGGCGGCACGGCCGGACACGCGGTGAGCGCGATCCGCGAGGCCGTGTCAGCGGCGATGCAGGACCCGCGCGCGGCGCGCACGCAGCTCCGGGAGCGCATCACCGACTGCGTTTCGGCCGCGGCTGCCGCCGCGCGGACGGCGGGATGTCGGGCGCGCGATACGGTCCACGGCGCGATGCTGGGCGCCATGCACGGCGCCAAGCTGGAGCACGCCTGGGCGACGGACACCGTCGAATCCGTGTCCGCGTCGCTCGTGCGGTGTGCGGTCGTGGACCGAAGGGACGTCGAAATCGTCGTCCATGAAGCCATCGAGAGCGCAATCGAGGCGGCGCACGAGCTGAGCTTTTGCGCCGAGGAAGCGGCCGCGGCGGCCGCCCGCGGCGCCGTTCGTGCCGCGAGCGAGCTGGGCCCGGAGATGCAGAAGGCCGTGTGGTCTGCGCTTCCGCAGCACGTCAAGGGCGTTCACGTTGTGCGGCCGGAGCCGTGCAACCTGGCTGCTGTCGGTGGCGACAATGGAGGGACGCAGTGAACTCGCGCGTTTCGGTTGCGATCCTCGCATCGGTGCTGGCGTCATCCGCCGGATGTGCGTTCCTGGACGACCTGCTCGGGGTGAACCTCACCGCCGTGCGGCTGGTCAACAACGGCGACTTCGACGTGCGGGCCGTGCTGTACTTCGACGACGACCAGGAAATCCCGCGCGAGGTGCTCACGGAGATCGGGACCCGGATGGAGTTTACGCTCGCGCCGGGCGAGTCCGCGTCCGTCATTCGCGATTGCGACCTGATCCAGGCAATCGTGATCGACAACGCCGAGCTGATGGTCATCGGCCAGGTGGGGCCGGAAACCGACACCGAGGTGTTGCGCGACGGCGACGATTTCGGCTGCGGCGACACGATCGTGCTGACGTTCGACCACGGGCCGCTGCTGACGGACTTCAACATTTCGGTGGCGGTGGAGCGTTGAGCGAACGGTCGCGACTTGCAGTCGAGCGCGGCGCTTGCGCACAGCACAGGGTGATCGGAACTGTCTGAGCCGCCGTTGATTTTGGCAGCATCACTGAAACACGGTCGCGACCCGAGTTGCCCGCGCGGCCGAGCGGCGAATTCCGGGCAACGATTCATGGTGGCTTGGGCACGATTTCAGCTATCGCCCCAGGCCGACGCCGGACGGGCGGGACCACGTCGAATGCAGAGTAACGGCGTCCGTCGTGCGCCGCGCGTTGGTGGACAATTCGTTTGGGCACAACGGTCGGATGAAGCCGACCGTCATGCGCTTGACCCGGGAGCGCGTGGGAGCCGGTACGTACTTCGCACCGGAGCGCAACGACTTGCGGGGAACCGCGGCGACGCGCACCTCAAGCGACGATCAGCCCAAGCGCCAGGAATCCGCCGAAGATGAACCCGTTCACAGCGTTGCAAAGCTGGCCGCACGTTCGGAGAACGGCATGGCATTGAGGCCGTGTGATACAAGTCAAGATTCGATGTGAAGTGGAGTCTCGGTACTGTGGCACACGCGAAGTAAACACGGTGGGTCAGTACGGATGAATGCAGCGCCGAGAACGGAGCGTACGAAGCGTACGAAGCGGACGAACAGGAACTTCGAAAGCTCTTGCCACGCGCCCGCGAGATCGTCGATGCGTTGACCCGTCTTGCGGAATCGCTGGTCGACCCGGTGCGAAGCGGTTGCCTTGAGATTCAAGGCCTCGCGCGCTTGTTCATGGGCCTGCGCCGAATTCCGGCCGCGACCGATGGAGTTGGCGTGGTCATTTGCGCGAGTCTACGCGTCGGCAACGAACTTAACTACCGCGATCTTGAGTTGACGTGGGAGCGGTTGCGTTTGAGACGCGGCGGGTCGGTCTGCGATCCGCAAATCGGAAGCGATTCGTTCTTCAACGACGTCCTGGTAATCTGGTCGTAAGGCGGTCGTGAAGGCAATGAGGACTTAGTCAAGTCGTGGATCGAAGAGGCTCGGACGTTGCTGAATCTGGGGGGAGTTGTTTCGGTTGAAGATCTCGCCGAAACCGGCGGCATCAATTGGGGCGAGGAGGCTGGTCCGACGGGATGGAAGCGCCTTGCGAAGTGCGGTTGACTGGCAGAAGGTGATGCATGCGTCCGAGCGGGCACAGAAACGGTTCACTCGTTTCGACTGATCCCGAATCGCGGCCAAGCGTGGATCGTGGTCTTTGACCGACAGGGTCCTTGAACGCCGCCGGTGATTCGGTTTGCGGCCGGTTGATTGCCGCCCACTCCGAGCAGCTCGCGCGCAATCAGGTCGCACGGCCCCTAGCAGTCCGTTGAAAAAAACGGTCCGCCCAAATGGGGGACCGGCCTCCAGGCCGGTCTTGGAGGCCATTTGGTGTGCGCTCCCGCACCTGTTCAACGGACTGCTAGCGGATTAGCCGCAGGCTCTGGACATCCGCACGGGCAGCGATGGATTCTGGGGGGAGAAGCTGCCGAGTGGGCGTCGCTGCCCGCGTTCATCGGCCGGCGAGGCAGGCGCGGAGGCCTGCCCCACCGAGTTTTCCCGCCGATTCTCTCCCGCCGTTTCTTTCCCGGGCGCGTGCTCCGCGACAGGTCGCAGCGTGTGATCAGTGCGCCTGGAGCGCGGCCTCCCGCATCGCGGCCTTTCGCGAGAGCTTCACGCGGCCTTGGTCATCGATGGAGATGACCTTGACCTGCACCTCGTCGCCGACCTTCACCACGTCGCTGACGCTCTTGACGTACGAGTCGCTGAGCTCGCTGATGTGGCACAGGCCGTCCTGCCCGTCCTGGATTTCGACGAACGCGCCGAAGTCCTTGATGCTGATGACGCGGCCGGTGTAGAGCTTGCCGATCTCGATGTCCTCGGTCATGCGTGAGACGATGTCGCGCGCCTTGAGCGCGCCGGCCGCGTCCACGCACGAGATGTACACCGTGCCGTCGTCCTCGATGTCGATCTGCGCGCCGGTGTCCGCCTGGATGGCGCGGATGGACTTGCCGCCCGGGCCGATGAGCTTGCCGATCTTCTCCGGGTTGATCTTGAGCGTGATCAGCCGTGGGGCGTACGTGCTGATGTCCGGGCGCGGCTTGTCGATGATCGCCGCCATCCGGTCCAGGATGTGCATGCGGGCGGTCTTGGCGCGGGCCAGGGCCTCTTCGAGGATCTTGAACTTCAGCCCGCGGGACTTCAGGTCGAGCTGCACGCCCGTGATTCCCTCGCGCGTCCCCGCGACCTTGAAGTCCATGTCGCCGAAATGATCCTCCTCGCCGAGGATGTCGGTCAGCAGGACGTACTTGTCGCCCTCCTCGACCAGGCCGATGGAAATCCCCGCGACCGCGGCCTTGATCGGCACGCCCGCGTCCATCAGGCTCAGCGAACCGCCGCAGACCGTGGCCATCGAGCTCGAGCCGTTCGATTCCAGGATGTCGCTGACCAGCCGCACGGTGTAAGGGAAATCCGCGGGCGAGGGCAGCACGGCTTCGAGGCTGCGCTCGGCCAGCGCGCCGTGGCCGATCTCGCGGCGGCCGGGGCCCATGATGCGGCGCACCTCGCCAACGGAGAACGGCGGGAAGTTGTAATGCAGCAGGAACTTCTTGCTGTATTCCTCCATGAGGTCGTCGATGAGCTGCTCATCCGAAGACGTGCCCAGCGTGACCGTCACCATGGCTTGCGTCTCGCCGCGAGAGAACAGCGCCGAGCCGTGCGTGCGGGGCAGCCAGCCCACCTCGCCGAAGATCGGGCGGATCTCGTCGAGCTTGCGCCCGTCGGGCCGGACGCCGTCCTTGAGGATCCGTTGCCGCACGAGCTCTTCCTCGATGTCCGAGATGGCGGACTTGATCGCGGCGGGCTGGTACTTGGGCGCCGGGTCGTCCGCGGGGCAGAATTCAGCGATCGTCTCGTCGTAGACCTTCTTGACGGCGTCGTTGCGCTCCTGCTTTCCGGCGATCTTCTTGGCCTGAAGCAGCGGCTCCCAGACGCGCTTGCGAAGGCGCCCCAGCAATTCAGTGTCCGGCTCCGGCCGCTGCCACTGGCAGGGCTTGCCGGCCTGTCGGCGAAGCTCCTCGATCATCTCGCAGATCGGGACCACGCCGTGCTCGTGGCCGAAGCGGATCGCCTCGGCGACGACGGCTTCGGGCAACTCCCGGCAGCCGACCTCGATCATGTTCACCGCGTCGCGGTGCCCGGCGACGATCAGCTCGAGATCGGAGTATTCCAACTGCGAGCGAGTCGGGTTGATGAGGAACTCGCCGTCGACGCGGCCCACGCGCACCGCGGCGATCGCGGACTCGAAGGGCAGCGACGAGACGCACACTGCGGCGCCGGCGGCGACGACGCCCAGGACGTCGGAGTCGTTCTCCAGGTCCGTCGAGAGGACCATCACCTGAATCTGGACCTCGTCCTTGAACTCCTTGGGGAACAGCGGACGCATCGGCCGGTCGATCATCCGCATGGTGAGGATTTCCTTGGTGGTGGGCCGGCCCTCGCGCTTGAAGAAGCCGCCTGGGAACTTGCCGGCGGCGGACATTTTCTCGCGATAGTCGACGGTCAGCGGGAAGAAGTCGATGCCTTCGCGCGCGGGGCCGGTGACCGCGGTCCCCAGGACGACGGTGTCGCCGAAGCGCACCAGCGCGGCGCCGTGCGCCTGACGCGCGAGTGCTCCCGTCTCGATGGTGAGCACGTGCGCGCCGATCTGTCGTTCAACCTTGCACTTCATTTCCAAAACCTTTTTACCTTTCCTTGTCTACCCTGTCTTCCAACAACTTTCACAATTCCGTATGTTCCGTGCGGGGCCGGGGCGGGGGCGCGGGACCTCCGCGCGGCGCTGCCCCGCCGGGACCCGGGATCGGACGGGTCCGCGGCGCGGCGACGTCGCCCACAGGCTGGAGCCGGGTACCGCCGCGCAGCTACTTGCGCAGGCCGAGCTTCTGAATCGTCGCCAGGTATCGATCGCGATTCGTGCCTGCGAGGTATTTCAGCAGACCGGATCGCCGGCCGACCATCTTCAGCAGCCCCCGCCGGGAGGAATGGTCTTTCCGGTGCAGCTTCAGATGCTCGGTCAGCGCGGTGATGCGCTCCGTCAGGAGCGCGATCTGGACCTCAGCCGACCCGGTGTCGCCGTCGTGGCGACGATGGGAAACTACAAGTTCGGTCTTCCGCTCAGACGTCATTGCCACGGCCCGTGTCTCCTTGGATACCCGGGCAAACCCCAGCCGCGGTCCGCGGGCCTGCGCCGCGCGGCCAGGATTGCCTGTCAAGAGTCGCAATACTATAGCGGCTGTCGATCCGCACCGCGAGTCTCCTGCCGCCAGAAGTGCGCGCAAGCCGGCGTGCCCCGGCGCAGCCCCCCGCGATGTGTCGCGCCTCTTAAATGCCCGCCAGAAAACAGGTTGTGAAAGCGGCACCTCCCGCCCCAAGAGAGACGGGCGGCATGCGCGTATTCCCGTTTGGAGAATCCGCGCCGGGGCTCGCCGATCGTGGTCGGTCGCCGTTTCGAAGCCGTAACCTGCTGGGAGCACGAAAGCGGTGGATCCGAGGCGCGCGAGGAGAGTCACTCGCAGCTCGCCCCAAAATTTTCGAGCAGCACGGATAGGTCGGCAAGCGTCACGGCCCCGTCGCCATCCAGATCGCCGTCCTCGGGCAACACGCCTGAGGAACCAAAGCTCGACAGCAGGGTGGACAGGTCGGCCAAGTCAACCGTGCCGCTGTGATCGAGGTCGCCCGGCAATGGCTCCCCCGCGCGCCAGTAGAGCATGACCGACGCGGCGCCCCACCCCGAAAGCGGCGTTCCAGCGGCGTCGCCGACATAGACGGTGTAACTCGCCTGGTAGTCTCCACAGGCGACGGCGGCGTACCAGTTGTGAACCATCACGCCGCTCCACTGCCAGATCTCCGAACTGCCGTCGGTTCCGAAGATGGGCAGGAACGTAAGCGCTTCGTACGCTTCGAGCGCAGGACTGTGGGCTTCGCGCCGCACCCAGACGGCGCTGCCGGGCGGCAGGTTGAAGAACCCATTGGCCAGCCAGCCGTACTGGCCATTGTAGTACTTGCCGTTCAGCACGTCGGCGGGCGGGTCGTACATCTCGTCGTAGCGCCGCATGGTCAGTCGTTCGAGCGGGTCGCCCTCCAGCCCGACGACCAGTTGATTCCCGACCTGCGAGACCAAAATGTGTTTCATCGGCCCGCCGAGACGGGGAGTGGCGGCATCGAGCCTGGGACCGCAGACGAATACCAGCGCGAGGCTTGAAAACCAGCCGTTCACACGATTCATGCCTTGTTTCCTCGAATAAAGGCGCGGCGTCGGGGGCCGGACCCGGCGTTGCCCGACGCCGCACGAAGCTCTCGGTTCACCGGCGACGCGCCAGCGCGGCCGCGGCACTGAACAGCATCAACGCGGTGGACGTCGGTTCGGGCACGTAGTTCCAATGCAGCGTGACCTCGCCGGCCATGAAGCCGTCCAGCGGCACGCCGGACTCGTCTCCCACGTACACGCGGTAGGTCGCCTCGTACGAACCGGGCGCCGCCGCCGCGTACCAGTTGTGCATCATCGTGCCGTCCCAGCGCCACTCGGCGGGGGAGCCGGCAGTGGCGTGAATCGGCGCGTACGTGTGGTGCTCCTTCATCATCCGCATGCCGCCTTCGTACGTTTCAATCCCAGGCGTCTGCGTCAGCAGCGCAATCCAGATCGCCTGGCCGGGGTCGAGCTGGATCATCCCGTCGGCGACCCAGCCGTACTGGTCGTTGTATCCCTTGCCGTCGAGGACGTCGGCGGGCGGAAAATGCGACTCGCCGAAGTTCCGCAGCGGCAGCGACACGTCGGCCACGTGCACGTGGATGACGTGGGTTGCAGCGTCCAGCGAGACCATCACGTGCTCCATCTCGCCGACAGTCCGCGGCCAGACCAGATCGGCGCGCGCCGCAGCGCACAACGACAGCGAGGCGACAGACAACCAAGCAGACATCGACATTCGCATCATGTATGTTTGCTCCTTTCTCCATGCGGAGCGCCGAGCGCGCTACCGCGCGGTCCCGGGGTTCCACAAATCGATTTCATTCTCGGGATCAAACGTGCGCACGAACGGCATGCCGACGGCGTGACCGTCGAGGAACGCGTATGCCGAGTCCGGATCGTGCCGGTCGAAGTCAATCTCCGGCGGAGCGCCGAACTGCGACCAGAAATGCGCCATCGCGTGATCGGCCATCGAGCTGCCGTCGGACTTGAGCTCGCCGAACACCAACGTCCGCGCCGGATTCGGAGCCTGCGACGCGAGCCGCCACGTCCGCTGCGAACCCGGCGGCCCGCCGACCTCCGCCGCGGTAAGCTCGAAGTAGACGTTGTAGCCGTAGCTATAGGCGGCCACGTCGGTCTCATACCAGCGCACCGGGCTGCGGCGCGGGTCGAACGGGCAGTGAAAGTACGTATTGAGCGCCTGCCACCAGGCGTCGTCCGGCTGGCGGAAGCGCTGCCCGCTGAGCAGCGAGTAGAACTCGAACGCCCAGGGCATTCCGTCGGCGAACGAGAAACCCGCCGAGTGCGTGCTCCGCGGCATGCGGTCGTGGTTCTCGTGGGCGTACAGGCCCGTGTAGCGACCCAGCTCGCGCAAGTTGTTCAGGCACACGCCGCGCCGAGCTTCATCTCGCGCGCGCTGCAACGTGGGCAGCAGCAGCGCGATCAGCAGCGCGATCACCGCGACGACAACCATCAGCTCTACAAGTGTGAAAGCCGTTCGCGATTGAACGGATCGGAAGCGGCGCATGGCGTTGGTCCTGAGGGGCCGCGGCGGCGCACGTGCGTATCAACGCGCGGGTCGCACCCGCGCGGCGGTTTGGCGCGACGCACTCGGCCTCCAGCGCAAGCCCGGGCCGCGTGCGTCACGTCGCACGTCAAATCAGTGTGTTCAGCAGGTTCCGGCGGGGGCGAACCGTGGAGGCGGGTCCAGCGGATCAAGCGCGCGAGCGTCGGGGCAACGGACGGAGCACGCCCCGATGGGCTCGACCGGCGGGATGAACTCGATCGCTGCGAGGCTCGGCGGAGGCGCCGAGAGCACGCACGCGCCGGCGAGCCACGAGGCGGCCCCGCGGCAATTCAGCGATCGAAACGCCGGCGCAGCGAAGGGCGGGGGCGCGGACTCGCCGGGCCGCGCTCGCGCGACGCGCGCCACCAGACTGGCGGCCGGCACGGCGTCGCGGTGTCGCGCTTCGCAACACGATCCGTCCCGCGACACCGGATCCGCCTGCGCGATCAGGGCGATCAAGGCGGTCGGCGCGGCGTGCTCGCGGGCCCAGGCAAGCCGTACGGCCGGCGCGAAACAGCAGCACGCGCTGAAACACTGCTCGGCGGAAACACACCCGCATGCGTGGCCGGCACACGGGAAATCCAAGGAGGTCGGCGCGCGCTGCACGTAGCCGGGGTAGACGCCCACGGTCCCCCAGAACTGAATGACGGCCAGGACCAGCCCGATGGCTCGGCGCACGCCACCCTCCGCGTGTCGCAGGGAATTCTACCGCCGCGGGCTTGCGAGTTGAAGCTTCTGCGTCCGGGATGGTCTTCGACCGGACTCGCGTCGCCTTCGCGCGGTCGCACGAGGCGGCGTCGGGGCGCGACGCGCCGGCGACGGCTGCTGGGAAGCCGCTTATCGTCCGTCCGCCTCGGCGCGGCGAATCGCCTCCTCGAGCTGGCGGTCCAATTCCAGGTGCGGCCCGGCGTATGAATAGACCACGCGGCCGGTCGGCCCGATCACGTAGAACGTCGGTACGCCGTCGACCCGGTAAGCGCGCGCGACACTGTCCGCGTTCAAGACCAGCGGGAACCGCCACGTTCGTTCCGTCACCGCACGCACGTCCGCCTCGGGTTTTTCGTCGGTCTGGAGTGCGATGAACGCGATGCGCTCCGGGTCGTGCTTCGCGGCAATCGCGTCCAAAGCCAGAAGTGCGTTCGTCGCCGGCGCATGCCACGCGGCCCAGAACACCAGCACCACCACGCGTCCGCGAAGCTTGCCGAGCTCGACCGGCTGGCCGTTGGTGTCGACGAGCGTGAAGCGCGGCGCCGGCGCGCCGTCCAGGAGCAGCCGCGGTTCGGCACGAATCCGCGAGCGCGACTCGATCAGCTCCTGCCGATACCCCTCGGGTGTGGGCGCCACGAAGTCTTCATCGCGGCAGGTCACCCCGACGCGAAGATCGAAGAGCTCCAGGGCGCGGCCCGACGCGACGCCCGCGCCCGAGAATAGCCGGTCCACACGCCGCGGCAGCTTGTCCTCGACGCCGAAGTACCAGCGCCCCACGCCTCCTCCGGTTTCGTACACGACGCGGACCACGTGACAGTCCACGCCGCCGGCAGGATGAACGCCCTCGTACTCGACGATGTCGGCCTCGATCTCGTCGCCGAACGGCGTCGGATGCACGAACTCGCGCATGAACAGCCGCTCGACGAACCCTTCCAGCAGCGTGCCGGCCTCAGGCAAGGCGCCGGACTCGTACAGCTTGTCGTCGTGGAATACGTGCGCGACGCGCTTGCCGTCGCAGACGAGCAGGCTCGTCGCCCCCGGCCGCGCGCGGCGCCCCAGCGGCCCTTCGATCTCCGCGCGGATTTGCGGGAAGATCTCGTCTGGAAGCTTCCTCACCAGCACGCGCGCCCGGACGCGGCGCGTGGTGCCGGCGACCGGGCCGAGGCCGAACGTCTCCGACGTGTATGAGACCGTCTGCACGGCCCGCGTCACGCCGTCCACCTCGCGCAGGAGCGCGCGGACATCCATTGCAGGCGCGGACGCGGTCTGCGGGGCAGCGGGCGGCACGGCCGCCGTCAACCAGACGGCGAGCGCCAGGATGGATACTCTCAGCGCCAAGCGGATCTCCGTCGGCCGTATGTCTGTTGATCCAGTCAAGTATACCCCGGTTGGCTGGGCCTGGTCCCCGGGCGGCGACTGCTCAAGCTCGAATCGCGCGGAATCGCCGGCGCGGCGGACCGCGGTCCGGCGCGAACGCGCCTGACCCGCCCTCACGGTCGTAGCTCTGATCAACTTGTACCCGTACCCGCAAGCGGGCGAGAGTTGACGCGCAGTCTGCGGGCCGGGATAGTCCCCCGGCACCGGGCCACGGCGCCGAGCGCGGCGCACGAAGCCCGTCTCGGAGGAGCGGACATGCGCATGGTGCGTTTGAGCAAATGGGTCGCCGCGATCGCCAGCGGCGCCGTGCTGTTGCAGACCACGGCCTGCACGGAGGTCGCGTCGGCAATCACCGCGATCGCAACGACCGTCAGCGCTGGCGGCGTGATCTACATCGTCAGTCGCATCGTCAACAACTGACGGCCGTCCGCCCGCGAGGGCTTCGGCGGCGCGTCGTGGCGACGGCCCGCGCCGGCCATCGCCGCCCCTTCGAGGCGACCGACTTGCCTGGCTCAGGCTCGTTCCTGGCCTGCCGGACGGCGGTCTTTCGGCCGTTTGAGGACGCTGCGCTGCGCTGGATCGCGCGGCTGGGGATTCGTCACGTCGAGATGCACGTCCCGGCGCGTGAGCGCATCGCGGACCTGCGGCGGGAACTTGATTTCCTCGGATTGCGGGTGAGCGTGCTCCAGGGGGCGTGCGACGTCGCCCGGGCGGACGTGGCCGAGCAGGTCCAATCGCAGATGCCAACGTTCGCGGCGCTGGGCTGTACGCGGATGCTCATTCGCGGAAACACCGACGAGGTCCCGCTGGCGCTGGCCTGCGAGCGGCTGCGCGCCGCTGCCGAGGCGGCCGCGACGCAGGGCGTGACCATTCTGATCGAAACGCATCCCGGCTTTGCACCGAATGCGGCGACGGCGCTGCGGACGATTCAGACGGTGGACCACCCGACGGTCCGCTTGAACTTCGACCCGGCCAACATCCACTACTACAACCGCGACCTTGACCCGGTAGAGGAACTGCGGCAGGTCGCGCCGTTTGTCGCGGCGGTGCACCTGAAGGACACAACCGGCGGATTCCAGAAGCGGGACTTCCCGGAACTGGGATCCGGGATCGTCAATTTCGCGGCGTTATTGAAACTGCTCGACGACCACCAGTTCGCCGGCCCGCTGACGCTGGAAATTGAAGGCCGCGAAGACGAGGAGCGCACCGAGGCGTTGATCGTCTCGCGGCTGGAGCGCTCGCTCGAGCATCTACGAGCGCTGCGAGGCGAACGGTTCGGGCGATTCGCGTAATCCGGCGCCGTCGCGTCCGGTTTTTCGAGGCGGCGGTGCCGGCGCGTTCGCGCGAGCCGGACCGTCCGCGGGGCGCAGGTGTTTCGCTGGCAACGCCCATCCGAACCCCGCACGGAAGTGCGGGGCCAGACCGCTCGCTCGCGGCTCGGCGGGGACTCCGCGTAACGATTAATTGCGCTCTAAACTGTGCACAAGGCGCGCGGCTTACGGCGCGCACGGGTGGAACCCGCGGCACGGAAACCGCTCGCGTGGAGCGAACATGCCGTTCAGCAACATGACGCTGGAGGAACTGGCGCGCCATATCGGCATGGATGCGCGCGAGCTTCGGCGGCTGGCTGAGAAAGGCGTGCTGCCGGCGCAGCTCGTCGGAGGGCAGTGGCGCTTCAACCGCGCCGAGGTTTTGGACTGGCTCCAGCGCGAGATGCACACGCTGGGCGACAGCCACGTGCGCAACCTCGAGCGGGCAATGTCGGCGACGCGCGACGAAGCGGTGCTGGAGCGCCTGCTGCGGCCGGAAGCGGTGGACATGGCCCTGCCCGCTCGTTCGCGCAACTCGGTGCTGCGCGAGCTGGTGCGGCTGGCCGAGCGGACGGGGCTGGTCTACTCCGCCGACGACATCATCGAGGCGCTGGAGCAGCGCGAGGCGCTTTGCTCCACGGCGCTTGCGGGCGGTTTCGCATTTCCGCACCCGCGCCGCCCGCTGCCATACGCCACGGCCGAGCCGCTGGTGTGCCTGGCCCGCGTGCCAGCGGGCATTCCGTTCGGGGCGCCGGACGGACGGCTCACGTTCATCTTCACGCTGCTGTGCAGCCACGAGGAACGCGACCACCTGCAATGCCTGGCGCGGCTCGCGGCCGTGTTTCAAACCGACGTGTACGAAAACCTCGTCGGGCTGGACGACCCCGCCGAGGCTCTGGAGACGCTGCTGGCGGCCGAGCGCGCCGTGCTGGCCCGGCGGCGATGAGCGAAGCCCCGTAGCGGGGGCAAGCGCCGACGGCGCAGATCAGGCCGGTTTCCACGTCGCAGGACCAAACGTGCGCTCGACGAACCCGGTATCGACGCAGCCGCGCAAGAAGTCGGCGTGCTCGAACAGCTTCTGGTGCAGCGGGATGGTGGTCTTGATCGGCGACACGCGGAACTCAGCCAGGGCGCGGCGCATGGCGGCGATGGCCTCGTCGCGGGTCGGGCGGTGCACCAGCAGTTTCGCAATCATCGAGTCGTAATAGGGACTGACGGTGTAGCCGCTGTACGCATGCGTGTCCACGCGCACGCCCGGGCCGCCCGGCAAGAACAGGTGCTGAATCGGGCCGGGACTGGGGCGGAAGTCCTCCTCCGGCGACTCGGCGTTGATGCGGCACTCGATCGCCGCGCCGCGCTGCTCGATCTCCTCCTGCTTCAGTTTGAGCGGTTCGCCCGCGGCGATGCGAATCTGCCACTGCACCAGGTCCACGCCGGTGACCAGCTCCGTCACCGGGTGCTCGACCTGGATGCGCGTGTTCACTTCCATGAAGAAGAAGTTCTCCTGGTCGTCCACCAGGAACTCGCAGGTACCGGCGGAGTAGTAGCCGGCGGCCCGGGCCAGCCGTACGGCCGCATCGCAGATCTTGCGGCGGGTCCGCGCGCTGATGTGCGGCGAGGGCGACTCCTCGACCAGTTTCTGGTTGCGCCGCTGGAGCGAGCAGTCTCGCTCCCACAAGTGCACCACGTGCCCGGACGGGTCGCCGAGGAGTTGCACCTCGACGTGCCGCGGGCGCTCGACGAGCTTTTCGACGTAGAGCGTGCCGTCCTTGAACGCGTTCTCGGCCTCTGCCCGCGCGTTGCGGAAGTGCGAGCGCAGCGAGGCCTCGTTGTGCACGGCGCGCATGCCGCGGCCACCGCCGCCCGCCGCCGCCTTGATCATCACCGGGTAGCCGATCTCCGACGCGAGGTCGACCGCCTGGTCCTCGGACTCGACCGGCCCGTCGCTGCCGGGGGTGCAGGGCGTCTTGGATTTCTTGGCCAGCTTCTTGGCGGCGACCTTGTTCCCCAGCAGCCGCATGGACTCGGCGCTGGGCCCGATGAACTCGATCTTGCAGTCGCGGCACATCTGCGCGAAGGTCGCGTTCTCGGCCAGGAAGCCGTACCCCGGATGCACCGCCTCCACGTCCGTGATCTCCGCCGCCGAGAGAATCGCGGCGGCGTTCAGGTACGAGGAACCCGGCGACTCGCCGCCGATGCAGATCGCGTCGTGGGCCAGGTTGAGGTACTCAGCGCCGCGGTCGGCCCGGCTGTAGACGGCGATGGCCTGCACGCCGAGATCGCGGCAGGCGCGGATGATGCGGAGCGCGATCTCGCCTCGGTTGGCTACCAGGATTCGATTGAACATCGCGGGGTCCGGCGCGGGTCTAGCTCGCGGCAACGGCGAACAGCGGCTGGTCGTACTCGACGGCCTGGGCGTTGGACGCCAGGACGCGCGTGATCGTGCCGCGGACCTCGGCCTTGATCTCGTTGAAGACCTTCATGGCCTCGATCAGGCACACGACCGTGTCCGGCTCGACGCGGTCGCCGACCTTGATGAAGGCCGGCGAGTCGGGGTCGGGCGCGGAGTAGAACGTCCCCACCATCGGCGAGCGAATGTACGTATCCGAAGCCGAAACGGGCGCCGGCGGCGCGGCCACGGGCGCGGACGGTGCGGGGGCCGGGTTGGCCGGCGGGGCGGCCGCAGGCGCCCCCGCGAGCGACGAGACGACGATCGGCTGTCCGCGTCGCAGCAGAATGTGGGTTTCGCCTTGCTGAATCTCGATGCGACTGAGATCGTTCGCGACCATCAGCTCGACGAGATCCTTGATGTCCTTGATGTCCATTCGGTCCTCGCGATACGGGATGCGCGGGTCCGGCCGGCGCACCGTGCGCGGATGGCGGGGCTACGTTGGGAGCGATGAAAGCACTTCGTGACCGGAGTCCGTCACGAGCACATCGTCCTCGACGCGGACACCACCCACCCCCGGCAGGTAGATGCCGGGCTCGATGGTCACCACCATTCCCGCCTTCAGCACGTCCTTGGAGCGCTTGCCCAAGCGCGGCGCCTCGTGCACATCCAGACCGATTCCGTGCCCCAGCGCGTGATTGAACTGCTTGTCAAATCCGGCTTTACGGATGACGTCCCGGGCGACGCGATCAATCGTCTCCGCGCTTGCACCGGGACGGACCGCCTCGATGGCCCGGTCGTGCGCTTCGACGGCCGCGGCGTAGGCTTTCCGCAGCTCGGGCGGGATGCTACCGGGCCAGACCATGCGGGTCAAGTCGCTGACGTACCAGCCGCAGCGGCAGCCCCAATCCACGAGCAACCCTTGTCGTTCATTCACCACCGCGTCGCCCGGCTCGTAATGCGGGAGCGAGCCGCTCGCGCCGACGGCGACGATCGGCTCGAACGCGTCACCCTGTGCCCCGCGGCAGCGCATCTCAAAGCTGAGCCGCGCGGCGACTTCGCGCTCCTGCATCCCCGGCCGCACCCACTGCTGCAAGCCCGCGAACGCCTCCTGCGCCACGCGGATCGCCTCTCGGATCGCGGCGACCTCGCGCGCGTCCTTGCAGCGCCGCATCTCGAGGATCAATCCGCTGGCGGCCGCCAGCCGGCCGGGGCGGATCAGCTTGTTCAGCTCCGCGTACTGGGCGACGCGCATGTGCGCCGGTTCAAACCCCAGCCGACGGACTTTGTGCGCGCGGACGACCTTGGCGATCGAATCCGGGCCGCGCTGCTTGCGGACCACTTTGCGCGCCCAGGGCGCTTCGAGTTCCGCGGTCTGCTCGAAGCGGCCGTCCGTAAGCAGCACGACGGCGCGCGCCGTGACCAGTACCCCGCCGTCCTCGCCCGTGAACCCGGTCAGCCAGTACTGATCCATGCGGTCCAGGACCAGGTAGCCGTCCAGTTTGCGGCGCTGCATCTCCTCGCGCACGCGGTGCAGGCGGCTGGAAATCTCCGCCGACGGATTCCGGGACAACGGCGTGCGTTCGGCTGCCACTGTCGTGCTCCTTCCGGGTCGCCGGATCAAGCCCGCGCTCGCCGGCGCGTCGTGCTCACGCTCCCCGACGTGCAGTGCCCGCGCTCCTCGGCGTTCGACGCCCGCGCCAAGAAACGGACTCTATCGCGCCGCGGTGCAGCGCTCCAGCACGCCGCAGCTTGCCGCCGCGCAATGCGCCGAAATAGAATCGCTCCGCGGTCTGGTTCGCCGTGACGCGGGCTCGCGGCGCACCGGGAATCGGCCGCGCGAACCCGGTCGAGTCCGAGCCCATGAGCGCTCCGAGCGGAAAGTCCGTACACGTCGGGGCCAGCGCCGAGGCGCAGACCGCGGCGCCCGGGCCGCCGCATGCGCGCGGGAAGCGCTGGCGCTCCGCGGCCTTGATGCTCGCGCTGTGCGCGGCGATCGGCGGCGCGTACCTCTCGACGCTCCATCCCGGCGTCGTCGACGCGGACGCGGCCGAACTGCAATTCATGGCGCCGCTGCTGGGCGTCTGCCACCCCCCTGGGTATCCCTTCGTGCTGTTGGCGGCGAAGCTGGTCGCCTCGATTCCCCTTGGCCCAAGCATCGCCTGGCGAGTGAACCTGCTGTCCGCCGCGTGCGCGACGGCCGCCTGCGTGCTCCTGACGGCCCTGGTGCGGCGGGCGACCGGCTCGGCGACGGCCGGCATCGTTGCGGCCGGAACACTGGCGTTCAGCAGCGTCTTCTGGTCCAACGCGCTGGTGGCCGAGGTGTACGCGTTCTACGCGCTGCTGCTGACGCTGGGGTTGTACGCGCTGGTGCGCTTCGCGGAATCGAACCGCGTCGCGTGGCTGTGCGCGTCCGCGCTGCTCATGGGCTGCTGCGTCGCGAACCGGCCCTCGGAGGCGTTCGTCCTGCCGGCAGGGCTGGTGTTCTGGGTGCTCTCGCGGCGCAGCGCGCCGCTCACGTTCCGGCGCGTCGCGCTGGGGCTCGGACTGGGCGTCCTGCCGCTGGCCGGATCGGTCGCGTACGTCATGGTGCGCGAAATTCCCGACCGACTGTACACCCGCGACGACGCGCTCCGCGACGCGATCCTGCGCGAGCCGTCACCGCTGGACGCTCGCACTTTCCCGGAACGCCTGCGCGAGGCCGCCGGATATGCGCTGGGACTGAAATGGACCACATCGAACGGCCAGCGGACCTGGGACGATTTCGCGTGGGACCTCGACAAATATGCCTGGCTGCTCAGCGGCCGCGGCGCGCTGGAAGACCGCTTCACCGCGGATGACCAGGCGCACTGGCGCGAGCGCCTGGAGCAGGGCCGCGGCGTGAGCATCGGACCGCTGGCGCTGCTGCTGGCGGTGGCAGCACTGCTGTTCGGCGTGCGGCGCCGGCTGTCGTGGGTGCTCCTCGGCTTGCTGTGCTGGGCGGGAAATCTCGCCTTTTACCTGGTTCATTCGCCGCCCGACAACCTCGACTTCATTTCGCCGGGGTTGATTGGGCTGTCGCTGCTGGCGGGGCTCGGCGCCGCGGGCTGGCGCGCGGAGCGGCCGGCGAGCGCCGCCTCGCGCGTCTGGACCGCCGCTTCGCTGCTCGCGCCGCTGTTTCTCGTCGCGGTCAATTACGCGAGTGTCGATCGATCAACGCCGGCAGAAACGGAGCGCCAGCGGAAGCTGGAGCGTGTGCTCGATCTGGACTTTCCGCTCGACAGCGTGATCATCGCCAAGTATGACCCGGCGATGACGCTGCGCTACCAGTTCTACATCGAGGCGCGGCGTACGGACCTCAATGTCCTCATCTTCCGTTCGCGTTGGGGCGCGGACGAACTACGCGGCCTGCTGAGGCATTTCGGTGCGCAGCGCCGGCCCGTGTTCATCTACGGGGAATTGATGCCGGCCGGTGTCATCCGGCCGCTGGAGCGCCGCACACCCAGACCGTTCGCGGAGCTGGGGTTCTACAAAGCGGCGTCGTGAAGCGCCACCGCGATCCGAACCGCGACGGTGAGGGAGCGGTGCCAGCCAGTCGGTTCGGCTACGAAACTCTCCGGGTTTGGAGCGTGGATCACGATCCCCGCTCATTTTCGTGCGCGGCTCGGATTGGAGTCGGGCCCCCGAAGCTACGGGCGGCGCGACGGGCTGCTGGCGGGGCCGCTGGCCGGACGCGTCTCGGCCGCGCCGGCGTCATCCGTTCCGCCCGCGTAGCCCAGGCCCTCGAGCCGCCGCAAGTATTCCGGAGAAAGCGGCCCATCTCCGCTTTTTCCGCGGTCGAGCGACTCGATGAGTTGCTCGAACTCCTCGTGCAGCCGCCGGGCGGTTTCCGGCTCGGCGTGCAACAGGTTGCGCTGTTCGCGCGGGTCGTTCGCAAGGTCGTACAGCTCGTGCCGCTGATCGCTGGCGACGATGAGCTTGTGCGGCTCGTGGTAGTAGGCCCGTAACGCGCGCTGCCAAGGCCGCGGGTCGAAATCGGGATACTCCGCGACGCGCGCCCGCGCTTCCTGCGGCGCGAGCAGGCTGACGGCGAGCGTGGGCAGTCCCGGCGGCGGTTTGGCGCCCGCGATTTCAAGCAGCGTCGGAAACAGGTCCATGTTCATCACCGGCCGCGCTTCGCGCCCGACGGGCAGGCGGCCCGGGGCGCTGACGATCAGCGGCACGTAGAGCAGCTCGTTGTAGACCGAGAACTGGTGGTCGAACATGTGGTGATCGCCGAGGTGCTCGCCGTGGTCGGAGAGCAGCACCACGACCGTGTTGTCGAGCCGACCCGCGCCGCGCAGCGCCTCGAGCAGGTCTCGGAAGAGATCGTCGAGCTCCGCGAGCGCCGCGTCGTACGTCAGCGCGGTCAGCTCGACTTCCTCCGGCGTGTACTCGCGCAGGCCGAACGTGTACGCCCACATCGGCACCCAGCGTCGGTCCACCTTGTAGGAGCGCGCCACCTGCTCGTCGCTCATGAACCGCTCGCGGTATGAGCGCGGCGGAATCAGCGGCCGGTGCGCCTCCATGTAGTTCAGCAGGACGAAATACGGGCGTCCGTCCGTCCGGCTCTGGAGCCAGTCGAACACGCCCCGCTGCGCCAGGCCGCCGGCGGTCTTCACGTTCCACTCGACCAGGCGGGCGTCGCTGCGAATCTTCTCGGCCAGCTCGGTGCTCTCGTCTTCCGGGGGGATCTTCTCGCGCGTGATGCGGACGGCGTCGTCGATGAAGCGCGGCGACCAGGGATGCTCAGTGAGGTCGAACCCCTGTGTGAGGTTCGTATCCGCGGAAACGTGCGGGTTGGCGGTGAAGGCGTACGTCGCGTAACCCGCGGCCTTGAGCAGCTCGGCGAGCGTGGAGAAGTCGTCGGAAAGCCGCGGCCGCTGGTTGTCGGCGCCGTGCTGGTATGGCAGCAACCCGGTGAAGATCGACGCGTGCGCCGGAACCGTGGTGCTGCCCGCGGAGACGCAATTCTCGTATACGCGCGCGCCCCGCGACCACTCCTCGACGAACGGCGTGGTGCGGTTGGCGTGCCCGTAGACGCTCATCCGGTCGCGCCGAACCGTGTCCCAGATGACCACCAGGATGTTCGGCGGCGCCGAGCGCGCCCCCGCCGGCTGCGACCGCTCGCAACCCGCGGCGGCGACAAGCGCGGCGCCGGCGGCGAGCGCGCGCAGCGCGCTGCGGCGCGTTCGCCGATCACAATTCCGCGAAGATTCGATGGCTTGGTTGATTTTTGCGGCTCCTTCGGTCCCACGGGCGTGGGGCGCTACTCCACGTAACCCAGCGCCCGCAGGTTGCGCAGCGTTTGCTCGTCGAGCTGCTCGATGGTCTCCGTCTCGCGCCGCTCGCTGCGGCAGGTCTCGTACCAGCCGCGCGCAAACGTGCGCATCGTCGCGACCAGCGCCGCATTCGCCGACGCGACATCGTTACGCTCGCCGGCGTCCGTGCCCAGGTCGTACAGTTCGAAGCGGTCCGGGCCGACGTTCCAGATGCCTTTCCACCAACCGCCGCGGACGGCGATGTTCACGTCCCCGCGCTGCTCGGCCCACGGACGATAATAGCGGGTGGTGTTATGGCGCATCCCGGCGATCAGCAGTGATTCGCCCGGCGCGGCCGGCTCGCCTCTGACCAGCGCCCCGAGATCGCGGCCGCGCATCCCCTGCGGCGGCTCCGCCACGCCGAGGTACGAGAGCAAGGTCGGCATGACGTCCACCAGCGAAACGGGTTCGCGCACGCGGCGGCCGGCGTTTTCGCCGTGCGGAAAGCGGATGATGAGCGGCACGTGCAGAAGCTCCTGGTACACCGACTGGTCGTGCAGCCACCCGCCGTGATCGCCCAACTCCTCGCCGTGGTCGGACAGAAGGATGAAAATCGTATTGTCCCACAGCCCGCGCTGCTTGAGCAGGTCGATGACGGTTCCCACGCGGCGATCGGCAGCGAACACGCACGCGTCGTACAGCTCCGACCAGGTCTCCCGTTCCTGCATGAACGCCTGAAGCTGCGCGTCCTGCTCGGCCGTAACGTCGGTCGTCCCGAGCGGCTGGCGGTTGCGGTAGTCGTGCTCGCCGGCGCGCTTGTATTCATCGAAAAGCCGCTTGAGCCTGGCGCGCGACGCCTTGTCCACCGTGCGGAAGCCCTCCAGCTCGCGCGGGGCGTAGTGGTGCGGGTCGTGCGGCTCCATGTTGTGGACGTAGAGGAAGAAGGCGTGCTCTGGCCGGGCCGACAGCACGCCCCCCACGCGCGTGGCGTTGTTGCGCTGTGACGGCCGGACGATCTCGAACCCGCGCGCCAAGCCGAACTGCGACCCGACGAACGCGTTCGCGAACATCGAGATCGTCAGGTAGCCCTCACGCCGCAGTTGCTGCGCCAGCGTGACGAACGACTTGTTGAGGCGTTGCCGCCGCGCCAGCAACTGGTGCTCGCACGGATACGTCGACGTGAACAGCGACGCCACCGACGGCAACGTCCACGGCGCAGCGCTGCTGGCCTGCTCGAAGAGCACGCTCTCGGCCGCCAGGGCGTCGATGTGCGGCGACGTGCGGCGCGCCGTGTAGCCGTAAGCGCCGAGCCGGTCCGCCCGCAGCGTGTCCACGAGGAACATCACGATGTTCGGCTTCGAGCCGGCGGGCGCCAGCGGCCGGCGGCGCTCCTCGTCGCCCACGTCGCTCGCATCGCCGCCCGCGTTCGGGTCAGCCTGCGACGCTGCGGATGGAGCGGGGTCGGCCGGCGCCGCGGACGGCTCAGGCAGCGCGTCGCGGCGGCAGGCGGCCGTCAGCGCCAGAAGGGCGGCGCCGACGGCGAGCGCGCATCGGACCGGACGGAGCGATTCACGTCCTGTTCTGCGAGGCTTACGGATAGGAGCACACCCGTTTTTTCGCGTGGAACGACCCCGGGAGTATAGGGTTCAACGCCCGGGGCCGCCAAACGACCGGAGGCGGCGGGAGCCAGCGCTCGATGCCGCTCGACGTTGAAGCGATGGGAATCGCCATGGCGCTCGCCTCCGGGGCGGCACGATCGCATTTGGCCTGTTCTACCCCCGTCCGGTCGCGGCTCGGATCAAACGATACCCCTACCGAACCGCCGCTCCGCATTGACGCGCGTCGGCTCCCGCAGTAGATTCTGCGGTTCGCCCCGTGTCGGGCGGACGGCCGGGCGGTTGACCGTGTCTCGCAGTTACGCTGAGGTTTGTCATGGCACGCAAGTGCGCTTTCACCGGTAAGCGGACAATCTCCGGCCGCACCCGCACGTATCGCGGCAAGGCGAAGTACCTGGGCGGCGTCGGACGCAAGGTCACGGGCGCCACCAAGCGCAAATTCAAACCCAACATCCAGCGCGTGCGCGCCGTCATCGACGGCAAGGTCTGCCGGATCCGCGTATCCACCAAAGCCATCCGCATGGGGCTGATCACCAAGCCGCCCAAGCGCGACTGGGTGAAACCCCAGCCTGCCGCGACGGCGTGAAAGCGCACCGCGTGCCGCATGCGGTTCTCCGAGCCTGACGCGCAAGCAACCATTAGAGCCTGAAGCGCAAATGGGGGAGCGAGTCTGCGTCGCGTAACGGCGTACGAGCTTCGGAACGAGCCGATAGCGCAGGCCTCCGCGCCTGCCTCGCAAGCCCAAGAACGCGGGCAGGGACCTCCGCTTCACGCGTTCTTTCCCAAACTGTATGCTCGCGTGCGCGACGGGCTCGGATGCGGGCGTGGCTTCAGGACGGGATTGCAGCTTCCGCGGTGATCCGATGAGCGCTGCGATCGACGAGAACCTTGTTCGGCGGTTGGCGCGGCTGGCGCGGATCAACCTTACTGACGACGAAGTGCGCCTGTTCGCCCCGCAGCTCCGCGAAATCGTCGAGTACTTCGGACAGCTCCGCGCCGTCTCGACGGATGGCGTCACCCCACTCGCGCACCCGCTGCCGTTGGCGAACGTGCTGCGTGACGACGTTCCAGCCCCCGGATTCGACACCGACCAGGCGCTCGCGCAAGCGCCGGAACGGGTGGGCGACCACTTCCGCGTGCCGGTCGTGCTCGACCCCGGCGCCGGCGCATAGGTCCGTCCGCCGCGCCACGGGCTTGAGCGCATGGCGCGGCTTGCGATTCAAGCCCGTATCCCGCACACTGCGGACCCAGACCGACTCCGCGATTCCACGAGGCCCGAATGCCCCCGTTTCCCCCGGCCATCTCGCTGGCGCGCGACGTTGCGGCCGGCCGCGTCTTTGCGGAGGAGGCGTGCCGCGCGGCGCTGGAGCGCATCGGCACGGCCGACGGGCGCTGGGGGGCGTTTCTCCAGCGGACCGACGAGCGCGCGCTGGAGCAGGCCCGCGCGTTGGACCAAGCCTGCCGGCGCGGCGACGCGCCCGGGCCGCTCGCCGGCGTGCCCGTCGCTGTCAAGGACAACATCTGCACGCGCTTCGGCCGCACCACCTGCGGCTCGAAGATGCTGGCGCGCTATCGCTCGCCATTCTCGGCCACCGTCGTCGAGCGGCTAGAGGCCGCCGGCGGGATCGTCGTGGGCAAGACCAATCTCGACGAGTTCGCGATGGGCTCGTCCACCGAGAACAGCGCGTTCCAGTTGACGCGCAACCCGTGGGATGAGACGCGCGTTCCCGGCGGATCGTCCGGCGGATCGGCGGTGGCCGTCGCCACACGCATGACGCCGCTCGCGCTGGGGTCGGACACCGGCGGCTCGGTGCGGCAGCCCGCCGCGCTGACCGGCGTGGTCGGGTTGAAGCCGACCTACGGTCGGGTCTCGCGGTACGGGCTGGTGGCGTACGGGTCGAGTCTGGATCAGATCGGCGTGCTGTCGACCTGCGTCGAAGACGCGGCGCTGCTTCTCGGCGTGATCGCTGGTCACGATGCGGCGGACAGCACGAGCGTCGATCGGCCAGTGGAGTCGCATCTGGAGGGGGTATCCGACGCGGCGCTTGCCGCCAGACCGAAGCTGCGCATCGGCATCGTCGAGGAGTACCTGGGCGAGGGGCTGGACGACGAAGTACGACAGGCCGTGCTGGCGGCGCTGGACGTGTACCGACGACTGGGCGCGGACGTGCGACCGGTCTCGCTTCCGCACGCACGGCACTGCATCGCAACCTACTACATCGTCGCCATGGCCGAGTGCTCAAGCAACCTGGCGCGGTTCGACGGCGTGCACTTCGGCTCTCGCGCGGCCGGGACGTCCGACGTGTACGAGCTGTACGCGGCCTCGCGCGCGGCGGGCTTCGGTCCGGAGGTGAAGCGACGCATCATCCTGGGAACCTTCGTGCTTTCCAGCGGGTACTACGACGAGTATTACGGTCAGGCGCTGAAAGTCCGGCGGCTCATCAAGGAAGACTACGACCGGGCGTTCGAGACGGTGGACGTGCTCATCTGCCCGACTTCGCCGACCCCGGCGTTCCGCCTGGGCGAAAAGCTGACCGATCCGCTCCAGATGTACCTGGCGGACGCCTACACGCTGGGCGTGAACCTGGCCGGCGTGCCGGCGGTTTCGATTCCATGTGGCTTTACGCGGGGCGGTCTGCCGCTGGGCATGCAGCTCATCGGGCCGCATTTCGGCGAGACAGGGTTGCTTCAGGCGGCGCGGCTCTACGAGCGCGAGACCGACTGGCATACGCGCGTGCCGCCGGGGGCGGCGTAACGTCGGACTAATGTGTCCGCGAAAAGCCGTAGCGTCGGACCTCCGTGTCCGACGGAAAAGACCGGTCAGGAGACCGGTCCCCCGAGAAAGGGTGCGAAGTTCGCGCGAGATTGAGGAGCTTCTCTGCATGCCGACCGCCGCGCGCCGCACGTTCAACCGCACCAAGCTGGTCGCGACCATCGGACCGGCGACGGAGCAGCCCGAGTCGATCGCCGCGCTTCTGGACACCGGCGTCGACGTGTGCCGCCTGAACTTCAGCCACGGCGAGCTGGAACGGCACCGCGCCGTATTCAACGTGATCCGCGCCTGGGAGCGCGAGCACGGCCGGCCGGTCGCGGTCCTCGGCGACCTGTGCGGACCCAAGATACGGCTGACCGCCGTCGCCGGCGGGTCGTTCGAGCTTCGGCCGGGGGACACGATTCGCCTTGCGGCGGGCGAGGGGGACTGCGACCGGCAGCGTCTGTGCACCAATTATCCCGGACTGCTCGACGAGCTGCGCGTCGGTCAGCGCGTCTACATCGACGACGGCGCCGTCCGGCTGCTGGCTGTCGATCGCGAGCCGCGCGAAATCGTCTGCACCTGCACCACCGGCGGCGTGGTGTCCAGCCGCAAGGGCGTGAACCTGCCCGACACGGCTCTATCGACGCCCGCACTGACGGAAAAGGACCGGCGGGACCTGCGCTGGGCCGTCGAGACCGGGCTGGACTACGTGGCGCTGTCGTTTGTGCGCACGCCTTCGGACCTGCGCGAGCTGCGCGGCTTGCTGCGGGAGCAGGGGAGCGACCTGCACGTGGTGGTGAAGATCGAGAAATCGCAGGCGCTGGAGCATCTCGACGAGCTGATCGGCGAGGCCGACGCGGCGATGGTGGCGCGGGGCGACCTGGGCGTGGAGATGGACCCGTGGCAGGTGCCGCTGGTGCAGAAGTCGCTCATCGCCCGCTGCCGCGAGGCCGGCAAGCCGGTGATCGTCGCGACGCAGATGCTCCAGAGCATGGTGGCGCACCCCGTGCCGACGCGCGCCGAGGTCAGCGACGTGGCCAACGCGATCTTCGAGGGCGCCGACGCGGTCATGCTTTCGGCCGAAACCGCCGCCGGACAGTTCCCGCTGGCCGCGGTCGAGGTCATGGCGCGCGTCGCGGAAGTGACCGAGGCGTACCAGGCCACGCAGCCGCTCGTCCCTCCGGCCAGCATGTTGAGCGGGAATCGCCGCACGTCTGCCATCGCGCAGGCGGCGGTGCAGGCGGCGGCGCAGTTGCACGCCCGGCTGGTCGCCGTCTGGACCGCCAGCGGCGAGACCGCCCGGCAAGTTGCCCGGCACCGACTTCCGATACCCGTCGTCGGTCTCACGTTCGACGAGCGCGTCTATCGGCGCTTGGCGTTGCTGTACGGCGTCTACCCGATGCGGATCGAGGCGCTGGACAGTCCGCGTGCGATGGCGGAACGGCTGGACGCGTGCCTGCTTGAGTCCGGCCTGTCCCGGCGCGGAGATTTCGTCATCGTCGTGACTTCGACCACGCCGAACACGCCCGGCGCGACGGACATGGTGGTGGCGCGGCGTGTGGGCGAAGCCGGCGCGACGTGAGAGCGGCTACCAGAGCGACACGCCCTTGCGTCCGGGCTTGCCCAGCAGCACCCACGCGCGAGGTCCCAGCACGCGGCTGAGAACATCGCCGCCGCGGGCATCCACCAGCCGGGCCGCCATCAGCACGATCGCGAGCACGACGCCGACGCCGAAGCCGCCCAGGTGCGCCCAGTGGGCCGTGCCGTCCTCGATATCGAAAGCGGTGTAGGCCACGTCGAACGCGATGTAGAAAAGCACCATCCAGAATCCCGCGATCGGAAAGATCTTCAGGCTCAGGCGGAAGCCGCGAATCAGCCCCCAGCGAAGCCACGCGGCCATGTGGACTTTGTGCACAGGGAAGAGAATCAGGTACATGCCTGCCAGCCCCATGATCGCGCCCGACGCGCCCAGCGCCGGGTAGGACGGCTCGTTGGCGTTCGCAACCATCTCCACGATCACGGCGGCCGCGCCGAGCAGCGGGTAGAGCACGAGCGTGAGGACGTTGCCGATCAGCGCGTTGACACGCGTCCCGAGCACCATCAGGAACAGCAGGTTGCCAAGCAGGTGGATCGGGTCGGCGTGCAGGAACATGCTGGTGAAGAGTTGCGAGAAGCGGTACTGGCACGCGCTCGAGAGGGCGTTGAGGGTGTCGTCGATTTCCTCCTCCGTGTAGCCTTCCTCCTCGATCAGCGCCGCGCGCGTCTCGTCGTCGGGCGCTTCCAACTCGACCGGCTGCCCCACCCAGCACATCAGGCCGGCGAGCTGCGGATCGGGGTCGGTGTTGTAGATGAACGCCACCATGTACCACGCGCTGATCGCGATCGTCAGCACCGCCAACCCGCGGACCACCCACGGCTTGCGCAGTCCGAACGCCTCGGACGCCACGGGGTAAAGCCCGGTCGGGAACAGGAAGCTGATCCACCAAATGATGGCTTCCGCCGAAGCGTAGGCCTGGTTGATGTGCTCGTCCTCGCGGGTGATGAGCGAGCGCCCGGTCTTGATGTTCACGCCGCAGCGCGTGCACACGCGGGTCCCCGGCGGATAGGCCGTCTGGCACGCCGGGCAGACGACCGGCGGGCCGGTCGGGGCGGCGGGGCGCTCGCGCGGCGCGTCGATCTCTGGTGCGATGCCGTAGAGCGCGGCCGCGTCGGTGCGCGCCGGGCGCGGCGCGGCTGCGATCTCGCCCGCCGGCCGCGCGACGGCCTGGCCTTCGCGAAGCCCGGCGAACAGGTCGGAATCCAGCTCAGGCTCTTCGCCTGCGATCGGCTGCGGCTTTGCCGCGGGAACTGTCAGAATCGCCCGGCATTTGGGGCAGCGAACACGCCGGCCGGCGGCCGACGCGGGAACCGCCAGCTTCGTGCCGCACGAGCAGAGGACTTTTTGTTTCTCGCCGGCGCTTCGCGCTGGCTGCGGCGCGGCCGCGGTCGCGGACTGGTCGTGAACCGCGGCTTTGCGAGGCTCGCCGTGTAAACGCTCGACGGTGACGGACTTCGTGCACCGCGGGCACCGAACGCGCCGCCCGACTGCCGACGCCGGCGCGCGAAGCCGCGCACCGCATGCGCACTGAACATGAAGCACATGGTCATCCGTAGACATGCACACCCCTTCTCCGCCGGACCGAAATGTTTGTGTTCATGATCTTACCGTACCAAGCCGCGATCGCGGAAGGCACAATCGCGCGAGGACTTGCGTACGGGCGAGCGGAGGGCGTGAATTGACGGGGTATTCACCCGGGGCGACGTCCGCCCCGGGTGCGGCCGGATGCGGCTCGCAGCGCCGGAAAGTCCGGCAGCGTGCGAGCCGCGGAGAGTACTCATGGAGGTGTACGGACCGCTGCCGCGGCTACCAGGGGAAGATGCCCCAATCGTAGGCGTAGACGGTGTCACAGCAGTAGTAGTCGTCGACGACGTAGTACGGCTCGTCGTACACCGCGTAGCCGGGTGAGTCGTAGAAGTCGAAGCCGAAGTCGAAGTCATCGTCGTCACAGCCCGTCGCAACCCCGACGAGTGGCACGAGCAACAACAGTGCGGCGAGCGTTCGCATGATTTTCTCCTTCCGCCCCGGTTAGACACGGCCCGCCGCGGAAGGTTGCGGGCTCGCCGACGGCGGGTCGGGATCGAAACGGACCGTCCGCCGCGGCGGGCCCGCGCCGCCCCGAGCTTGACTCCGCGGCCGATCCGTACGAAAACCCGCGCCTTCGGCCCGTTCGGCCCCCGCTTTACCGGAGAATTCGCGTGCGCAGCCTGTCCGCCCGACCCCACTCGTCTCGCGCCCCGCTGGTCCTGTGCGTTGCCGTGCTCCTCTCTGCCGCCGGCGCTGCGCAAGAGACCAGCTCAGTCAGTGCCCCCTCCTCCAATTTCGCGCAGACGGCCCCCGCCAGCGCGCCGGCAACCGCAACTGCGACCGCACCATCCACAGCCGCAGCGCTCAAGCGTCTGACGCTTGCGGCGATCTACGACGGCAAGGAGTTCGACGGGGACGTGATGCGCGGCGTGGAGTGGACGAGCGAACCCGGCTACTACCGGCAGCGGAGAGACGGCCGGCTGCTGCGGATCGACGCCCGCAGCGGGGCGGAAGCGGGCCCGGCGTATGACGACGACGCACTTCGCGCTGCGCTGTCAAGGCACCGCGATTTCGACAAGGATGCGGCCGAGCAGCTTTCGCGCCGGCCGACAACCTGGAGCAATGATCGGTCGGCCGTGCTGCTGGTGCACGACGACCGCCTGTACTTTCACCGCCTCGGTCAGCGCGGCGTCCGCAGGCTGGCCGACGCGGACGAGCGCAGGCGGGAGGTCGATCTCAGCCCGCGCGGCGGCTACTTGAGCTTCGTCCGCGATAACGACCTGTTCGTGATCGGCACGCAAAGCGGATTCACACGCCGCATCACCTGGAGCGGCGAGGACACCCTGCTTAACGGCGTGCTCGACTGGGTGTACCAGGAGGAGATCTACGGGCGCGGGAACTGGCGCGGCTACTGGTGGAGCCCGGACGAGCGCCACATTGCGCTCTTGCAGCTTGATGAATCGCGCGTGCCCACCTACACAATCGTCGACAACGTCTCGCAGAACGCGCCCGCAGAGACTCTGCGGTATCCGCGCGCCGGCGACCCCAACCCCGGCGTGAGGCTGGGCGTGGCGTCGCTGGGGCTGCTGGGAGGCGTGCGCTGGATCGACCTGTCCAGGTACAAGCGCGACGAAATTCTGATTGTGGCCGTGAGCTGGTCCCCCGACGGCAAGCTGCTCTTTTCCGTGCAGGACCGCGAGCAGCGCTGGCTGGAGCTCAACCAGGTCGATCCGGACTGGGGCGGCCCCCGGACGCTCATCCGCGAGCAATCGCCCGCGTGGGTCGAGCCGATGGGCCCGCCGCACTGGCTCAGGGACGGCTCGTTCCTGTGGCTCAGCGAACGCGACGGCCGGCGGCACGTCTACCACTACCGGCGCGACGGCACGCTCATCCGCCGCGTGACCGACGGCCCCTGGGACGTCCGCACGCTGCACGGCGTGGACGAGAAA
>JABRWC010000006.1:0-21699 GCA_039961675.1 Phycisphaerae bacterium
CCCCAATGGGTCTCCCAGATCACGTTCCCGTCGGCCGCGTCGTACTTGATTACAACGTAATCCGGATGCAACGAGTTCATCACGCCGTGGATGAGCACCACGGGATTGCCGTCCGGGTCGAGCGTCAAGCCCTGCACGGAATCCTGGGAATACGGCCCGAACGCGGGGCCGTCCCACGTTCGGACCCACTGCACCTGCCCGTCCGCGTCGAACTTCAGGATCAACGCATCGGCGCCGTCGCCGACCGTTCCGCCGCCGACATAGACGTCGCCCAGGGGATCAACCGCCACGGAACCGCCGTACTCGCTCGTAAACGGTCCGCTGCTGTACTCGGTCGCATCGAGCCGCGCGCCCGTGGCTGCGTCGTACTTCAGCAGCAGCACGCGCGCGTAGCTGCCCGGGCCAGGCGTGTTGCCCACCACGTACAGGACGCTGTCCGGCCCGAGTGCGATGCCGCGCGCCTGGTCGTGCCAGTTGGCCGCGCCGTTGAATTCATCCGACCACAGCAGGGCGCCGTCGGGCGCGATCGCCGCCGTGATGCAGTTGGTATTGCTCGATGGGCCGTTGATGCCCGTGATGTAGCTGATCCCGGCGGCATTGACCACCATCGCCTGCATGCCGGCCGAGAGCGACGCGCCGGCCGGCACCGGGCGGACCCACTCCGGCGACAGCTCGGCCACTGCGTCGAAAGCCAACAGCGCCACGAGTGGTGTCGCGACGAAGAACAAACCGGGCGTGATTGTGTTCATTTTCATGATGGGATCCCTTTCCTACCTACCGCTGGTGCTCTTCACATGCGGGCAAGAGTCTGCGCCCGTTCCGCGTACAGGTTTGGAAAACGCTCGCGTGCGTGTTTCAATTCTCGAGTTCGGCACCGGGCCGCGGTATGCGAACCGCGAAGCCGGTTACGCGCTCGCGCCATAGTTCGTCAGCAGCGCGCTCAGGTCCGCCAGCCCGACGCATCCGTCGCCGTCGAGGTCGGCGGCCGGGTCGAACGCGTTGTCTCCATCACAGGTACCGAACGCCGACAGGAGCTGCGAAAGATCGGCCAGGTCGACGTCGCCGTCGCCGTCGAGATCGCCCGGCGGCGCGTCGCCGGGAGTGATCGCGAACCCGCCGCTGGTCGCCGAGCTGTTTTGGAAACGCTCGTCGCGCACGATCACGCGCACGCGCACATCGGCGATTCCGTCGCTCGGCGGCAGTCGCCAATCGAAGCTCGTGGCCTGGGCCGGCAGGTCGCGCGCGATCGGATGCCACGTCCGCCCAGCGTCGTACGACGCCTGGATGTCGAACGAGCGCAGTCCTTCGGCGGCCTGCGCGGTCCACCGAATCGGAACCGTTGTCCCGCCGCCGTGGATCTCGCCGCCCTGCGGGGAAGTCAGTTGCACCGTGGGCGGGGCAAAGCCCAGTCGCGGGTCGTGGCGGATGGAAAAATATCCGTCGGCGAAGAACCAGGCGACGTCGTTCGAGTTGTTCCGCACTTCGAGCGCCAGCCGCGCCCGGTCCGTGCTGACCATCGGGAAGTCCAGAAAGAAGTCGCCCTGTCCGCCGATGTTCAGCCCCAGGATCGCCGCCCCGTCGCTTTCCAGCACGACCAGCGGCTTGACGCTGCCGAAGCCGCTCACCGAACCCGTCCAGTGCACGTCCGGGATCTCCTGCCCGGCGTAGAACGTCTGGCCGCTCAGATCGGTGGTGATCGTCAGGTTGCCAGTGATGTTGCCCGACGGCACCTGCACCGGAACCTGGTCCGTGCCCTCCTTGCCCGCCGCGTCCACGGCGACCACGCGGAGGAACTGCGGCTGGTTCGTCACCGCGAAGCCTGGGTCGGGAACGGTGATTTCCCACGAGCGCGCATCGCCGGGGATGTCATCGACGAGCACCGTGTAACGCGAAGGGTAGTGTCCGTCCGGCGAGAACTCGATGCGCTGCGTCACGACCGCGTCGTCGCTCTGCACGTCCCAGCGCAGAATGTACGTCGTGCCCTGGTCCAACAGAAAATCGGGATGCGTGTAGTCCGGCGAGGCGTACAGCCGCGTCAGTCCCGGCTCGACCAGCCGCACGACCGGCGGATGATTGGCGAAGTCCGGCTGCGACGTGAGAAACGGCTGGTACTGGACGCCGCTCGCTCCGACGCCACTGATCGGGTCGCCTTGTCCGCCGGGGTTTCCGGGCGCATCCGGCCCGGTCGGGTGATTCCACCAGCAGTTGCGGGCGTCAGCGCTTGCGCCGAACTCGAACGCGTCAAGGCCGACGCCGTTCCCTTCAAACGAATTCGGGTTGCTCGGGCGGTTGAGGACCGGTGAGCCGAGATCGGTAAAGCTCGCGCCCGCGCCGTTGGCGATGAAGCGCGTGCCGGAGAAGTGGATCGTGCCGAACGTGTTGGTGTTCGCGCCCACCTGGTTGTTCTGGAGGATGCAGTTGTCCACGTACAGCCCGTTGTCGCTGCTGATTACGCCGAAGTCGGCGTCTTCGACGACGCAGTACTCCATCCGGCATCCCGTCGTACTGTTCGTGGAGAACATCAGTCCGTCCCAGCTTTGCCCGCCAAGTCCGCGAAACGTGATTGGCGCGCCGGGCAGGCCGTCGAGCACTCCGTGGCGCGTCGATGCGAAGATCATCGCCGCGCCGGGCACGGCCGCCTCTACCGTCACGCCGGGGTCGATCGTGAGGTTGCCGCCGGGCAGGCTGCCGGCGGGAACCGTGAGACGGTACGTCAAACCGAGATTCGGCCAGCGGCCGTCGCCGGCGAAGCCGCCGTTGCCGACGTCGATTGCGTTGATCGTGTTGCCGCTCGCCGGCACGACGCTGTCGCCGGTAAGACCGCCGAGCAATTGCAGCGGGTACGGGTTGCCTTGCAGCACGACGCTCGGTCCGATGCGGAACGTGCCGCCGTTGAGCGACAGGCCGGCGATCGTGCTGCCGCTCACGTTCGCACCGTCGATTGGCAGCGGTTGGATGCTCTCTTGCCGCGACACGAAGAGCGATCCGTTGACGATCCTGTTCGGCGCCACCAGATCGGCGTGGCCGCGCAGCACGCTGAGCGACGCGTCGAGGAACGTGTTCTCACGCACGGTGGCGAACGCGTCGACCAAGCCCAGCCCGACGCCGTCGAACAGACAGCGCTCGACATGCACGTACGGCATGACCGCCGGAATCTCATCCGACCGCATCAGTCCGAAGCCGGAGAATGCGCAGTCCCGTACGACGACGTTTGCGCCGCTTTCGATCAGGACCTGGCCGGAAAACTCGGCGAAATCCGCCTCCAGCGTGCCGGCGCTCACTTCGATCATCGGCGGAAACACGGCCGGTGCACTCAGCAGGATCGGCTGGTCATCCTGCCCTTGCATCCGCAGCGTCCCGGACACCACGAGCTGCATGTTCGCGTCGAAATTCACCTGTACGCCCGGCTCCACGATCACGGTTGCGTCTGGCGGAATGCCGATATTCTGACACACGTCGTACGGGCCGCCGGCGGCTGTCCAAATGACGGTCTGGCCCGCTGCGGGCACGGCCGGGAGGTTGCAGGGCGGCGGAGGGGGCAGCCCGACGCTTAAGGAATCGATGCCGGTGTACGAGCTGAAGCAGGCCCAGTTGCACGCGCTGGCGATGTAATACCGCAGCGCCACGCGGCCGGGTCCAGGCAGCGCGACGCTGTAGTGATTCCAACCGCCGGCCGGGATCGGGCTGATGTCGAGCAGCAGTTGTGTGAAATCGCCAACCGCGCTCGGCCCGGAGCCGGTGCTCGTGCCGCCGCCGGGCGAGTAGCGCACCTGGAGCGTATTGATGTTGCTGCCGCCCGTGTCGAGCAGGTAGAAGCGCAGCTCATCGCCCGCCTGCTGATTCGGGACGGCGGGCAGAATCGCCCAGTTGCTGACCGTGCCGCCGAAGTAATCCGTGCTCGAGCTCGTTACGGCCATGTATCCGCCGCCGGCCTGCGGGCTGGGCCAGCCGCTTCCCGTGTAGCCCTGGAACCAGCTCTGCGTCCCCAGCGGGCTGCTCTGGTTGCGGAAGATCCAGCCCTGGTTGATGAGGTTCTGCGGGCCGGAGCTGGGCGATTGTGTTGGTCCGACGTTGTCAAAGTCCTGGAAGTAGTTCGCCTGCGCCAGCGACGGGGCGCAATACGCCAGCGCGCCGGCTGTCGCCATAGCCGTCCGCAGCAACACGACGGTTCTCATCTTCGTTCCTTTCGAGCGAATCCGCGTCCCCGACGCGCGAGCGACCGTGCGTCAAATTAACTTCGCAGTTTCCCAACTCGCAGCTCTTGATTCGCCATTTGACACGCTCGTTTGCCGGTCCTCACGTGCCGATGCCGTACGCCGTCAGCAGCGCGCTCAAATCCGCCAGCCCGACGCATCCGTCGCCGTCGAGGTCGGCGGCCGGGTCGAACGCGTTATCTTCATCACAGGTTCCGAACGCCGACAGGAGCTGCGAGAGATCGGCCAGGTCCACGTCGCCGTCGCCGTCGAGGTCGCCGGGGTCCGGCGCGATCGGCGTCATCCGGATCGCGCCGATCGGCCCCGAGAATCCCTGCCGGGCGGCGGCGATGATCTGGCGCGAGTTGTTGATGCCGCTGGCGCCGCCGTACTGGACGTACCATTCGCCCTGCGAGGGGTCGATGAGGCTGCCCAGGGCGAAGTAGCCCTCGCCGACGAGGTCCACGCCGGAGGTTGTGGTGTAGTAGTACATCAGCGCGTCGCCGAGGTCGTTGATCGCGGTGGCGCTGGTGGTCGTGGCGCACCCGCCCAGGAATTCCCAGCCAGCCGCCTGCCGATAGCGGAGTGGAAACGTGCTGCAACCGGAGTATCCAACGATGTAGCCGCAGAAGTCCGCGTGGCGGTTCAGCGCCGCGCCGACAAAGCCGTTCCAGTTGCCCGGCGGCAGCGGCACACTCGTGATCTCGCCCGTGTCGAGGTCCAACAGCCGCGCCGCAGTAGCGGACAGCACGACGCGCTCATCGTTGACGTCGGTACCAAGAAAGTCGACCGGGAGCGGTACGGGGCCGCCTTGCGTGAACAACACACCGGTGGACAGATTCCACCCCCAGAAACCGGATGCCCCCAGAATGTCGCCGACGTTGTTGACGGCATAGGCCGAGCTGTACGGGTCGCCCGGCAGCGCACTTAACACCTCGATCTCGTAGCCGTCGGACGCGGGGCGCCACACGGCGGCGGTGGGCTGTGAAACGACATACTGATTCGGGCAGACCGCGCCGACAATCACGCCGTGGTCATTGATGTCGTGGGCCCGCGAACTGTGCATGCCCTGCGGCAGCGGCAGCAGCTCAAAGGGCTGACCGTTGCGCGACACACCGGCCAGGAGCGCCGTGCCATCAGGAGAGATGTTCCCGCACGCGTCGCCCAGCTCATTCATCCCCGTGCCGGTCCAGCCGGCGCCCAGGAACTCGACCCGGTAGCTCGGCGGCGTCGCCGACGCGCGCGCCACAGCAAACGCAATCGCGGACACGACCAGGAATTTCTTGACCATGATGTCCCCCGCTTTTTGTTTACAGGCCGAAGTTCGTCAACAGCACGCTCAGGTCCGCCAGTCCGATGCAGCCGTCCGCATCGAGATCGGCGCCGGAGTCAAATGCGGCATCCCCGACACAGGTTCCGAAGGCCGACAAGAGCCGTGACAGGTCCGCCAGGTCCACCTCGCCGTCGCCGTCGAGGTCGCCGGGTATCGGGCATGACGTAGCCGGAACCTCGGCCTTCGAGACCGCCAGCCCCCACGAGTAGAGCATCGCGATCGGCGACGAATTGAACGTCTCGATCTCGATCGTCCAGACGCCGCCGATCGGCATTCCGTCGAATGCGCGCAGGGGATTGTTCGGGCGATAGGACGGCGGCGAAAGGATCGGGTCGAATACACCCCCATGGTGACCGCGGTTCTCAATCAATCCGCCCGTGCCCTCGTCATCCAGCCGGATGTTGTATCCGAGCTCGCTGAAGCCCGACCCGTACTGGCTGGGGTATCCCGGGCGATCGACCAAGGTGACCGTAGTTCCCAGGTGCGACAGCCGCACGGCCACGTCGCCGACCCGGTAGTCGTCGTGCAGCAGCACGTCGAGATCAGCCACCACGCCCGCGGCCGCCACGAACCCGCTTCGCGCCAGAATCGTGTTCGGAAATATCGGGGCGTTGGAAACGGGGTAGTCGAATGAGTACGTGGTGACGGACGCGCCATCACACTCGTCGGGCACGCCGTTGGCGTTGCAGTCGGCGCTGGCGCCGTCCGCGATGTCGCAGACATCGCTCGTGCCGTTGCCGTTGCAGTCCGGCTCGGCCGCGTCCGGAACGCCGTCGCCGCTGCAATCCGCCTGGCACTCGTCCGGCTCGCCGTTCAGGTCGCGGTCAAGCGACAGCCCGCCGGCGATGTCACAGAAGTCGGCGCTTTCGTTGCTGTTGCAATCGCTCACGATGAACCCATATGCGGCGAGCGCGTCGGTCAAGTACCGCTCGTCGTCGGCGTCCACGACGCCGTCGCCGTCGAGGTCGAACGGCGCCGACTGCCACGTGCACACGTCGTCCAGCCGCACGTAGCCGTCGCCGTTCACGTCTCCGGGCAGGACCGTTGCTCCGACAGGCGTCAGCAGCCCCACGCCATAGCGCGGATCGCTGTTGTTGATATTGTCCACGAGCGCCATGACGAGGCCGGAGTTGGCGATGCGGGCGCGTCCGTAGTAGGTCGGCAGCCAGTAGTACGACGGCGCGTCCAATTGATATTCGAGCGCGAAAAGCCCCAGGCCGTCCTGGTACGCGACAAGCCGCCGGGCGCTGTTGTACGGAATGTTCATCAGCACCGTGCCGTCGTCATTGATGTCGTAGGCGCTGTTCAGCGCGCTCGGAAAGTTGTCCAGCTCTTGCCAGCCGACATCGTCCGTGTACCGGATGATCTTCGCATAGCCCTGACTGCTGGAAAGAGCGCCCACCGCGACAACCTGCCCGAGATTGTTGATCGCCGACGCCCGCACGAAGGTGTAGCTGTAACCGCCCGGCTGCGGCGGCGGAAATCCCAGGTCCTCCAACAACAGCGTGTCCAGGTCCATTCGATAGTGCTCGCCGCAGACCTGACGCAGATCGTTGATCGCCACAGGTGCGACAGGAAAGCCCGCTGCCCCGAGGTTGATTGTGGCACCGTCCGCCGCGAACGCCACGGGAGTGCCAAAATCCTGGGCACTGGCGAGCGAGCGTCCCACAACATCGCCGAGGTTGTTGATCCCTGCGGCGACGCTGCCGACGTGTCCTGGCAGAGGCGCCAGCACTTCGACGATGTAGCCTTCGGGCGTCGGCGTCCAGCGGACGGACTGTGACACTCCCGACGCCGGGAAGGCGTTGCCGACGACCACTCCCGCGTCGTTGACGCCGACGGCGGACGCCTGAGCGAAACCGTCGGGCACGGGCAGCAAGCCCACGGCCGAGCCAGGGCGCGCCAGCCACGGCCGGCGCTGGCTCCCGACGTAGGTCTCGCCGACGCACACCCCGTGGTTGTTCATATCACCCATCGAAAGCGTGCTGCCAGCGTAGCCGAGGTACTCGACGGCGTACGTCGGGATCTCGCCCGCCGCCGTGTTGAACGCGGCGGACAGCGTCAGCGCGCCGGAGATCGCCAGACGGGTCAAGAGGTTGGCGTTACCGTTCATCGTTGCCCTTTCGACTTGCAGTTCATTCCAAAAACAGGGCGGGAATTTCCAGCTACTCATACGCCGGCCGCCCCGTCGCTCGATACCACGCGTCCAGCAGACTCACTACAGTCCGAAGTTTGTAAGCAGTTCACTCAAATCCGCCAGCCCGACGCAGCCGTCGCCGTCGAGATCGGCGGCCGGGTCGAACGCTGCGTCGCCGTCGCAGGTGCCAAACGCAGTCAACAGTTGCGACAGGTCGGCCAGGTCGACATCGCCATCGTTGTCCAGGTCGCCGTCGATTCCCGGTGCCGGCCAATGCACGATCGCCGCCCCCTGGCTGACCGCACTGATCCAAAGCTTGCCTTCGGCGTCCCACTGCACGCGGCCGAGTTGATAGTGCGGAAGCGGCGATGTGCCGTACTGGTAGATGGTCCACGCGGCCGGATCGGTAATCACGCGGTCAACCACGCATACGCCGTGCGGGAACGGCGTCTGGCTGGTGAAATCCGAAGCGCTGATTCCGATCACACCGTCGCTGCGGATCGCGACGCTCTTGACGGCATCGGCGGGCAGCGGCGTGTTGCTTGTGTCGTAGAGCGTGAAGCCGACGCCGTCCCAGTGAACAAGCCCGCCTTCCGTTGCCAGCCACAGGGTGTCGTCGACGTCGACCGCCATGTCGTTGATGCCGCCCAGGTCGAAGAAATAGTCGCTGTAGGGAAGCGGTACGATTGACCAGGCGGCGCCGTCCCATTTGTGAATGTCGAACCACGCCGCGATCCACACGTTGCCCTGGCTGTCGGCCTGCATGCGGGGCAGGCCCAGCACGGCGTAGGGCTGCACGGGTTCGCGGGTCCACAGGTTCAACTCCTCGTCGAAGTGGTACGTCGTACCGTACTCGTCCGCCGCGAAGAGCCGGCCGTTCATGTCCTCCGCGAAGAAGGGGAACAGCGTCACGCCCATGCCGGGATTGTTTTGCCAGTTCCAGAACCCGTCGAACAGTCCGGTCTCCGAGTGCCAGCGGGCGATGCCGTTGCCGCCGAACCAGTGCACGCCGTTTCGATCTTGGTACGCCCCGCCCATCGGCTCGTTTCCGGCGAACGGGTACGGTTCGCTTCCGACGTTGTGATTGCCCCAGTTTCGCCAGCGCAGCCCGTCGAACCGCGACAGTCCCGCCTCGCCCGTCGCGACCCAGAAGTAGCCGTCGCGGTCGGTGTTCATGTAGTCGACGAAATAGTCCGGGAAGCCGGTGTTCCAGGTGTTGAAGTCGCGCACCCATGCGCCGTCGCCCCGAAAGTGACCAAGCGCCCCGAACGTCCCGATCCAGACATCCGTGCTGGCCGGGTCGGGCGCAATCTGCGCCACCTGGTTCAGCCCCGACAGGTAGACCGTCCAGGTCTGCCCGGCGTTGGTCGTCTTGCGCACGTTGCCGTTCCAATCGCCGGTGTACACCGCGCCGTCGTCATCGATGCCGATGCTCAGCGGCGTCGTGCTGATCGGGTAGGTCGTGAACGTCACGCGGTTGTACTTGTAGAACGCGTTGCCGCCGCCCACGCCGCCGCGCATCCAGATGTTGCCGGCGAGGTCCTCCGCGAGCCCGTCGAAGCGATCAACGCCCGACCCGCGCAGCGTCCAGGTGGTCCCGTCATACTCCGCCAGCCCGTTCAGCGTCTCGTTCGCGACCCACACGTGCCCGAGATGATCGACCAGCACGCTCGAAAGGTCGGTCCACGGCGACGCCCACGGCAGCTCGTTCGGGACGCGGAAACGTCGCCAAGTGCTCACGCCGTCAAAGTCGTAGATCGCGTCGCCGCCGAAGTTGAAGTCCGAGTTGTTGATCCAGATGTGCCCGTTGGGCGCGACCGACACATCCAGCACTTTGTACAATGCCATCGGCGAATTGCTGGGGTTGTAGGTAGCCCATGTCTGGCCGTCCCAGCGCACCAGCCCGCCGTCCGTCGCGATCCACATCACGCCCGCCGCGTCCCATTCGAAATCGTTGATGTATTCCGACGGAATCGGGTATTCGCCCTTGGACCAGACCGTCCAAACACCGGAGGCCAGGTCATAGCGCGCGATGCCGCCGTCCTGCCAGAACGGCCAGCGTGCGGCGACCCATGGGTCGCCTTCCGGTCCCCAGCGCACGATGCGCACTTCCTCCCCGGGGATGCCGGAGTTGGCGGGATCCATCACCGTCATCGGCGGAGCCTGCGCCGCCGCGGTCCAGGTGATCAGCGTCGCCAGGTCCAGGCCTAGCGCTGCCGTCATAACGCGACTGTTTGAGAACATGTGAACTCCCTCCCCAAACGCTTGATGGCGCCGGCGAGTCGGGGCATTCAGGAGTCTCCCCATCCGAGGGTGGCCCCCGCCAACCAGTGTGGCGGCGCGCGTGACGATTCTCGTTACGGCGCTCGTTTCAGAAGAGACAGAAACCGGGTGATTCGTACATGCACAACCCGCGCCACCCAAGCCGGCAAACCGTCCAATTCCGTAACATGCTTGAGCTACGCTGGTTATGTGCGCATGCCCGCGCCGCGCCGCGCGTGCCCATGCTCACGGAACCGGGGGATTTCGCGCAGCCTCCGCGTCGAATTCCCCAGTTTCGCCTCCGGTCGTGCTTTTCATCACGTCCGTATTTCTGCCGCCGGACACGCCGCCAAAGATGGGAATAAGTAGGCAATGCGCGACGAGCCGCGGCCGCGCCGGGCCGCCAGGGGGAGCTTCCACCCCGCGCCGGCATTTCAGCCGAGCCGCGACCGTATGGGAGCAGCCATTCCAGTCGCGCTGCGGCGTCCGCAAACGTAGCGTGCCGTCGGAGGCGCCGCGGTTGCTTGCATGGAACGCAGCGACACGTCGCCGATCACAAGTAACGAGGATTCTTGTGGAGGTTGATGAAGGTCACATGAATTTTGCCCCGCGGCCGTTGTATCGCCAGGCGACCGCGCCGGCTCCGCTCCATCGAACGCGACTCCTCGGCCGGATCCGGCCGGGAGGCGCGGGCTCGACGCAACAAGTCGCGGCGAGACCGGCAGTCTGTTTTGGAACTGTGCCGGGGTGTGCACGGGACAGCACTGGCGGGGACGGATCGGCCGCGAAAACTCGGGAGGCGATCATGAAACGATGGGGCATGAGTCTCGCGGCAGGGCTGGTCCTCGCCCTGATCGGGGCCTGCGTGACAGACAGCTCGCTGCTGGACGGGGGCAAGGACGGCGAACTGATCAATTCGCCGCGCAGCCCCGGCCACAGCCTCAATTCCGGGCCAGGAAGCGGCGGCAACCACGGCAGCGGCCACGGCGGGTTCTCTCACGAGAACGAGAACGGGGACGACAACTCGAACGCGAACGGCGACAACGGCAACGTCAACGGCGACAACGGCAACGTCAACGGCGACAACGGCAACGTCAACGGCGACAACGGCAACGTCAACGGTGACAACGGCAACGTCAACGGCGACAACGGCAACGTCAACGGCGACAACGGCAACGTCAACGGCGACAACGGCAATGACAATGGCGGCGGCGGACCGTGTCCGGATGGGTCGTTCCGCATCAGTGCGGCGCTCTCCGGCTCGGGCTCCGGCGAACTGGAATACCGCCGGCTCGCGAGCGGCTGCCAGCGGTTCCGCGCCCGGATCGACGACGCGCCGGTCGGCACACACGACGTGGTCGTTGACGGCGTCGTGGTCGGCCAGATCGTGACCGATTCGCGCGGCCGGGGCGAGCTTGAGTTCAGCACCGCTGCGGGCACGTGGCCGGCGGACTTCCCCGAACTGGCGATTGGTGAGCAGGGCAGCGTCGGCGGCGTCCTGAGCGGCACGTTCGCGCTGGATTGCTCGGCGGATCCCGACGGCTGCGGAGGGTAGGCGTCGATTCGGCTGCCAAGACCGACGTCCTCCTCGTGGGCGGCTCATCGCGCGGCATGCGATCGGTGAGCCGCCCGCAGCTTATGCACACGTGGACCCGCGCGAACGACCGGCAGGCTACCATGCACGACGTGATCACAGACACGAGACACGAACTTCGCGACGACGCATCCGACACGCTGCGGCGGCTGCTGGCCCCGCGGTCGGACGACTCCGGCTTGAGGCGCTTCAATGAAGCGCTGACGCTGTTCGTTACCGGCGTACTCGTCGTCGCCTACCTTTACGACAACCCTGGCGGCGCGTCGTCCGCGGACGCAGGCGTGCCGGGACACGACTCGTTTTATCACATCAAGATGGCGGCGCTGCTTCCGGAGCTGGGGCTGACGAGCGAGTTCCCCTGGCTGCGGTTCGCGTACTTTACCGACGAGGGGCATGCGTTCATCAGCCACCACTACGGCTTCCACCTGCTGCTGGCGCCGTTTGTGCAGCTTTCGAAGCTCGTCACGGGCGACTACCTCGCGGGCGGGCGTTGGGCGACCGCGGTGTGCTTCGGATTGGTGTTGGTCTGTTTTCACCGCGTCCTGATCGCCGGCGGCGTCCCGTGGCGCTGGTTTTGGGTCTTGCTTTTCTTCCTGCTGCCGACTCAGTTCTTCTTCCGCCATGCGCTCGTCCGCGCCGTGGGGCCGTCGCTTGTATTCATGCTGCTGATCACGTGGTTCCTGGTTCAGCGGCGCTGGTTCTGGACGGGCGTGGCGACCGCCGCGTTCGTCCACCTGTACCTTGGCGCAGTGATGTACGCCCCCGTGCTCATCGGCTGCTTCTTCGTGGCCTCGCTGCTCGCGCCGCGCGATCGGCGGAGCGTCGCCGTGAAGTGCTTGATCGGGGGCGTCGCCGGGTGGATCGTGGGCATCCTGACCCACCCGTACTCGGCCGGGATGCTCGAGTTCTTGCGCTTGCAGGTGTTCGGCACGGGGCTGTCGCCCGACATCCGCGTGGGCAGCGAGTGGCGGCCGTACGAGGGCGTGTGGTGGTTCGCGACGACGCTTGCCGGCGGCGTGCTGACGGTGTGGGTCTTGACCTTGCTGGCTCGGCTGCGCTCCGGCATCCCGTTGAACGACAACGACTTCGCCCTGCTACTGATCCATCTCGCGTTCATGGTGTTGACGCTCAAGGCCCGCCGGTTCATCGAGTATTGGCCGGCGTTCTGCCTGCTGAACGCGGCATTTCTCGCGTCCCCGCTCCTGGAACGCATGCGTACCTGGCACGCGCGGGGCGGGACCGGCGGCGCTTCGCGCGGGGCGAAGCTGCTTCGCGGCGGGGCGGCGTTGTTGCTGGGAGCGGTTTGCGCCGGCGCGGTGATCGCCGCGGTCTGGACGGGCACACTCGCGGCCGCGATGCGCGCCCCCCAACTCCTGATCGCAGCCGCGATGTGCGCCGCGTGCGTGCTGCTGAACGCCGGGATGGCGTCGCGTGGCGGGGCGTGGCGTCGCGCGGGGCGGCTCGCCGGCGTCAGCGTATTGCTGGCCGGCGGCGTGTCCGGCGCGGCTCTGGCGTCGCAGGCGAACCTGGCGAGCGTGCAGCGCGACGCGCGCTGCCTGTACGATCTGCCGGCGCTGCGCGAGCTCATGGCGCACCTGGTGAGTGTGTCCAGGCCGGGCGATGTCGTGTTCACAGACGACTGGGACGTGTTCCCCGTCTACTTCTACCACAACTCCTACAACAACTACATCGTCGGCCTTGATCCCAAGTTCACGCACCAGCGCCGCCCGGACCTGTGGGAGCGCTTCGTCGCTATCTCGCGCGGGAAGGTCCCGGCCGACGCCGACGTGCGCATGCCCGACGGCGCCCGCGGCCGGCGGCCGGAGCGGATTCACATCGAGCTGGAGGACATCCGCGAGCACTTCGGGGCGAAGTTCGTCATCACCGACCGCGACCACAACGCGCTGGCGACCAGGCTCTACCAGTCGCCGCAGTTCGCCGAGCTGATCCACCCGGACGGGCCGTACCTCGCCGTCCGCGACCGGCCGTTCCTCTTGTGGCGCGTTCGCGAGCCGGGCGAGGCGGTCAGTCGGCCCGCCCCGGAACAGTTCGATCTGGGCGGCGTCCTGTACCTGAGTTTTCTCGATCCGGCCGCCGTCGAGCAGGGGTGGGGCGAGCTGCGAATCGATCGGTCCGTCTCCGGCGACCCGATCATCGTTGGCGGGCAGACGCACCTGCGGGGCCTCGGCACGCACGCGCCGTCGCGGCTGGTGTACGAGATTCCCGAAGGCTACGAACGCTTCGAGGCCACGGTCGGCGTGGACGGCGGACCGGCAAGCTGCGGCGGCACGGTGGTCGTCAGCGTGCGGCTCGACGGCACGGAGGTGTGGACCAGCGACCTGCTCACGCCGGCCGGCGAAGCTGAGCGCGTCTCGATACCGCTCGGTGCCGCGCGGCGGATCGAGCTGCGCGCGGACGCGACGGACGACGGGATGCGCTGCGACCACGTGGACTGGGCGTCGGCGCGGTTGGTAAGGGTCAAGGAGGAATAGCGGCGGCCTGTGCCGCGGGACGCGGCCGTGCGCAACGGCAGACGGTCGCAGCTAACCGCGTCCGTTCATCGCGGTGCGGCCAAGTCCACGCGCTTCTCCCGCGCTACCCGCTCCGCCAGCTCATACCCCGCATCCGCATGCCGCATCACCCCCAGCGCCGGGTCGGCCGTCAGCACCCGCTCGATCCGCCGATCGGCCTCCGGCGTACCGTCGCAGACGATCACCTGCCCCGCGTGGATCGAGAAGCCGATCCCCACGCCGCCGCCGTGATGCACACTGACCCAGGTCGCCCCACAGGCCGTGTTCGCCAGCGCGTTGAGGATCGGCCAGTCCGCGATCGCGTCCGAGCCGTCCCTCATGGCCTCCGTCTCGCGGTTCGGGCTGGCGACCGAGCCGCAATCGAGGTGGTCGCGGCCGATCACCAGCGGCGCCGAGACCCGCCCCTCGCGCACCAGCCGGTTGAAGATCAGCCCCATCTTCGCCCGCTGCCCGTACTTGAGCCAGCAAATCCGCGCCGGCAGACCTTGGAACGCGACCTTCTCGCGCGCCATGCGAATCCAGCGGCAGAGGTGCTCCTCCTGCGGGAAGGTCTCCAGCACGGCGTCGTCCGTCGCGGCGATGTCGGCCGGCTCGCCGCTCAGCGCCGCCCAGCGGAACGGCCCGCTCCCCTCGCAGAACAGCGGCCGGATGTACTCCGGCACGAACCCCGGAATCTTGAACGCGTCCACCGGCTGCACGCCGAACGGCCGGTCCGGCGAGCCGGCGTAGCGTTCGTGAGCCTCGACCGCGTGGCCGCGGATGTTATTGCCGTAGTCGAACGTAACGGCGCCTCGACGCTGAAGCTCGAGCATGTGCCGAACGTGCTCGTTCATCGTGCGCAGCGATTCGCGCACGTACGTGTCCGGGGCGTCGCGCCGCAGCCGCAGCAGGGCCTCGTATCGCGCGTCGCTCCACGGCTCGCCGCCGTGGCTGTGGGGGTTGGTCGCGCCGTGTGACGGGCTGACCGGCACGCGGGCGCTGCCCAGGATGCCGTTGGGCACGTAGCCGTTCAGCGGGTCATGCGCGGAAGTCTGGTCCGTGAGCACGTCCGGCGTGATGTCGCGGCGGATCAGCTCCGCCAGCAGATCGGCGGCGTTCGCCAGGATGCCGATCGAGACCGCTTGTCCGGCGGCCTTCGCTTTGAGCGCCCAGGCGATCGCCTCGTCCATGCTCTCGGTCATCCTGTCCAGGTAGCGCGTGCGGAGGCGCTTCTCGATGCGGCCGCGGTCCACCTCGGCCACCAGGCACACGGCCTCGTTGAACGTCGCCGCCAGCGGCTGCGCCCCGCCCATTCCGCCCAGCCCGCCGGTGACGACCAGCCGCCCGCGCAAGGTTCCGCCGAATCGCCGCTGCGCACACGCCGCGAACGTCTCGTACGTCCCCTGGAGAATCCCCTGCGTGCCGATGTAAATCCACGAGCCGGCGGTCATCTGGCCGTACATGGTGAGCCCGAGCGCTTCCAGCCGGCGAAACTCGTCCCAGGTCGCCCAGCGCGGCACGAGCATCGCGTTGCAGATGAGCACGCGCGGTGCGTCGGCGTGCGTCTTCAGAATGCCCACGGCCCGGCCGCTCTGCACGAGCAGGGTCTGATCGTTCTCCAGCCGGCGCAGCGCGGCGACGATGCGGTCGAAATCCGGCCAGGAGCGGGCGGCTTTTCCGCTGCCGCCGTAGACGATGAGCTGCTCGGGCAGCTCGGCCACCTCGGGGTCGAGGTTGTTCATGAGCATCCGCAGCGCGGCCTCCTGCTGCCAACCCTTGCATGAGATCTCGCGGCCGCGCGGAGCGTGGACGGTGCGTGTCGGGGCGTTCATCTCGGCGACGGACGGCATGGCGCAGCTCCTTTCGCGGCCGGATTCTCACCGTGAATTCTACCGTCGTTCGCGCACGTCACGGAGCGGAGCGGCGCCGTCGCCGCGGGGACGTGTCGCAGGCGAAGTGTCCTCGCTTCCTCGTCGGCGCGCACCGGATTCGCGCGAATCGCCGCTGATAGACCGACGCGGCTCGAACTTGCGCCGATCCCGCTTCCTGACAGGTGCGGCTCGGATCGACGTGGCTCGGTTCAGCGTAGCCAAAAGGCAGCGGCCGCGCCGGAACGCGACCGCTGCCCCCACAGGCTGCTTCGGATTCGGGTGCGGGCGGATGGTCCGCATCAGCCCTGATCGCCGGTCCTCGCCGCATCAACTGCACGTGCCGCCGAACTCGGTCAGCAGCGCCGACAGGTCGGCCAGGTCGACCGCACCGTCGCCCGTTACGTCGCCGTCCGCGAGCGTCGCACCGCTCGCAGTGCCGTAATTCGTCAGCAGCGTGGACAGGTCGGCGAGGTCCACGTCGAGATCGCCGTCCAGGTCCGCGGACAGGCCGCACTCGGGAACAAACTCGAACGCGCCGCGGTCCACGACGGGCGCCGGGCCGACGCCGGTGTCAAGCGTGTCCGGGTCGTCGAGGCGGCGGTTGTTGCCGTCGATGTCCAGCGGCAGCTTCTCGGAAGTGTCGCCGTCGAGGTCGATGTCGCCGAAGTCGCCGGGAACAAGCCCGTTGCTGCCGGCGTCGATGCACGGTGAAGTGGGCAGGAGCTGGCACAAATCATCGGCGGTGCCCCAGATGTTGTCGGTGCCGTTGCCGTCCACGAACTGCGGGTCGGCGCCGGCCGAGCCTGTCGCGCCCTGCACGTTCGTGTACGCGCGGCTGACGGTCGTGCCGACGCCGGAGGCCAGGTACTGCTCGTCCTGGAGGCTGGCGCTGAAGCCGTCGGCGTTGAACCACAGAATCGAGTTGTTGAGCGTCACGTCGGCGCCGTTCTCGGCGTACACGCCGCCGGCGTACTGCCCGGCTGTGTTGCCGGCGAAGGTGCAGTTCGTAATCGTCGCTTGCGCGGCGCCGCTGTCGGCACGGAAGGCGCCGCCGGCGTCACCGGCGTAGTTGCCGTGAAAGAAGCAGCCGGCCACGACCGCGTCGACGTTCTGGACGAAGATCGCACCGCCCTCGAACGCGCTGTTGCTCATGAACTCGGTGTTGTACACGTAGAGCGGGTTCGGGTCGGTGTGATAGATCGACCCGCCGGCGAACGCCTCGTTGTCGTAGAAGTAGCAGTTCACGAACGTCGGCGAACCCTGGTCGCCGTACACTGCGGCCCCGTAGTTTGTGGCGTAGTTCGAGATGAACTTGCAGTTGCGGAACGTAGCCGAGCCGTTCTGGAGCCGTACGCCGCCGCCCTTGCCGCCGTAAAGTCCGCTGTTGTCGTTGTAGCCGCGCGAGATGGTGAAGCCGTCGATGAGCGTTTCGGCGCTGGTGTTGTCCGCGACGACGACGGTGTAGCTGTTGTCACTGAAGCTGCCGGTGTTGATCGCTCCGCTCAGATTCGTGATGTAGAACCACGGCGCGGTGCGCTCCTCAAGCGTGGTCTCGAACGCTCCGAAGCCGCCGTACATCGCCACGCCGCTCGGAATGCGGAAGCTCGTGGTGCGGTCGGCCGTAGCTGGGCGGTAGAAGCCCTGTGCGACCCAGACCTCGGTGTTCGGTCCGCCGGCCAGCATGGCCGTGGTCAGCGCGTGGTGCAAGTTGGTGAAGGCGTCCGTCCACGACGTGCCGATCAGCTTGCCCGCGGCGGCGCTGTCATCCACGTAGACGCGCAGCGTGGTTGCCGGCAGCTTGACGAGCTGAAAACCCGCGACCATCGCCTCGCCGGTGATGTTCGAGTCCGCAACGAGCGTGATCGACACGCTCCCGCCGGCGGGGACGGTCACCATGTGGATCGCGTGCGTGTCCTGGGGAATGAATGCGTTCGAGTTCTCCAGGCCGCCGATGTACTGGCTGGCCATGCTGCTGGTGCCGGCGACCTGCACGATGCTCTCGTCGAAGCTGCTGGTCGGGTTGCCCGCGTACGTGTAGAGCGCGTACGTTCCGGCCTGGAGGTTGTTGAAGCTGAACGACGTGCTGTTGGGCGCGGTGAGCACCAGTACGTCTTCGAGAAGCAGCTCGTAGTCGCCGGAGATGTTGGGATTGCTGCGGCTGAGGTAGTTGTTGATCGACCCGCGGGTGAACGTGGCCGCGGTCGCGACGCCGTTGAGCCCGACGAGCGTGGTCGTTCCCGCCGAGGCGTTCGTGATGCTGTTCCAGGTGCCCGGCTGCCCGGCGGCGCCGGCGAACGCCGACGAGGGGACGCCCGCGCCGGTCCCGGATGTCCGGTTGAGATCGACGTTGAACGACTGCGCGGCGGCCTGGAAGGCGGCCAACGACACGGCGGCAAAGACGACGAACCTGCGCATGTGCTCTCCTGTCAAGTTAACTGGGGGACTTCGGTTTTGGTCGGGGTTTCGCAGTCCTGCGGTCGGTCCGCAGGCCGGGGGGTACCCGGGCGGCTGGAAGCTCGTGCGGGCGGGCTCCCCGCTCGCCCGCGCGAGATCCGTTCGGCTCTCTTTGGTCTGCTCCTGGAAGGCCCCGGCTTCGCACGGGCGATGGCTCGCCCGCACGTCTCTACATCCGCCGGAAGCGCGTGCCGGCCGACAGCGGCACCGAGAAATTCGGGCCGCTGCGGGACCGTGTGGATCGCCTGGGCGCTGGCCGGAACCGCCGCCTGGACCCCGTCAAACCTATTGGATCGTAGCGACGATCAGGATATCATCGACAGCCCGGCGAAGTTCTGATTCGTGCATACGCCTTGATCCGACCGAGGCGCTCATGTCACAAGCGAAGGCTTCCTCCGCAGCCGCGTCCACTTCGGGCAAACTCGAAGTTCACTACGAACCGATGCTCGTCGCTCTGCTGCGGCAGCGTCATCCGGAGCTGCTGCGCCCTGTGGACGACAAGGAACTCGCCGCACGCGTCCGCGCGCATTGCTCGATCGGCCGGCGGCTTGGCTGGAACCAACCCGAGCACTTGCTCCTGTACATGCACAGCCTGATCCTGCTCGAGGACGATCTCCCCGCGCACGAGCCGCGTTCCGAGGCGTATCGCCTTGCGATTGCGGGCGACGGCGACGCGACCGTGCGGATCGAGCGGCTCCTGAACGCCGCGGTCCGCGCCCGCTTACAACGCCTCCGTGCGGGTTCGGACGCCGGCGCGGCGCCAAAGTAGCGGCCGCGCCGGCGGCGCCGGAGATTCCCGAGCCGTTCCGATTCCTGCGTAGCGTCGGCCTTCCGCGTCCGACGAATCCAGCAGCGTCGGCTCTCCGTGGCGGAGGGACTCGGCCGACGAGGAGACCGGTCCCCCGGGGCAGCGCTACACAAATCGTGCGTGCACCCCGCGCGCGGCAAAAAACGACGCCGCCCGGCGGCGAGCGTCTCGCAACCGGGCGGCGAAATCTGCCGCGGCGCGGGGCGCTCAGCGCCCGGCCCGCACGGCGCGCGGACTAGCGACCGACGAACTGTGCGTCGAGCACGCGGTCGATGCGCGACTTGCACTCGCTCAGATGCGCCAGGCTGGCGAAGTCCAGCCGCGAGCCATCCTGCGTCTTGCCCGCGTCGAGCGCCTTGCCGATCGAGCGGCTCAGCTCGCCGAGCGAGTAGCGCAGCATGCCTTGCAGATCGGAGGACATCGCCGTCCCCGGCGGCAACTGCACGTACGTCGTCATCGCGTCCAGGTACTGGCGCTGCAAGCCGCGCGAAACCGAGCTGAGATACGGTTCGGCGTCCGTGAACTGCTTGTTCACGGGTTGTCCGAGGCCCGACCAGATGATGTCGCGCAGCGTGCGGATGTACTCGGCGGCGGTGAACTTGTCCGCCGACGTGCATTTGAGCTCCGCGTCATAGATGCGCTGGAGGATCGGCGGCGACATGATCGGCGACAGCGTCAGCGACTGAAGCAGCGCGACCCAGTCGTGGATGCCGAAGTCGGTGCGGCGCGTCATGCTCGTGCCGAAGTGCCACCAGCGGCTGGGCGCGAGCTGGTTCAGCAGCTCCGCGTCAGCCTTGAAGTAGGCGTCGGAGAACACCGTGTCCTTGAGCATCTTGAGCGCGCCGCGCTGCACCTCCGGGTTCACCAGCATGAACGCGGGACGCATGTTCGGGTCGCCCTTGTGGTCGCGGTGGAAGTACTGGCCGCCGATGAGCCGACCGACGTAGGAGTAATTGCGCGCCTTCTCGATCGACAGCGCCTCGAACGCGCGGCGCGCGTAGTAGCGCGATTCGCCGCCGCGCACGGACCAGTCGACGACGTTCTGCATCAGCTCGTCGCAGAGCTTGGAGCGCTCGCGGGCCCAGTCGAGCGGATTGGCGCCCATGTCGTAGGTGTTCGTGACCGGGTCGGTTGCGCTGAAGAAGCTGGCGTCCTCGTCGGTGCCGTAGTCGTGACCCGGCTCAGCGCCTCGGGCGGCGATCTCCTTCAGCAGGTCCTCCTCGGACTTGCCCTTCTCCGGGTTGGCGTAGCCGTACTCGATCGCCCAGTAGTCGTAGGGGCCGATCGTGGGCGTAATGTAGTGCCGCACCTTCTCGGCCTCGTCGCCGGGGAAGAACAGCAGCGGGTTGTAGTCCATCACGCTGCCGGTCGTGGCCTCGTCGGTCTCGTCGCGCCGGCGCTTGATCTCGTCCAGCGTCAGCCAACTCGAGGCTTTGAAGTTATGCCGCAGGCCGATCGTGTGGCCGACCTCGTGCGCGACGACCTCGCGGATCGCTTCGCCCAGCAAGTGCTCCGGGAGCTTCTTGCCGGTGCTGGTGGCGAGCATCGCCAGGTTCGCAATGGTGAGCTGGTGGGTGAAGCCGTCGGCCAGGTTGCACACGTGCCGGCCGTTGCGCTGCATGCGGCTCATGGCCTGGTCGATGAGATCGTCAGACGCGGTCCGCGCGATCTGGCTCCACGGAAACAGGTTCGCCAGCTCCGGGTGCTCCGCGATCCAGTCCTCGAATCCGAATGGCGTGATCGCCGAAGCCGGGGCGCGGGCGAACTGGTCCAGGTCCTCCATCCAGACGCGGATGAACGAATCGTCCATGATGATGTCCGCGTCGAGAATCTGGCCGGTGCGCGGGTCGACGCGCGACGGACCCATCGCGAACGCGCGGCCGGAGACGATCCAGCGGAAGAAGTTGTAGCGCGCGTCCTCCGGGTCGATGTCAGCGTACTCGTTGTCCTCGGTCTGCTGCTGGACGACGATCGCTTCGCTGAAGCCGAGCTTCTCGAACGCGCGGTTCCATTCCTCGATGCCCTGCCGCACCCAGCGGCGCCACTGGATCGGAACGGTCTTCTCGATGATGAATACGATCGGCTCCTTGGGCGGGCTGAGCTCCAGCGACGGATCGCGCTTCTCGAGCTTCCAGCGGTTCACGTAGCGCTCGAACGTGTCGCGCTCGCCGTGCTTCTTGGACCAGTCCACGCGCGCGGTCAGGAAGTACCCGATGCGGTCGTCGGCAGTGCGCGGCTTGTACGCGCCCAGCTTGGGCAGCCGCCGGAACGCGTAGGCCACGCCGACACTGGAGCCGCCTTCGCGGCCGCCCAGCGCAAGGCTGACCTCGACCAGCGTGTTGTCGGGGAAGTTCTTGACCTTGGTCCATTCGCTGAGGTCGGGACGGACGCCGCCCTCGGCCATGAACGACACGTCGGCCAGGTTGCTCTTGAGCAGCGTGCCGAAATCGATCACGGGGTCCTGTCCGGCCATGGTGACGATCGGCACCGCGGCCAGGTAGCGGTCGTTGTACGTGCGCTTGACCACGTCCGTGACC
>JABRWC010000007.1:0-95256 GCA_039961675.1 Phycisphaerae bacterium
GCGTGCGTTACAGCGGCGACGGCCTTGGCGATGTCGCCGCTGTAACGCACGCCGCCGTCAGCGATGACCGGGACGTTCGCCCCGCTCACGGCGTTCAAGATCGCCGTGATCTGTGGAATTCCGACGCCGGTCACGACGCGCGTGGTGCAGATCGAGCCTGGGCCGATTCCGACCTTGATGGCGTCGGCGCCGGCGTCGCACAGGTCTCGCGCTCCTTCGGCCGTGGCGACGTTTCCCGCGATGATCGGGATGTCGTGCTTGCCGCGGATGGTCTTGACGGTCTCGATGACTGCATCGCTGTGTCCGTGCGCGGAATCGACCACCAGAACGTCGACGTCCGCGCGGACCAGTTCCGCGGCGCGCTCGTGGTCGTGCGCTCCGATCGCCGCGCCCACGCGCAGCCTGCCGCGGGCGTCCTTGCAGCGGGCCGGGAATTCGCGCGAGCGGTCGATGTCGCGCATCGTAATCAGGCCCGTCAGCCTGCCTCGATCGTCCACCAGCAACAGCTTCTCGACCTTGGCGCGGTGCAGGATCGCGCCAGCCTCGTCGAGCGTCGTGGTCGGCGGCGCCTTCACCAGGTTCTCGCGCGTCATCACGTCCGCGATGCGCCGCGCCGACGGCTCGCGGAACTTCAGGTCGCGCCGCGTGATGATGCCAACCAGCGTGCCGTCCTCGCGGGTGATCGGCACACCGCTGACGTTGTGCAGCCGCATGATGACTTCGGCGCGGTCGAGCGGCTCATCCGGGCGCAATGTCACCGGATCGAGGATTACGCCGCTCTCGGAGCGCTTGACTTTGCGGACTTCGCGCGCCTGGTCCTCGATGCTGAGGTTGCGATGGATGATCCCCAGGCCGCCTTCCTGCGCCAGCGCGATCGCCAGCGCGCTCTCGGTGACCGTGTCCATCGGCGCCGAGATCAGCGGGATGTTCAGGCGGATCGTCCGCGTCAGTTGCGTGGCGACGTCGATGTCGCGCGGGTGAATCGAGGCTCGGGCGGGCACCAGCAGAACGTCATCGAACGTGAGCGCGTCACCCACCACCTTCGGGGTGTTCTGCCCATCTACCATGTGCCCATGATACGACCCAATCGGCGCGCGTCAACGGCACGCGAATACCGGGTGGCGCAGGCGCACCGCCGGTGAGAATCCTGACCTTCGCTGCTCAACGAGGCGCTGCTCGTGACGATCGGTGTGCGGTCTGCGCGACGGTCAGCTCTTCCTCGGCGGCAGGCCCATCTCCTCACGAAGCTCACGCTCCGCTTGGAGCCAGTCCTGCTCAGGAGTCCCGGGCTTGCCCGCGCGGGCCAGGTAGATGTAGTAGGCCCGCTCGCGTATCTGCGCCCCAGTCGGCTCGGTCAGCGTGAACACCTCGTTGATGCTGCGGCGCTTCGGCGGCGCCGGAACCGCCCGCTTCTCGTTCGGCGGGCGCGTGATGAAACCCACCATTCGCTCTACGGGATTGGGGCTTGTGGTAACGGGCATTCCGTGCTCCTCCGCGTTGGGCCGTTGCCTCCCTGTTCGATGTGACTCCCCCATCTGGAGTAACTTTCTATCGGCATTCCTGGCCGGGAGCGTGAACCGGAAACCGCGCTTCCGGCTACGTTCCGTCTCCCCGTCCGATCCCTCCAGGCGGAAGTACGCTTCTCGCCCCTCCGCGGTTCGATCCGCACCGCGCTTGTGCAACGCGGCCGGCGTCCAAGACAAGTCTAGCTCAAGTATTGGCCGCCGGCTGGAAAATCGCGGAGAATCGCTGCGGGAGCGGTCGCGTCACCACTCCATGCGAATCAGTTCCGGGTTCAACAGCACCAGCACCATCGTGCGGGCGTTGAACAACGCGTGCACGAGAATCGGGATCGTCAGCGACGAGAAGCGAATCCGGACGTACCCCAGAATCAGGCCCAGCGTGCACAGCGGCAACACGTCCTGCGGCTGCCCCGTGTGGATCAGCCCGAACGCGACCCCGCTACTGATGATCGCCAGCCAGGCGTGGCGCAAGTACCGCAGCAGACTGGACAACAGCAGCCCCCGAAACACGGTCTCTTCGAACAACGGCGCGACGATGACCGCCGCCAGGAACAGGTGCGTTCGCCCCCACTCGCCCCAGGCCGAGCGCTCCAGCGCTTCCAGGGCCGCATGCACGGGCTGCTCCGCAGCGGGATCAAGCAATCGCCAGGCGATCTTTCCAGCCAGGAGCTGAAGCGAACACAGGGCCACCGCAGCCGCCGCGGCGATGATCGCAACCGCGGGCGCCTTGGCTGGAAAACGCGGCGCGTTTGCCGCCGCCTTGAGCGCTCCGCGGCGTGCAAGCAATGCGATTGAAAGCGCTGCCACCGCCAGCTTCGCCACGTCGGACGCAAGCACGGCCCGGTGCCAGCCCGCCGAACCTTCGGCGTCAAGCGCTCCCGGCGTCGCCCCTGAGAGAGACACCGCGATTCTGGAGAGCACCAGGAAGACAAGTAAGACCAGGACGATCTCGACGGCGGAAGGACCAACCCAATTCCTGGGCGTCCGGGCCAGCGGCTCACGCCACTCGCCGCTTCGGGCAAGTCGAACGCAGAAGAGCGCGCACGCGATCCAGCCGCAGGCCTGGAAGCCCGCATCCACCGCGAGCAACGTGGTGGTGTCAACCACGTCCGGTCCCGTCATGAAGGCCGACGCGCGACGACAAGTCTTGCCGGTTCAAGGTGTTGGGCGCGCGTCCGATTCCTGACGCTGATTCGGCTGATCAGTCTCAGACGAGGCGGGGTCCGGGGTGGCGTCGGCCGGTTCCGCCGGGATCGACGCGCCCGCTTGCGTAGTTTCCGATTCGGTGGACTCGGCCGCGGCGTCCGTGTTTGAGGGGCCAGAAGGCATCGCTGAATCGACAACGGCGGTCGATTCGGAAGTTGCGGCGGGCACTTCGTCCGGCACGAACGCGGACGGCGTCTCGCTCACGGCGGGACCGGCCGCGGCGGCCGCGGCCTCCGCCTCTGCTTTGGCCTTGGCTTCCGCCTCCTTGGCCTCTTCCTGCCGAATGGCCTCCTCGCCGGATTCCTCGACGATCCGGTCGGCAAGGGCCTTGTCGAGTTCCAGCGCTTCGACAAGCGGCTCGGAACCGATCTCGTCGATGTCTTGGACCGAGACGCAGCCCATCGCGACCAGCTTGTCCAGGATCACGTCGTCCACACCCTCGACCGCCCGCAGCACCTGTTCCATCCGCTCGAGGTTTTTTCCGTACTCCGCGGGCGTCAGGATGTCGATGTCCCAGCCGGTGAGCTTGGCCGCCAGGCGCACGTTCTGCCCGCGCTTTCCGATCGCGAGCGAGAGCTGGTCCTCCGGGACCACGACGGTGGCCTTGCCCAGCTCCAGGCACAGCGCGATTTCCTGGACCTCCGCCGGTTTCAATGCGTTCTGAATCAGAATCTGGCTGGACTCGTTCCAGCGCACGATGTCGATCTTTTCGCCGCCAAGCTCGTCGACGATGCTCTTGATGCGGCTGCCGCGTACGCCCACGCAGGCCCCGACGGCGTCCACCTTCGAGTCGATGCTCGAGACGGCGACCTTCGTGCGATAGCCGGCTTCGCGGGCGAGGGCCTTGATCTCGATGATGCGCTCGGCGACTTCGGGGACTTCCAATTCGAACAGCCGTGCAATGAAATCGGGATGCGAGCGTGACAGGATCACCTTGACCTGGTTGGGCTGTTCGCGGACTTCCAGGATCAGCACGCGGATTCGCTGGCCGACCTGGTGCGTTTCGCCGGGGATCTGCTCGCTGCGCGGCAGGAAACCCTCGGTGCGGCCGATGTTGACGATCAGGTTGCCGCCCTCGGCGCGGACCACGGTCCCGGTGAGGATCGTGTTCTCGCGCTCGCGGAACTCCTCCAGGATGCTCGTGCGTTCGCGCTCGCGGGTGCGCTGGATGATGACCTGTTTGGCGGTCTGGGCGGCGATCCGGCCGAGCGTGTGCATGTCGATCGGGCGGCCTTCGACCGTGGCGCTGATCTCGCCAGTGAAGGGGTCCAACTTCACGGTGGCGTCCTCGACCTCGAACGCCTTGCGGATCGCGCTGGCCATCGCACCCTCGAGGTCAGTCAGGAAACCCTCGCGGTCGATGTTCTTGTCGCGGCAGATGCCGTCGACGATTCGCAACAGGTCCTGGCTCATGTTCGCACTCCCAACTCGTCCGTCCCGGATCGCAGCCTACGCAAGGCGCCGGCTCGCGCGTCGCGGTGCGGCACGCTCCACAGCCCCGCCGGGCTTGCGCCTGTGCCGCAATAAAAAATGGGCCGCTCGTGCGACCCATCATCGGCCCGCGAGAGGCCGAGATTCGGTCCTGTACTACCCGGCGCGACCCGCGTCGCGGCGAAGCGGCGTGCCGTCGGTCAGCCGTGAACCGTAAGCGAGTCACCCGCGGTCACGGCCTGCCGACAGCGCGACGCACTATACCGCGCCGGCGATGAATGTGAACCCGCTCGCGCTCATTTCCATCATTCCCGCATGTCGCGCCTGGCAGCCAGCGGGTAGGGCCCGTGGCACAGCCGTCCCGGCTGTATGCGAAACGCTGGATTCCCGCCTGGGCGGGAATGACGGGCGGCGCGGTTTCGATTCTCACTTGCGCGGGAATGACGGAGCCTGTGCGTCTGCGTCACGGCTTCGCCGGCCCGCTCGCCGCCGGCTTGTCCGATTCCGGTTCGCGTGTGGCGCTATCGCCGGCGGGCGCGCTGCCGCGGTTTTCGGCGCTCTCTTTCGCACGCCGCGTCGCCTTCGCGACCTCCTGCGCCGGCAGGATCATGCCGGTCATCATCTCCTCCATGCTGCCCAGGGAGGAGAGCATGCGCATCGGGTTGCCGTCCCCGCCCTCCGGCTCGGGCATCTGAAGCACGCTCACGCCTACGACCTTCCCGTCGGCGGCGTAGACCGGCAGCCCCATCGCGCCGAGCGCCGATGACGGAACCATCAGGTTCCGCGGCTTGTGCGTCATCCCGGCCACCCGTGCCTCGCTCAGGACGACGACGCGGTCGAAGTACTTGCCCATGCGCTTGAGGGCGTAGACCGGCATGCCCAGCGCGGCGTCCTTCGAATCGGCCAGGTTCACGCAGCGCAGCGGGGATGGGGGCGGCGATTTGAGCCGTATCCAGGCGAGGTCGAGATCCGTGTCGCGCGCGACGAGCTCCGCTTCCGCGCCCTCGGTGTCGTCGCCGATAAGCAGCTTCAGGTCCGTCGGCGTGGCGCTGATCTCGCCCATCGAACCGAGCATACGGCGCATCATCCCGGCCATGCCGCTGAGCTGCGTGTTCGAGCACAGCACCAGGCCGTCCGGCTCGATGAGCACCCCCGTGATTTCCTGCTCGTTCTCGCTCTCGCCCATCGAGCTCATCATGCCGCCCATCTTCACGTTGAGCACGAATTTGATCGTGACCAGCGCGGGCGACTTCTCGCGCAGCAGCGCGGCGAAGTCAGCGGCATCCTCCGCCGCGGCGCGCGGCGCGGCGGCGAGAGTCAGCATCGAACCGACCAGGAGCAACCGCGCGAGCGGCTTGGGCGAGCGTGCCATGTTGTGTCTCCAGTACCGAGTGTCTCTTTCCGAATTCCAGGCCGCGAACCGCAAACGCCGCGCCGCGGCGACGGCTCGCGACCGCGAATCGGCCCATAGTTGTCCGTTGCATACGTGCGGGCGCGCACACCCAAAGGCCTCCAAGACCGGCCTGGAGGCCGGTCCCCCATGGGCGGACCGTTTTTTCAACGGACTGATAGGCCATTGAAGAACCCAACCACGCCCTTGTAACACGGGCGGGACGCCCGTGCCGCAGGTTTTTCCACGGGCGGCTAAGCCGCTCAACCGCCGGATGGTTCGACCGGCGCGTCCTCATCCCCGGTCACATCGGACTTCGGGCTCCAGTCCGGCTCGACGTATTGGAACTGCGTTCGCACGCCGCGCAGCACGACGAAGACGATGCGCGTCGGCTTGGCTTCGGTGATTTTCTCCATCGTGTCGCGATAGGTCTTGAGATCGGTGATTTCCGTTTCGCCGATACGCTGGATCACGTCGCCGGGTCGGATGCCGCCCAGCCCGGCCCAACCTGCCGATTCCAGGCTCACGACGAGCACGCCTTGCACGCTGTCGTCCCAACGGTTCTCGTCGCGGTCGAAGAACGTCAGCTCGCGGACCGTCAGCTCGAAGTCGCGGTTGCGGTCGCGGCGGGCCTCCTCCGGCGTCAGCCGCGTGCGCTCCAGCGTCACCGGGAGCTCGAGGCTCTGACCGTCCCGGAGCACGGTCAGCTTTGCCTGCCCGCCGATCTCCAGCTCGCGCACCTTGCGCAAGAGCATCCCCGCGTCCTGCATGCCGCGCGGCTTGAGCTTGTCGCCGTTCAGCGCCGTGATGATGTCGCCAACCTTGAGATCGCTGTCGGCGGCGAGCGTTTTGGGATAGACGCGCGTCACGCGGAAGCCGAGGACGTCGGGGTGGCCGAGCTGCTCGGCGAGCTTTTTGACCACCGGCTGCGTGTCGATGCCGATCCACGCCTTGGCGACCTCCACGGGCGGGTCTTCGTCCTTCTCCGGCTTGGGTTTGAGCAGCGTGACGTTGAGCTTTCCGCGCCGGTCGAACTCGACCAGCACGTACTCGGGCAGCGGCTCGCGCTCCATGATCTCCTCGTACGCCGCGACGAACTCCGCGTGCGTGCGGATCTTCTTTCCGTCGATGGCGCGGATCACGTCGTTGTCGGTCAGCGGAGGCTCGGCGAGCGCGCCGGGGCTGCCGGAGCGGACGCCGCTGATGAGCACGCCCTCGGTGCTTTCGAGGCGGCGGTTTCGGGCCACGGTTTCGGTGATCTCCAGCGCCGTGAGTCCCCAGGCGCGGAACGCCGCCTCTTCGCCCTTGTCGCGCTTGAGCTTCTCGGTCACGACGCTCACGGACTGCGGCTGGCCATCTCGCAGCACGTCGAAGCGCACGGTCGCGCCGATCGGCCGATCGGCCAACTCCTTGAGCAGCGGCGGAATCTGCTCCGGATACGTAACGGTCACGGGCGCGCCGTCGATGTTCACGATCACGTCGCCGGCCTTCAGCCCGGCGCGCTGCGCTGGCCCGTCATTGTCGACCGCGTTGACCAGCACGCCCTCCGTCAGCCCGGTCTTCTTGATCGATTTCACGGTGAACCCGTACGCGCTGCGCGGCACTTCGCCGTGCTCGATGAGCTGCGCCGCCACCTGCTTGCACACGTTGCCCGGGATGGCGAACCCCATGTCGCCCCCCAGCAGGCCGCCGCGCGTATTCACGCCGATGATCTCGCCCTTCAGGTTCACCAGCGGTCCGCCGCTGTTGCCGGGGTTGATCGCGGCGTCATGCTGAATCCAGCGGTTGAAGATGCCCGTGCGCTGGTCCTGGTCGAAGCGCAGCTCGCCCGCGTCGTCGTCCGTGGCCGTCAGGACGCGCTCGGTGTTGGAGACGCTGCCACGGGTCACGGATCGCGACAGCGCCCACGGGCTGCCCATCGCCATCACCGTGTCGCCGATCTCGACCTCGTCGGAATCGCCGAACTGCGCGAACGGCAACGATCCGCCGCCTGCAAGCTCGCCCTTGGCGATCCGCAGCACGGCCAGGTCGGTCAGCGGGTCGTCGCCCACCAGTTCTGCGGTCAGCTCGCGCTTGTCGGCCAGCGTCACCTTGAACTTCTTGCCGTTCTGGGCGACGTGGTAGTTGGTGAGGATGTAGCCCTCGGGGCTGATGATCGTGCCGCTGCCGACGGCCCGCCCCTTGAACTCCTTGCCGTCCGAGTAGCGCACGGTGATGACGCTGATGTTCGCCAGCGCCGGGAACACCCGGTCGCGGGCCAGGCCCATCAGCCGTCGCATGTCCTCGCGCAGTTCTTCCGCTCGTGCCCGTTCCTGCGGCGGGATCTCCGGCTGCTGTTGCGCCGCGGCCGGCATTGCAAGGAGCAGGAGCCCCGCCAGCCGTGCCGCGCGTCTGGGGGAGAATTCACACTTGGGCTGTCGGTGACTTGAACACATCGCAAGAACTCCCGGGCGAACGGTGAGTCGGCGCCTCGCTCAGCGCCCGGCCGCACGGGCCGAGTCGAGGCGCTCGCAGTGGACACGAAAACCCGCCGTGCGGCAAGGGCGGGCGGCGAGCGCATGCAGTGCTTGGAGGCACGAACGTGCCACGAAACCGGGCGGGCCCTATTCGATGCCCTGCCCCGCCAGCCAGCGCTCCGCGTCCAGCGCCGCCATGCAGCCCGTCCCCGCCGCCGTCACAGCCTGCCGGTAAACGTGGTCCGCCACGTCGCCCGCCGCGAACACGCCCTCGACGCTCGTGGCCGTCGACGGCGGCCGCGGAAGCCGGATGTACTGCTTGTCGTCGAGCTCGATCGCGCCCTGAAACAGCTCGGTGTTCGGCGTATGTCCGATCGCCATGAACAGACCCCGGCAGGGCCGCTCGGACTCCTCGCCGGACTTCACGTTCCGCAGCCGGACCCCGCGGACGGCGTCGTCGCCGAGCACGTCCACCACCACGCTGTTCCAGAGCACGTCCAGCTTCCCCTCCTCCCGCAGCTTGCGCACACGCTGCTGCATGATCTTGCTGGCACGAAGCTCCTCGCGGCGGTGGACGATGTACACCTTGCTGGCGAATTTCGTCAGGTAGCTCGCTTCCTCGACCGCCGAGTCGCCTCCGCCGACGACCACCAGCTCCTGCTTGCGGAACATCGGCAGCGCGCCGTCGCACACGGCGCACGCCGATACGCCGCCGCCGCTGCGCGCCAGGCGTTGCTCGTTCTCGAGGTTCAGCCAGTTGGCGCGCGCGCCGGTGGCGATGATGACGGCGTGCGCCTGAACGACGTGGTCGTCGCTCTTGAGCGTGAACGGGCGACGCTTCAGATCGGCTTCGGTCACGTCCTGCGTGATGAAGCGCGTTCCGAAGCGCTCGGCCTGGGCCCGCATGGCTTTCATGAGCTTCGGACCGAGCACGCCCTCGGGGAAACCGGGGTAGTTCTCGACGTCGGTCGTGTACATGAGCTGGCCGCCGGGAATCAGCCCCCCGGCGTTAAAGCCTTCGAAGCACAGCGGATTCAGGTTCGCGCGGGCGGCGTAAATGGCCGCGGTCAGCCCGGCCGGTCCCGATCCGACGATGACGAGTTTTTCTGTGGGCATGTGCTGCTCGTGCCTGGTCCGCGACACCGCGCAAGCCGCCTCGCGGCGGATTCGGGCGCACACGGGATTATTGCAGACCACGCAACCGTGTCCACCGAAGCGGCTCGGACCGCGCTTCCGCAACGCACGCGGCCCGCAGCGAAACGCCGCGGGCCGCGGATGCAGTGGTTCCCACCACGGAACAACGCTCGGTGCGCGGCGCCGTCATTCGCCGGGCGCCGCCGGATGGGCCGAAGCGTGGGCGGATTACGGTTTCTTCGGCTCCGTCTTCCCACCCTTGAGCTTGGCGGGATCGACGTGCACACCTTGCTGCGCGAGCTTGTCCGCGAATTTCGCGGGATCGGCGGTGAACTTGGCCGGGCAGTCCTTGCAGCAGAAGTAAATCCGCTGGCCCGTCGCCAGGTCCTCGAACGCGTCCGCTGAAATCGCCATCCCGGAGACCGGGCACTTGGTCTGGTAGCACCAGGCGGCGTCGAGCTTCGCAGCGTACTTCGCCGGCTCCGCCGTGTACTTGGGCTTGCACTTGTCGCAGCAGAAGTAGACCTTCTGGCCGTCGGTCTCGACGAAAGCATCCTTGGAGACCGGCTCGCCGCCGACCGGGCACGTCACCTGCACGCGCGGCAGTTTGGCCAGCGCGGCGCGCTGCGCGGCGACCTTGTCGGCGTACTTGGCCTTGTCCTTCTCGTACTTCGCGATGCACTTGGGGCAGCAGAAGTAGACCGCGCCGTCGTCCGACACGGACCGCACGCCGAAGTCCACTGGCTCATCCATCACTGGGCACATCGCTGCGCCGACCGCCGGTTTGTCGTCCTGCGGCTTGGCGTCGTGTGCGTGCTGTGCGAAAGCGCTCGACCAGCCCAGGGGGAGCAGAACCGCGGCGAGAAACCCCATCGCCCTGCGTGTCGACATTCCTGTTGCCTCCGACAAAGACCCGAACTTCGTCGCGCCAGCCCGCGCGCCCGCGCGGGTCGCGACTCGGAATCTTAGACGCGCAACACCTCGAAACCTTCCACTCCCGGCATCATTCCCAACAGGATTCCATGCGGTCGCAACGCCCCGAACGGCCAGGATCGCTTTCGCAAACCCTTTTGCCTGAATCGGATACAAGCGCGATCCATGTCAGACCCCTGCCGCGGCGCCTCACAGCGCCCCCGCCCGGTTCAGTACCAGCAGCCGCGGCTCCGTCATCTCCTGCATCGCGTAGCGAACCCCCTCGCGCCCGAAGCCGCTCGCTTTGACTCCCCCGTACGGCATGCTGTCCACGCGCATGCTGGGCATGTCGTTGATCACCACGCCTCCGAATTCCAGCTCGCGGAAGGCGTACCAGGCGTGATTCAGGTCCTTCGTGAAAACCCCGGCTTGCAGTCCGTAGTCGCCCGAATTGGCGATCACCACGGCCTGCTGGAAGTCGTCGAACGGCTCGAGCGTCGCCACCGGGCCGAAGACTTCCCGGCAGCTCAGCTTCTGGTTCGGGCGCACGTTCTCTACGTAGGTCGCCTCGAACAGCGCTCCATGCCGCCGCCCGCCGCAGACCACGCGCGCGCCGGCCGCGACCGCCTCGTTCACCCAGCCCTCGACGCGCCGCGCGTCCTCCTCGCTGATAAGCGGCCCGAGGAACGTCTGCTCGTCGAGCGGGTCGCCCATCTTCAAGCGCGCGGCGCGCTCGACCAGCCGAGACCGCAGCGCTTCGTAGACGCGTCGATGCGCGATGACGCGCTGCACGCTGATGCAGCTCTGGCCCGACTGGTAGAACGCGCCGACGGTGATGCGGTCCGCGGCGTAATCCAAATCCGCGTCCGCATCCACGATGCACGGCGCGTTCCCGCCCAATTCCAGCGTGACGCGTTTGCGGCCCGCGATCGACTTCATTCGCCAGCCCACTTCCGGCGAGCCGGTGAAGCTCAGCTTCCGAATCCGCTCGTCCGTGACCAGCGGCTCGGCGGTCGAGCTGCGGCAGGGCAGGATTGAGAAGGCGCCCGGCGGCAGCTCCGTCTCCGCCAGAATCTCGCCCAGGATCAGCGCGCTGACGGGCGTAGCCGACGCCGGTTTCAACACCCACGGACAGCCGACGGCGATCGCCGGGCCGATCTTGTGCGCCGCCAGGTTCATCGGGAAGTTGAACGGCGTGATGAACGCGCACGGCCCGACGGGCACGCGGCGGACAATGCTCTCATACCCGGCCGCCCGCGGGCTGATGTCGAGCGGCACGTACTCGCCCGTCATCCGCGTGGATTCCTCGGCGGACAGGCGGAGCGTATCCATGAGCCGCGTGATTTCGCCGCGTGCGTCGCGGATCGGTTTGCCGACCTCGACGCACAGCGCGTGCGCGAGTTCCTCCGCGCGTTCGCCGACGCGTCGAACGACGTGGTTCAGGACCGCCTGGCGCGCGTAGCCCGGCATGCGGCGCGTCTGCTCGAACGCGGCGGCGGCGGCGGCGATTGCCGCGTCCACGGCCGCTGCGTCGGCAAGCGCGACGCGCGTCGCGTCGCGGCCGGTGTACTTGTTGGTCACGGCGAGATCGGTGTTGGCCTGCACCGGCCGGCCGGCGAGATAGTACGGGTAGGCGTCCCGAAGCATGGCGAGCCTCCTGCCCGCCGCGCATCGTAGCGAAATCCAGCCGTCGCTGCGCGCCTCACCACCCGGCAGGCGGCGCCCCAGTCCCGGGCCCGGGAGTCGAGAGCACGCCGAACTGGTGCACGTCGACGCGCTGCGACGGGCCGATTGCGGTGCTCATCGGCCCGGGCGCCTCGAGCACCAGCCTGCGCAGCCCGTAGTCGCCGAAGTCCAGCGCGTGCGGCACCGCGGAATCGATGGTCAGCGTGGCGCCGAGATGGAACGGCCGCTGCTCGGTCAGGGCGCCGGTGACGAGCCGCAGCGCCGCGGCCGGCAGGGGCACGGTCATCTTCGGCATCAACTCGTCGCACGAGTGGATCACCGTCGCGGTGCGCAGGATGTACGCGATGTAGTTGTCCTCGGTGGACACCCGCAGCCCGCCGGCTTGCAGGCGGGCGATCAGTTCGGCCGCGTCCGGCGCGACGCCGTAGAGCGCGAGCGACAGCACGCGCGTCGCGGCCGCGCCATAAACCAGCGGCTCGTTGATCCGCAGCCGAAGGTGCGCCCGCGTCGCGGATCGCAGCTCGCCCCCGATTCCGGCCCGGAAGCCGAAGTACGAGTGAAAGCGCTCCACGCGCCGCGCGCAGCCCGAGCGCGCGGACGAATAGCTGAAGACCGACGGCCACGCGCTGCAATCGTGCGGTCGCTCCATCAGTGCTGTTCGCAATCGGCTACCCCCGAGTCATCCGCAGCGTCCCCGCTCCGCACCCAGGCGCCGCAGCGCGCCGTGGCCGTCGAAGCCGTCGAAACTGAAGTGTTCAATTCGAACGCTTCCGCGGTCCACTCGACATGCGGTGAAATGGAAGCGTTACCGGGCCATGCCGCACGAGGCGCTCCTGCGGTACGTCCCGGCATCGAGCGGCAAGTTCGGTAGGAACAGGTCGATTCCGTTCCACGCGGCGGCGCAGCCGGTGGCCCGGGTGCCGCGGATTGTGGTCGCCTCGAAGCGATCAGCCGCCGGCGAATCTCTTGCGCACACACTGGTACGCGCCGAAGCTCATCCCCGAAAGCACGGCGCCGACCGCGGCTGCGATCAGGTAGCTGGTCGTCTCGTTTACCGGGCCGCCGAGGGCGTCGTTTGCGTCGGCACGTTGCGCAACGCCGGCGGCCTCGCCTGCCGGTTTTTCCATGGCGTCCTCGGATACTGCGGGCGCCGCGGCGGGCCGGTGCGCTGTTTTCTCAGCCCGATCACGTGCGGCGCCATCCTGATGAGAGCCCCCTCCCAATCCCGCGGCCGGCTTCGGTTCGGATCCCGGATGCGCCGCCACCAGCGGGGTATTCGTCGGCGCCGGCGCTGCCTGCGGCGGACGTCCGCCCGCTGCGTCCACGTGCGCTGCCGGCTCATGCGAGCCCGCGCTGAGGCAGAGAGACGCCTGCTCCGGATGCGAGCCGAGCCAGGAGACCGCGCCGGATTCGATGTCGTACACCGCACCCACGACCTGCACCTTACCGGCCGAAACGAGTTCCCGAACTTCGGAGCTGCGGCTCAGCAAGTCCTGGATCGATCGCCACACGTTGCAGCGCACCGCGGCCGAAAACAACGGTTCGCCGGACGATCGCGGGTTCTCGCGGCGTGCCTGCTCCACGGCCGGCAGGATGTTGTCCACAAGTTTCGGCAGGCAGCCGTGCACGGACTCGCCGGTTGCAACGGCCTTGACGGCACCGCATTTTTCGTGCCCGAGCACGACGACCAGCGGCGTGTGCAGGTGCCCGACGCCGTACTCGACCGTCCCGGTCTCGTCCGTGTCGCACACATTGCCCGCCACGCGGACTACGAACAGGTCGCCGATACCGCGGTCGAAAATGTACTCGACCGGAACGCGCGAGTCCGAGCAGGTCACGATCGTCGCGAACGGCGCCTGGCCCTGTGCGGCGGTCGCGGTGCGGCGCTCGTACCCCAGATTCGGATGCTCCATCTTCCCGGCGACGAAGCGCGCGTTGCCTTCGCGCAGTGCCGCGGCGGCCTGTTCCGCGGACACTTCGCCGGAATCGGGGCGTGCCAGAGCGGCGCCGCTCCAGAGGATCCCGGCCGCAGCCGCGACGATTTGAACCCAACTCGACACTTGCGAACTCCTGGACGCGTGCATTTGCAGCTCTCTGCGCAGCGAGCGTTCCGCGCCAACGGCACGTCGCACCGCCGCGGTGACGCAGTTTGTCCTCGCATCGGCCGAAGCGCATGGGTGTTTGAGTAGCGGACGACGCCCCGGCAATGCCTCGCGCGCTGCTGATAATCTCCGCCGGCGGAGCGGATTGGGGGAGCGATTCCTCGCGCCGGTGCTGCATCAGCCGCGCGGTCTGTGCGCCTTGCACGCCGCGGGCCCGCCGTTCGCTCGCGTAACCCGCGCCGTCGGCCCCCGCCCGCATATCGGCGCCCATTCGATCGAAAGGTGTGGGAGCGGCCGATGGCCGGTCGTTCGCGTCGGCATTGCGCGCGGCGCCAGCGCCGTCCGTCGATGGGCGGCGTTGGATCAGAATTGAAAGTAGATGAACGCCGTTTCGACTTCCGGCCAGAACCACAGCAGCGCGAACGTCGCCGTGCAGGCCGCGGACCACTGGCCCCAGCGCGGCAGGCGATCGAGCACATTCGCCAGGCCGCCGAGGCGGTATGACGTGACGTGAATCAGGAAGAAGAGAATCATCATCGAGATGACGAAGAACGGATTCACGTTGCCGACGCCCAGCCCGGCCAGACGGAAGTCGAAGTCGAACACCACGTACTTGCGCACGCAGTACACCAGGTCCGAAGCCGAGTGCACGCGGAACAGCAGCCAGCCCAGGTACACGAAGTATTGGCAGATGAGCCACGCCAGCAGCGTCCGCGCGCCGGCCAGCGCGCGCTGCGCGCCGCTCGCGCGCCGCGGCGGCGCGGCTTCAGCGCCCGCGGCGACGGGCCGCGCTTCGCCGATGTTGAACAGGCGTTCGGCGGAGAGCAGCACGCCCTGATACAGGCCCCAGATCACGAAGTTCCACGCCGCGCCGTGCCACAGCCCGCCGAGCCCCATCGTCAGCATCAGGTTGCGATACGTCATGGCCACGCCGTGGCGGTTTCCCCCGAGGGGGATGTACAGGTAATCGCGCAGCCAGCTCGACAGCGAAATGTGCCACCGCCGCCAGAAGTCGGTGATCGTGGTGGCCATGTAGGGGTAGTTGAAGTTGATCGGAATCTCGATGCCGAGCATGCGGCTCGTACCGCGGGCCATGTCGGTGTAGCCGGAGAAATCGCAGTAGATCTGCACGCCGAACGCCAGCACCCCGAGCCAGATGACGGCACTGGGCAGGCCCTGCGGATCGTTGAATACGTTGTCGGCCAGGGGCGCGACGTTGTCGGCGACGACGACCTTTTTGACCAGGCCGACCAGAAACAGGTTCGCGCCGCGGCGCAGGTTCTCCGCATCGAAGGTGATCGTCCGGGAGAGCTGCGGCAGGAACTGGCCGGCGCGCAGGATCGGGCCGGCGACGAGCTGCGGGAAGTACGCCACGTAGATCGCAAACCGCAGGAACGAGCGCTCCGCGGGCGTCTTGCCGCGATACACGTCGATGTTGTAGCCCATCGAATGGAACGTGTAGAAGGAGATGCCCACCGGCAGCACGATGTTCACCGCCGGCATCGCCGCCTGGTAGCCCAGCCAGGTCAGCACGTCGTTGACCGAGTCGAGGCAGAAGTTGGCGTACTTGAAGACCGCCAGCACGCCGAGGTTGGTGAACAGGCTCACGACCAGCCAGAAGTTCTTGCGCGCCTGCGTCTTCGCGGCGCCGATCGCGATTCCGATGAAGTAGTCGTTGAATGTGCAGTAGAGCAGCAGGATGATGAAGATCGGGTCCCACGACATGTAGAAAATCCAGCTCGCGATCAGAATGATCACGTGCTGGAGCGTGCGCGTGCGGACCAGCACCAGCGCCAGAAGGACGCTGGTCAGCAGGATCGCGTACTCGCTGGTCTGGAACAGCACCGCTCAGCCCCCTGCCGCCCGCACGACCTGTGCGATGCGCCGGCCCAGCGCCGCCGACCAACGCTCCCGGCCGTTCGTGAACGGGTGCACCGCGTCGGAAAACTCGCGGGCATCGAGGAACGCCGAGTCGTCGAGGAACACCGCGCCGGTTTCCCGGCATGCCGCCGCGATCCGCTCCGCGGCCTGCGCGACGCTCTCTTGTCCGATGCGCCGGCAGAGCTCGGGGTGCAGCGGCGTCAGCGTCACGATGACCGCGGCGCCGCCGGCGCCCGCCTGTTGGATCACGGCGCGGAGCATCCGCGCGCCGGCGGATCGCTGCTCGTCCGTCTGCGCCGCGATGCTGGCACGGTACTGCTCGATGTTCCGCTCGAGCGCCTCCGCCGACACCGCCTGCCGCCGCACCCACGGCGCCTTGAAGTTCGTCTCGTAGCCTTCGTAGCGCAGGTCGGGCCGGGCGACCTCGCGGAGGTACGAATCGAACGCGCCGAGCGGCAGCGCCCGGAAGCGCATGAGCTGCGAGAATCGCGAACTGCGCAGCGCCCGCAGCTCCTCGGAGTCGAGCAGCACGCCGACGCGGTCCAGATCGCCCGGCCCAAGGAAGTCCCACCAGGCCGCCACGTTCAGTCGCTGCTCCGGTATCCGCGCCGTGCTGCTCAGCGACGGCAGGTCCACGCAGAGCACGACGGCGCGCGGCTCAGAGCGCACGACCGCAGGCAGCACCAGCAGCCACTGCCGAAACGTCGCGCCGGTCCAGGCCAGGTTGTACGCGCGCCCCGCGTCGCCCAGCTCGCCGTCGATGATGTCGCAGTCCACCCCCTCCAGCAGCACGCTCGAACCGAGCAGGTGAACGGCGGGGTGCGGGTTATTGGGCTTCTGGTGCTGAAGGAAGTTCTTGATCTCGACCATGCGCTGCATGGTCACCGGCATCAGCCGCAAGTGGCTGACGATGACGATCGCGGAAGCACAGTACAGGGCGAAGCCCACTCCCACGACCAGCGCCAGGTCGCGGACCCGCCAGAACGCCCGCAGGTTCTCGGGAATTGTCACTCCCCGCTCCGAAGCTCCGCCCCGCGCCGATCGCCACCGCGGTGAAAGTCCAGCAGCTTATGCGACGCCGGCTCAGCCATAAAGCAATCGCACAGGCTCGGCAACGCGTCGTCGTTCATGCTCGAGCCAAGCCCGACGCGCAAGCGAGGGAACCCGCTCCAGACGGCTCAGCCCGCTCGCTTGCGCTCCGGGAACTGTTCCCGGCGCGCCGAACAAATGCGCCGCCCGTCTACCGACTATCGGGTGAAAACCGTGGATGCCGTGAACGCTCCGTTTCCCCGCGTCGAAAGGAGGCGTCCGCATGGGCCGCCGGCTGCCGCCAGTCCTCAACCCGAAAGCACGTCGCGCATCGAGTACAACCCCGGCTGACGGCCGACCACCCAGCGTGCCGCGCGCAGCGCGCCGGCGGCGAAGATGTCGCGCGACGCCGCCCGGTGTCCGAGCGTAAGAACTTCACCGGAGTCGGCGAAATGCACGTCGTGCTCGCCGACCACGCCGCCCATGCGGACGGCGTGCACGCCGATCTCGCCCGCGCGGCGCGGGCCGCACTCACCGGAACGGCCGGGCTTCACGACCTCTTCAGCGCGGACGCTCCGCACGTCGCACACGGCTTGCAGCAGGGCGCGCGCGGTTCCGCTCGGGGCGTCGGTCTTCTGTCGGTGATGCGCCTCGACGATCTCGACATCCCACTCGGGCCCCAACTGGCGGGCCGCGTCCGCGACCAGCTTCAAGAGTACGTTCACACCGACGCTCATGTTCGGCGACCGGACGATCGGCACGGCGCGAGCCGCGGCCTCGACCCGCGCCTGCTGCGGCGGCGCAAGGCCGGTTGCGCCACTCACCACGGCTACGCCGCGCGCCGCGGCCCACTCGGCGCAGGCCACGCAGCCGGACGGGGAGGTGAACTCGATGGCCACGTCGCACGAGGCGGCGCATTCCTGCGCGACAGCGACCCCCAAGAGCGGCGCACCCGCCGGCGAACCGGCGTCCTGCGCGAGGTACGGATCGCCGGCTCGCGTGACGGCCGCGACAACTCTAAAGCCGTCGTCCGCGGAGGCCAGCCGGACGACTGCCCGGCCCATCTTGCCGGTGCAGCCGAAGATCGCCAGGCGCAGCGCGCTCATGTGACGGTGTCCAGCAAATCGCGCATCTCGGCCTCCGCTTTCCAGTCACCGGCGGCGTGAGCGACGGTCATGCCGCGCCGGAGCGTCTCGACCGCGTCCGCGTGGGCGCCGGCCTTGATCTGCGCCCGGGCCATGTGATACAGGGCCGCGGAGTAATTTTCGTTGATGCGCAGCGCCTGCTGAAACGCCTGCACCGCTTCGGACCAGCGCTCCTGTTGCGCCAGTTCGAGCCCCACGGCGTAGTGGGGCATCGGGTCGTCATGCGTCACGGACGCGAGCTTCTGGAGCTGTTCGAGCCGTGTCATTCAATCACACCGTGGTGTTCGCGGTCGAGAGTCGCGGGGCCGCCGTCAGGGGACCTTGTGGAGATAACAGCTTGCAAAGTCATACGCACTGGTTTGGGCATAGTATTCTTTTCCCAGCGCGCGCAGCCGCGCGATGAGCTGGTCCGCGCGCTGTTGCTCGGCGGCGCGGCCGCGCTTGTCGTCCTGGTCCAGCAGCAGCGGCTCGTCCACGATCAGCCGCAGGTCGGCCCCGCTGAGCAGCCCGACCTTCAACCCTTTCGACGCCAGGAACGCCGCGGCGTGTTCCGCGGCTTCGCGCGACGACTTGCGAAAATGCTGCACGACGAGATACCGGTACCCCGAGCGCAACTCGAAGGCCGGTGCGACCTCGCGTTCGCCGGACGGAGCGGCGGCAGGCGCCGGACTCGGGGGCTCGGATTTGGGCGCGACGGATTCCGGAACCGCGCGGGGCGGCGTCCGGACCTCTTCCGTGCGCGTCCTGGGCTGAGGCTCGGCGGCGCGTGGTTCCGTTGCCGGTGGCGCCGTGGTTTCGGGCGCGGAGCGCCCGGTCTCGAGCTTCCGGCCGGCCTGGAACACGATGTAGAGCGCCAGCAACAAGCCGGCAGCGCCGAGCGCGAGCGCCGGAACGCTCAGCGTGAACGTCACCCGGCGTGTGCGGAGCGGGCCTTGCGAGCCGCCGACTGGCGGCTCGGGCGCTTCATCAGTCCCCTTCTGAACCCGGTCCGGAACGAACAGCGTCGCCGGTCGGCGCGAGTCATTTTCGGACGGCAAAGGATCGGCTGCCGCGGGCCGCGGCGGGGCCGGAGATGGCGACGCGCTGAGGGGCGCAACCTCGGGCGCTGGGCGCTCGGGCTGTTCGGCTTCAACCGACGGTGGGGCGGAACGCTGCGGAGCGGCAGGCGGCGGTGTCAGCGGGGCCGGTCGCTTTCCGAACTTCGCGACCTCGTAGAGCACAGGTCGGTTCTTCCGAGTGGTCATCCGTAACCTCCCGCTCCGGACGAGCGCTGCGTGCGGCGCGGAGCAGCGCGCGGCGGAGCCTATTGTACGCAGCGACTCCGGGCGAACAACCGGCGCTGGGCTTGCCCGGCGCGCCGCGACGGCTGTACAACTCGGCGCGGTGTGGATGTTCACGGGCCGTGCGCGTCTTCGCCGCAGGATGCAGCGCTTCAATCACGTTCCGAATCGCAGGCAACGATGAAGCCTGGACTCACACCTGGCATGTTTGCGGAAGTCGGCGTCGTGGTCACCGCCGCGATGTGCCCGCATTTCGACGGCGTGCTGGTTCACCCGGTGCTGGCGACGTGGTACGTCGTGCACCACATGGAACTGGCCGGTCGCAAGCTGCTGGAGCCGTATCTCGAGTTCGCCGAGGAAGCCGTGGGCGCGCACATCCGCGTCGATCACCGCTCACCGGCGCCGGTCGGTTCGCACGTCCGCGTGGTCGCGGAGGCGCTGGAGTGCCGGCCGCATCGCCTGGTTTGCGCAACCCGGGCGTTGTGCGGCACGCGGGTGGTGGCCGAGGGCGAGTTTGTGCAGATCATCATGCCGAAAACCCGCTTGCACGACCTGTTCGAGCGGCACCGGCCGGGGTTGGAAGGCGGGTAACGAGCCGGAACAAACAAACCCGAGCGCCGACGCGACGGCGCTCGGGTGTCGGACCGCATGAGCCGGCCAGTCACGAACCGGCGAGTCGCACGCAGACGCGATCAGTCGTCATATCGAAAGTGGAAGCCGAAGCCCGAGCCGCGGCTGTAATGGCGCGGGTAATACGCCGGTCCGTACGAGCGATACACGCGCGAGTACGACCGGACGACCGGATACGAGTTGTATACGACCACCGGGCGCGGCCGGACGACGACTACCGGCTCGCAGTAGTCGTAGTAGCGCACGACCGTGGGGCCGCACGTGTACGCGGGCCGATAATAGCGTGGTCCACCGTAGTGGAAACCGAAGCTGAAGTCGTCTGCTCGCGCCACGGCCGCTCCGCCGCCGAGGGCCAAAATCCCAACCGCCGCGAGGATTGCATTACGAAGCGTCATGTTCAGCCTCCTGCACGCCCCGAGAGTACCGGGAGTCTTGCTGATCCTACGTCCACCAGAGACACAGACGAGCGAGAAAGGTTGAGTATTCATGTCTGGCACCGGATTTCCGCGAGCGGGCCTCGGCGATCGAATCAACCCGCGAGAACTATGTAACCTATGTACAGAAATACAGTTATGGAATAAACGCTTTCGTGGAGTGGTGTGACATGCACGCCGGAAAGATGCCTGTTGTTCGAGTACCCGAGATGAGCCGAACGCGGAAGCCGGCAGCCGCGTGTGCCGGTATCCTGCGCGCCGTCAACAAGAGGCTCGATCGTGTCGGAAGCGTGGATTACGAGAACCGTACCCTGGCCCGAAGACCTGCCGGCGGTCGTGCGCGTCTGGGGTGCGGACTCTGAGCTCGCCTGGCTCGATTCTCCGCCGACTTCCGGCGCAAACTGGAGCCTGCTCGCACGCGAACCGATCGCGGTGCTGGAGCAGCTTCCCGGCCATGCCGCGCGCCTGTCCAGTCGCAGGCGCACGGTGATCGAGCGCGCAACCGGTTGGGGCGCATGGCGCGAGGCATTCGCGCGGCTCCGGCATCATCCACCTCTTCCTTACGGACTGAGTCCCGGCTGGATCGGCTTCGTCGCGTTCGAGGCGGCGCGTCAGCTCGAGCGTTTGCCCGCGACGCGCGTCGAAGACCTCGGCATGCCGCTGCTGCGCCTCGGGCTTTTCGACGCCTGCATCGTGCTCGATCATCGCCGCCGCGAGGCGTTCGCGGTCGCGGCGCCGGACATACGGTCGGCGCTGGGCGAGCCGCCGCTTGATTTCGTGGCGTTCGTGCGGAGCTGGGTTGCGGCGGGCGCCGCGGTCGCCGACCGCGCGGCGGTGAACCGGAGCTTCGCCCCGCCGCGCGTCACGTTCGAGACGCCGCGCGCCGAACATGAGCGGCGTGTGCGCCAGGCGATTGAATACATCCGCGCCGGCGACATTTACCAGGTGAACCTTGCCCACCGCATCCGGATCGACGGGCTGCCGGAAGCGCTCGCCGTACACTTGCGACTGCGGGCCGCCAGCGCCGCACAGTACGCGGCGCTGCTGCGCTGGGCCGGCGGCGCTGTGGTCTCTACATCGCCCGAGCTGCTCGTGCGACTTCGCGAGCGCGACGTGCTGACGCAGCCGATCAAGGGCACGCGCCCGCGGAGCGGCGATCCGCTACGGGACGAAGCGGCGCGGCGCGAACTGCTCGGTTCCGCGAAGGACGCCGCGGAGTTGGCGATGATCGTGGACGTGCATCGAAACGACCTCGGGCGCGTGTGCGAGCCCGGGTCGGTGATCGTCGCGCGCCCGCGGCGCGTCGAGTCGCTGCCCACCGTGTTTCATACGGTGGCGGACGTGTCCGGTGTGGTGCGCGCCGGGTGCGATCCGATCGACGTGCTGGCGGCGTGCTTCCCCGCGGGTTCGATCAGCGGCGCGCCGAAAATCCGCGCGATCGAGATCATCGACGAGCTGGAGTCGGCCGCGCGCGGCGTGTACACGGGCGTCATCGGCGCGCTGGGGCTGGACGGGAACATGAGCTTCAGCGTCGCGATCCGCACGCTGCAAATGCGCGGGCCGAGCGGCGTGGTCTGGTCGGGCGGCGGAATCGTGGCGGACTCGGATCCGTCAGCCGAGTATGACGAGACGCTTGCGAAGGCGCGCGGAATCCTGGACGGGCTGGGCGCATCGTGGAATGTCCCACACGTCGCGTGTGAATGGGAGCGCCGGTAGGAGCGGTTTCCGTCGGCGACCAGAACCGCGAGCGAGCGCTCGTCGGAACCCCGCACGGGAGCGCGAAGCCCTGCGCGGCGTTGCGATGGCAGACCCCTTGCCCAGGCGCGGGGTTCGGCAGGAGCGGTTGGTGCGCGGATTGGCGGGCAATCGCGGGCGAGATGCCCGCGCTACCCATGCGTGCGCGGGACCAGCGGCGTAGTGCTGGGCGCTCGCCGCAAACTCGCAGAGAATCCGGGCCGGGGTTGTTCGAGCGCTGCGTCGCCGCGGCGCGACGGACCGTCGACCGCGTCCGGCGCGGGCGGTGATTGACGCTTGGATGCAAGGGCGGATCGGGATGCAGGGGCGTTCTGTGCGCGAGTGGGCCAGCATAAACGGACGACTCGTTCCGGCCGAGCAGGCACACGTGAGCGTGTTCGACTCCGGCTTCACGCAGGGGATCGGGCTGTTCGAAACGATGCGCGCATACAACGGCCGCGTGTTCCGATTGGACCGTCATCTTGAACGTCTGCGGAACTCCGCCCGTGCGCTGGGCTGGACCGCGGTCCCGGAGGCGGCCGACCTGCGCGAGAACGTCGGGCGGGTGGTCGGCGCGACGGAACTTGCCGACGCGCGCGTTCGGCTCACCGTGACCACCGGCTCGCTTCGCGCCGACGCCGGGGAGCCGCAGTTGACCATCGTGGCGACCGCCGCGCCCAACGTGAAGTACCCACCGGAGTATTACCAGAAAGGCGCCACTGTTCTTGTGTCGGACTATCGGCAGAACCCGGACGACCCGACCACGGGTCACAAGACAACGAGCTACTTCGCGCGGCTGACGGCGCTGCGGCTGGCGCACGCGCGCGGTGCGGCGGAGGCGATGCACTTCACGCACGACGGACGGCTGGCGGAGGGCGCGATCAGCAACGTGTTCCTGGTGCGCCAGCGGGAGCTGCTCACGCCGCCGCTCGATACGCCGGTGCTGCCGGGAATCACGCGCGCCTGCGTGACCGAGCTGGCGGCCGAGCTGCGCATTGCCGTCCACGAGCGGCCGTTGACGATCCACGAACTGCTCGCCGCCGATGAGGTTTTCCTCACGAACGCCATGATGGAGCTGCTTCCGGTCGTCCGCGTGGAGCGCGAGCCGATCGGCACGGAGCGACCGGGCGAAGTGACGCGCGAGCTGTACGAAGCGTACGGCCGGCTTGTGGAGAAGGAGTGCGCCGAACATGGCTAGGCGCGCAGCGGCGCCGCGGCGGAGTCGAACGAACGTGCGACGTGGGGCCGACGCCCGCGCGTCGGACGTGCTGGCAGCTGTGGAATTGATCGCGCCGCTGGCCGGCGCCGCGGAGTGGGACAACGTCGGGCTCTTGTGCGGCCGCGCGGAGTGGCCCGCCTCACGCGTCCTGCTGGCCATCGACCTGACGGACGCCGTGGCGCGTGAGGCGCTGCGCCGCCGTACACAAATGCTGCTCGTGTACCACCCGCCGATCTTCAAGGGTGTCCGCAGCGTGACGCCGGCGGCCGCGGCGTCGACGACGATGCTGCCGGACCTGCTGGCGCAACGGGTCGCGGTGATCGCCGTGCATACGGCGCTGGACGCGGCCCCGGGCGGAACGAACGACCTGCTTGTGGACATGCTGGACTGCGTGGAGCGCTGGCCGCTGGAGCCGCAGCGCGTCGAGGGCGCGGGATACAAGCTCGTCGTGTTCGTGCCGCCGGCCGAGGCGCCGCGATTGCGGGCCGCCCTCTCGAACGCCGGCGCCGGCGTGATCGGACACTACGCGGAGTGCAGCTTCGAGCTGCGCGGGCGCGGGACGTTCCTGGGCGATGAAACGACGCGCCCAGCGATCGGGCAACGCGGCGAGTTGGAGACGGTGGAGGAAGCACGGCTCGAGATGGTGGTGCCGGCAAGCCGGCTCGGGCCGGTCGTGCGGGCGTTGTACGCGGCGCATTCGTACGAAGAGCCGGCGTTCGATCTCTACCCGGTTCACGAGTTGCGCGGACGGGGACAGGCGGGCATGGGCCGCGTCGGGCGCTTGCGGAGGCCGCTGCGAGGGCGCGCGATCGTCGAGGCGCTGCGGCGGCGCGTGGATCTGTCGACGGCCACGGTGGTCGGCGACCTGCGGCGGCGCTTCGCGCGCGTCACGGCGGCGGCGGGCTCGTTCGGCGCCAGTGCGCATCGCGATCCGGATTCCCTGGTTATAACCGGCGAGTTGCGGCACCACGAGGCGCTGGAGCTGCTTGCTCGGGGCGTGACGGCGATCTGTCTGGGCCATTACGCCAGCGAGCGACCGGCGCTCGCGTACCTTCGGCGGCGGTTGCGGGCGCTTGTGCCGGGGGCGAAGGTTGAGGTGTCCGCGGCCGACCGCTCGCCGCTGGTGAGCGTGGCGGAGTGAAGAGATGCTGGGCGTAAGAGCGAAGCGGATGAATGCTTGCTGGGGGACCGGTCTCCAGACCGGTCTTTCCCGTCAGACCTGGAGGTCCGACGCTACGAACAACTGGGGGACCGGTCTCCCGACCGGTCGTTTTCGAGGGATGCAGACGTCCGTCGCTTTGTCCCCGCTCCCTCGCGGCCGCGGCTCGGATGGGGAAGGTCGCGGCTCGAATGGTCGCGACCGCGGTTTGTCTCGCGTCCACGCGTCGCTTAGTTGCCTGCTGCCCCTTGCGCTGATGGTCGCGGCTTGCCCCGCCGCGGGCGCGGACGGCGACGCGATCGCGATCGTCAACGGCAGCGCGATCGAGCGCGGCAGGCTGGTGGACGCGCTGCTGGACGCCTACGGCGTGGACGTGCTTCAGCAACTGATCGTGCTGGAGCTGTCCAAGCAGGAGGCGCAGCGGCGCGGCGTTCGCGTCTCGCCGGGCGAGATCGAGCAGGAGTTTCGGGACTCGGTGGACCGCATCGCGCGTGAGGCGGGGCTGGACCCGCGCGAGGCCAAGGAGCCGCAGCGGCTCCAGGCGCTCGAAGCGCTGCTCGAGCAGAAGCGCATCTCGATGACCGAGTTCCGCATCAGCATGGAGCGCAACGCCTACCTGCGCAAGCTGGTCGAACTGGACCTCAAGGTCGACGAAGCCACGCTGCGCGAGGAGTTCGCCCGGACTTTCGGTGAGCGCGTGAGCATCCGCCACATCCAGCTCCCGGCCGACGACGCCAAGCTCATCAACGAGGTCGTGACGCACCTCTCGCGCGACGAGAACTTCGCCGACCTGGCGCGGCAATTCAGCCAGAACTCCGAAAGCGCGGCGCGCGGCGGCGAGATGGAGCCGTTCGGCTTCGACGACGAGCGCATCCCCGCTGCGCTGCGCGACGCGGCGTTCTCGCTGCGGCCCGGCGAGATTTCCACCCCGATCCGCGCCGGCCAGATGGTCCACATTCTGAAACTGGAGCGGCGCATCCCGCCGGACAACGCGCGCTTCGAAGACGTGCGCGCCGATGTCGAGCGCGGCCTGCGCGAGCGGGCGCTTCCGAAGCGCATGTCGGAGCTGGCGGCGGAACTGTTTCGGAAAGCGACGGTGTCCGTGCTCGATTCGCGGCTGAAGCCGAAATACGAAGAGTTGAGCCGCAAGAGCCGGGATGGTTCGTGAGCGTTGTCGGCTTCGGCGCCGCCAGCGCTCAACCCGGCGGGGGCGACGCGGAGAGCTTTCGGAATCTCAGCAACGGCGTCCCGCCGGCGCTGAGATCCATCAGCCCGGCCTCGGCGCGGAACGAATCGGCCTGGCGAAGCAGCTCAAGGTAGCGGCGCTCCTGGCTCATCAGCGGCTCAGGTCCCGCCATCCGTGTGGCGCCGATGTCGCCAAACGACACCGGACCCGAACCGCGGCCCGTGTCCTCCGCGCGGAACTCGCCGAAATACTGGTTGACGCCCGCGAACCCCGCGAAACGACCATCTACGCCAAGCTCGAGCGTGATCGGCTGCTCGCCTTGCGGCGACTGGCCGGCCAGCGCGACGAGCGCCCACTTCGCACCGATGACCTTCGTCGGCGGCGGTGCAGGCGGCTGGTCCTGGGGACTGGTCGCCCGGCACGCGCAAGCAAGCAGCGTCGGCGCCAGCAGCGTCAGCCCCAGCAGCAAGCGCGGCATCCGTGCGGCTAGTTCATCGAATCGCAAGCTCTCCGCCACGCGAGGCACGGAATCCATCACGGCGGCTACTCCTGAGCGGAATGCAAACCGCAATATACTGCGCGGCCGGACGAACGGGGCGCCGCTGTGCAAGCGGGTTTCGAGCTTGAGGCGAAAGATAAAGGTGAAAGCAGAGAACTCCGCCGACGAAGACCGCCACGCCCTGGCACAGCGGGTTTCAGCGCGCATCGCGACGGAAAGCGCGAATCGCCTGCGGAGCCACCCGACGGCGCTGGCGGTCATCTCGCTCGCCGCGGACGTGGTGGAATCGGCGTCGAGCCTGGCCGCCGGCTCCCCGGATCGTCCCCGGCAGGCCTGCCGCGTTGGTTGTTCGTGGTGCTGTCATATGGCGGTTTCCGTCACGGCGCCGGAAGCGCTCCTGATCGTGGACCGGCTGCGTGAGACGCTGCCGCCGGAGGGTTTCGCCGAGGCGGTGGATCGAATCCGCGAAACCTCGAAACAGGTGTCTCATCTAACCCTGGAGCGACGCGCGGCGGCCCGCGTGCCGTGCGCCCTTCTGGGACGCGCCGGGGAGTGCACGGTCCATTGGTTTCGGCCGATCGGCTGCCGGGCGTGGACGTCGCTGTCGGCCGCGGCCTGCGAGCAGGCGTTCCTGCGTGACCAGCCGGGGCACGCGTCGGACATGGACCGGACGGCGTGGGCGGTCGGCAACGCAGTAACCGAGGGGCTGGAGCGAGGCATTCGTGATCGTGGTCTGGACGCCGGACAGTTCGAATTGCACAGCGTCGTGTTGCGGGCGATCGAGGCGCCCGACGCGGCGCTGCGCTGGGCGCGGGGCGAGCCGGTGTTTGAAGGCTGCGCGCGAGTCACGTCGGATGCGCTCCGGGCTGGCTGCGTGCGCTGAGCGGACGCTGCATTTCGCGGTTGCGTCCCGATCCAGATTGAGCGATGCTCGCAACCTGGCCGAGGTCGAACGGGAGCATGGGATGCACGAGCTGCCTGCACGCGATTCACACGCGGGCGACGCCGACGCGGCGCGTTCGCTGGAACAGCGCGAGGAGCGTGCGCTGCTGGAGCGGCTCCGCGCGGGCGAGCCGGAGGCGTTCGGCACCCTCGTTCGCCGGCACGGCGCGCAGATGCTGGCGGTGGCGCGCCGGCTGCTGAGCCACGAAGACGACGCGCGCGAGGTGGTCCAGGACGCGTTCCTGTCGGCGTTTCGCGCGGTGGCGTCGTTCGAGGGCGGCTCACGTCTGGGCACGTGGCTGCACCGCATCACGGTGAACGCGGCGCTGATGAAGCTGCGCCAGCGCCGCCGGCGGCACGAGGAACCGATCGACGCGTACCTGCCGGGGTTCCTGGCGGACGGGCACCAGGCGCGGCCGGCGGAGGACTGGCGCCGCTCGGCGCAGGAGATCCTGAGTTCGCGCGAGGACCGGCAGTACGTGCTGGACTGCATTGAACGCATGCCCGAGTCATACCGCGAGGTTTTGAAGCTGCGCGACATCGAGGAGCTCAGCACGCAGGAGACAGCGGAGTTGCTGAGCATCGAACCGAACACCGTGAAAGTCCGCCTGCACCGGGCGCGGCAGGCGCTGCGGGCGCTGCTGGACGCGCGCTTTCGGGGGAACAGGTGATGACGTGCCGTGAAGTGATCGAATTCCTGATGGACTACACCAGCGGCGAGCTGCCGCACGAGGTCCGCGCCGAGTTTGAGCGCCATCTGGAGCTGTGCCCGCCGTGCGTCGCGTACCTGCATACGTATGAGCAGACGCGGGAGTTGGCCCGGCACGCGTGCATTTCGCAGGACAAGGCGGTGGACGCCGACGTGCCGGAAGAGCTGGTGCGCGCGATTCTGGCGGCGCGGGCGGCGGAGCGCCGCTGACAGTCCGTTGAAGAACCGTCCGCCGATTGGGGGACCGGCCTGGAGGCCGGTCCCCCAATGGGCGGACAGCTTTTTCAAGGGACTGCTGGTGTGCTGTCTCAGAAATTCGCGGCATGATTCCGGGGACGGCACACCTCTGGTTCGCCACGCAAAGCAGAGCTTTGCACTCACCGACGTTCCGGACGTATTTGTGAGACAGGACGCTTGATGACATGCATGGGCGGTACGCCCGTACTACGCGGGATGATGCGCGCTACCGGAATCGGTCCGCGCTGAACAGCTCGTCCATTTGTGCCAGGTCGGCGTCGGTCAGCTTCACGTTCAGCGCCGCGACGTTTTCCTCGACTTGCTCCGGGCGAGAGGCGCCGAGGATCGCACTGCTGACCGCGGGCCGTGAGATGACCCACGCCAGCGCGAGCTGTGCGAGCGTCGCATCGTGGGCCAACGCGATCGGGCGAAGCCGGTCGGCGCGATCGACGATCTCGCGGTCGATCTGCGTCAGGAACATGTTCATCTGTGCATTGCCGGCGCGGCTGCCCGCCGGAACCTTGCCGCCGGAATACTTGCCCGTGAGCAGACCCTGCTTCAGCGGGCTCCACACGAGCATCCCCATCCCTTCCTGGAGGCAGGCCCGCTGCACGCCGTTGGTTTCCACGCGCCGTGCGGCGAGGCTGTACTCGGGTTGCTCGGAGATGGGCGGATCGGCGTGCAGCTCCCGGGCGATGGCGCAGGCGTTCTTGATCTCCAGCGCGGGCCACTCGCTCACGCCCCAATAGAGGATCTTCCCGCGGCGGATCAGGTCGTCCATGGCGCGGACTACTTCGTACACCTCCGTGTCTGGGTCATGGCGGTGGCATTGGTACAGGTCGATATAGTCGACCTGGAGTCGGCGCAGCGAATTCTCCACCCCCTCGTGAATGTGCTTCCGCGAGAGCCCGCGGTCGTTCACGTTGTCGGACATGGGCCAGAAGACTTTCGTGGCCAGCACGATGTCCTGCCGGCGGAACGCCCTGAGCTGCGGACCGAGGAATTCCTCGGCCGCGCCCTTGCGATAGATGTCGGCGGTGTCGAAGAAGTTGATCCCCAGGTCCCAGGCCTTGCGGACACAGGCCCGTGCCACGTCGTCATCAATGCCGCCGCCGTGCGTGAGCCAGTTGCCAAAGCCGAGGACGGAGACTTTCAGGCCGGACTTTCCAATACGCCGATAGTCCATGAGCACTCCTGCCGAATGCCGTTCTAATCGCCGGCGAACTCAATTCGCGATCCGCGGCGCGGTGTCCGTACCGTCGGACGCCGCGGCGGCGCGAACGACGAGCGCCCAACAAGCCGGGGGTGTGCGCGTCGCGCCGACAATCCGACCCCCTCGCGGAAGCGAGGGGACGCCTCGCACTTCCGTGCGGGGTTCGGATGTGCGCGCGGCGACCCTTGCGAACAATCACCCTCACGGCCGCGGTTCCGCTCGGAGCCGGCGCACGGCTTGCATATAGCGCGGCAGCAGGATCAGAGCCAGCGCGACCATGACGAAGAGGCTGACCGCCACGTACCATCCAACGATGGCAACAAACCAGCGGATCCCAGCCGTCGGCGGCGCGCCGACAACCGTGTGGACCCGTGCAAAGCACTCGCGCGCCTCGCGGTCCTGCCGGAACGGCGCCAGTACGTGGCGTCCAATGACGCCGCCGCCCTCGGCATAGTACCCCACCGCGGCGCCGCCCTGCGCAACGAAGCCCACCGCTCCGCCGGCCATCGCCAGGCCCCCGGCGGCGCCGCCGCCCATCGCGATCAGACCGAGCGCACCTCCGCCGGCGGTCAGCAGCCCGATCGACCAGCCGCCGAACGAGATCACGCCGATCGAAAAGCCGCCAATGGCGATGATGCCTCGCGCAAAACCGCCGAGCGCGAGCCAGCCGGTGGCGACGTCGCCGATGGCGATGATGCCTTTGGCGCGGCCGGTCTTCTCTTCGTCGTCCGGGCCGAGCGCGATGTGCAGGAGCGGCAGGCCGAAGATCACGATGGGAGACTTGTAGCGCCGGCCAGCCGCAAATCGCGGGCCGCGCTCAAGCACGTCGATGAGCGGCTTGCCGCACTCGGGGCACTTGCTCGATTCGGTCAGGCCCACGAGCGAGTAGCCGCAGTTTCCGCAATAGGGATCGCGAGCCACGCGCGCCTCCGGGAAGTCAGAGTCAATTCGACGTTTGAGAATCCAGGACGGGCTGGAGGTCGCCAGCCGGAACTCGCCGAGCGGAACCGCCCGGCACGGTTGCGAACGCAGCGCAACGACCTCGCGGCGGCCGAGAGCCCGGCGTCGGCCGACGGCGTATCGGCGACCGCGCGTCTCGCGGCGTCCGCAATCTCCGCACGTACGGTCGCACCGCACGGGCTATGGGCCACGGCCGAGGGGGTTTTCGGCGATGAGGCTTGGTCGCGGCTCGATCGCGAGGATGAAACGCACGAACGCGCGCACCCACGCTTCATCCACCTTGCCGAAGATGTCCTCGAACTGCTCCTGCTTTTCGGTGCGGTTCAGGCGGATGGAAAAGTCGCTCTCGCGCTCGCCCAGGAGGCGCAGCCACTCGGCGTACTTCTCGCGGTGCTGGTGCCACAGGTAGTGGTTCAGCGCCCAGCCCATGACGTACGCCTGGTAGCCGTCCGGGTCGTAGTCGGCGACGATGACCTCGCGCACGAACTCCCATGGGACGCGTTCGGGATCGGTGCCGTAGAAGCGGCGGAACTCGATCAGGCGGTCGTGGTTCGTGGCGCCGAGACCGGCGCCGATCTCCGTCGGGGGCACTTCGAACATCGTGGCCAGCCCCTCGGTCATCCAGCGCGGCAGATCGCCGAAGCGTGGGTAGATGCCCATGTTGAAGTGCATGTGGTGGCCGGCCTCATGCTGCACGACCTTCAGGTTCCACCAATTCGCGTAGTGTTCGGAACGGGCGCGCAATTTGTTCCGCTCTTCGGCGGGCACGGAGGGGTCCGATGCCCGTTTCAGCAAATCAGCAAGGACCGGCCAGGTGGTCATCTCGAAGAAGGCCGAGCGGTTGTTGGTCCGCATGTAGAAACCCAGCGCCCCGGCGGTGCGGAAGCCGTTGAGCGTCTGGTACGCGGCGTACTCGTCGAACGTGCCGAAGTAGAAGATTTCCAGCTTGGCGCGCGGCAGGCGTTTGTGGATGTTCAACTGGTTGATGTACGTCACGCACCAGCGATAGGTGGATTCAAGCCGCGCCGCCAGCTTGCGCGCCGGCTCAGGCTCCGAGGAGTATACGAACACGAAGTGCGGGGTCTCGAAATAGCGCGCTTTGCGGCCGGCGATCCGCATCATGTCGTCGAGCGAGTCGCGGTCCAGCGGCAGCTCGGTCTCGAGGTTGATCGTGTCCTCCTCCTCGAGCGCGTCGAGCGCCACGTTCTCGCTGCCGAGGATGGCCTCGACCACGTCTGGGCCGAGGACGGCGGCCGCCGCGTCGCCGGCGGCCGGCGGCGGCGCTTCTCCGCGAGGCTCTTCCAGCGGAATGAGCTTGGCGACCTGCGTTTTGGGGATGCGAAGCTTGGCAATGCCCTGCTTCACGATGTAGAAATCGCCCTCTTCGCTGACTTCGCCCTCGATCGGCGGGCGGTTGTTGTTCAGCATCACGCGGTACCGGCCGGAGACCTCGGCCCACGCCGGTCCGACCCAGGCGGCGATCGTGACGATGCAGAGCGCAGACAAGGCGAGCGGCTTGCTCACGGCAGAATCTCCCGGGAACTTGGTGGCGCTTCGCTCCAAAAGCTAGTATATCGTTGTGCGCCGGGGGGAAAAGCGCACTCCGGCGGGCTGGTTGCCGATCCGGGCCGGTCCGCACCGCGATGGAAACGAGCCCACAGCGCGGATTGGTCATGAATACAGGTCGAGCGGGGCAGGCCGGGCGTCGCGGGGAGCGCGAGCTGCTGGCGCGCCTGCGACGCGAGCTGGCGCGGCAGACGATCCAGCCCGCCGCGGCGGTCCCGTTCGGCGACGACATGGCCGCGCTCGACCCGGCCGATCCCCGGCTGCTGTGGACGACGGACATGCTCATGGACGGCGTGGACTTTCGCTCGGCCGAGCATGGCTGGTTTGACGTTGGCTGGAAGTGCATGGCCGTCAATCTCAGCGACTGCGCCGCGATGGCCGCGCGGCCGGTGGGCGCGTTGTGCGCCGTGGCGCTGAGCAACGCCCTGACGATGGATGACGCGTTGCGGCTGCTTCAGGGCCTGCGCGAATGCGGAGAGCAATACGGCTGCCCGCTCGTCGGCGGCGACACGAACAGTTGGGACCAGCCCACGGTAATCGCCGTCACCGTTGCGGGGCGCATAGACCCCGGAACGCCGCCCGTTCTGCGATCCGGCGCTCGCCCCGGCGACTGGGTGTACGTGACAGGCCCCGTCGGCGGCTCGATTCTCGGGCGGCACCTGCACCCCTGCCCGCGCGTGCGGGAGGCACTCGAGATTTCGCGGACGCTTGCACCGGCGGCGATGATCGACATCAGCGACGGGCTGGCGATAGACCTTTCGCGGGTCTGCGAAGAATCCGGCTGCGGGGCCGACCTGGACGCGACGCGGCTGGACGCCGCCGTGCACGAAGACGCGCATCGCCTGGCGTCTCAGACGGGACGCACGGCGCGCGAGCATGCGCTGGAGGACGGGGAGGATTTCGAGTTGATCGTCGTGCTGCGCGCACCGCCGCCGGATGCCGACCGCAAGCGGTTCGGATTGCTACCGTTGGGGCGGATGGTGGCGGAGGCGGGCCTGTTTCTGCGGGTTGCGGACGGGTCGAGGGCGCCGCTGATCCCGCGCGGCTGGGAGCACTTTTGTTGAGCGGCGTGATCGAGCTGTGCTCATCCGCTCCGGAACAGACGCTCGCGGCGGGAGCTGCGCTGGGCCGCATGCTCCGCGCCGGGGATGTCCTTGCGCTATGCGGACCGCTCGGGTCAGGCAAGACGCAGTTCGTGAAGGGCGTCGCGCGGGGGCTGGACATCCCCCGCGACGAGCCCGTCGTCAGCCCCACGTTCGTGCTGGTCCGGGAGTACGTCGGGCGGCTGCGGTTGTGTCACTGCGACGCGTTCCGGATCGGATCGGTCGATGAGCTGCTGGCGCTGGGGCTGGATGAACTGCGGACGGACGGCGCCGTGGTCGCGATCGAGTGGGCGGACCGGTTTCCCGGAGCATTCGGCTCGGACTCGATGCGATTCGAGCTTGAGCACGAGGGGGAGCATCGGCGGCACATCCGAGCCTGGGTTCCGGACACCGACGTACGGGCACGATTGCGGGCGGCTTGGAGTTCGATTTCGAGCTGCGCGTGAACGGTGTCGGAGACCGTGTTGCGGCGTCCTGGCGGCGAACGACACGCCGGAGGTGCGTTCGGATCAAGCGTCGGGCACGGAGGGCCGACGCAAATGGGGCGCTCGGACACGGAAGCCCGGCGTTGCGGGTTCCATCCGACTCGAAGGTCCGAGGCCACGGCGCGCGGCGGAGGCGGTATCTCGGTCACACGCCGGCCTTCATGTCGGCGGTGAGTTCTTCCGCGCAGGCGGCAACGGCGGTGCGCGGGTTGGATTTCTGCCGACGGATAAAGCCGGCCACATCGGCGCGGGAGTGGACGCTCGCACCAAGCGGTCGAAGCGCCTGAAGTGCCTGGCCGATGGCTACGTTCCGGCACTCGGGGGTCTCAAATGAGGCGCGCTCGACTTCGAGAATCGCGGGGACGATCCGGTTCAGCAGATCCGGGCGGGCCAGGGCGATCCGTCCGGCGCCGCGGATCGCGTTTGCGGCGCTGATCAGGTTACCGCCGCGAATGAAAGCCAGGTAGCGGTCCAGCAGCGCGTCCACCTTGCGCTGCGAATCCACACCCGCCAGCGCCGCGAGAATCCGCATTGCGTTCCAGCAGACGACTTTGCTGTCGCTGCTGAGGCGTGCGGCGATCGCATCGAAAAAGGGATAGACGCGCGCAGGGTTTTTTTCGGCGGTGACGGAAAGCGCCTTGCCGGCGGCGAAGCGCGCCGTGCCGGAAGGCGCGGCCATTCTCTCGACGGCGACGCCGACCTGTGCCCGCGACAGACTTCGAGCGGCCGGGCGTTGCTGAGGTGATCGGCGTGGCTTTGTGCGGCGGAGTCGCGACGGGTTCATTTTGTCCCCTTCTGAAGTGCGTTCGAGCGGCCAGCAGCGTCATCGTCTCGCGCGGAGCGGCGTTGTCAATCGCAAAAACGGCGCGATTCGCGAACCCGGGCGCCGGCGAGGCCGGTCATGCATCGGCTGCCCGCAGCGGCTCTACGCGTGACATTCCCGCGCTGCGGGCGCAGCACACGCGGCCGTTGCGCCGCGCGCCGCGGGAACGCAAGCCGGTCGCCGGCGTGCGAAGGCCACGCTGCTGGCGTGGTCGCCGCAGGGCAGTACGATACGAACAACGCCCTCGACACGGAGAGCGGCGCGGCGGCTTTTCAGAGGGGACGACGATGCCCACAGGGGGAATCCTGCCCGCGATCCGACGATTCCTGAAGACCGCGGCCACGGGCGGGGCGCTGCTGGTGGTCGTGGTGCTGCTGATCCTGTGGTTGGCCGGATACTTCCACTCGAAGATCGGGTCGGGCGAAACGGCAGCCGCCTTGGCGTCGGGCCGGCCGATCGGCGATGCGCGGCTGGTCGAGGTCCGCACGATCCGCAGGCCGATGGTCGAGTCCGCGGTCGGCACGGTGCAGACGGTGCACGAGGTGTCGATCGCTTCGAAGATTCTGGCCAAGGTGCTGGAGGTCAACGCCAGCGCCGGACAGCGCGTCGCGAAGGGCGAAGTGCTGGTGCGGCTCGACGACGCGGATCTGCGCGCACGGCTGGAGCAGGCGCGGGCGGCGGTGGATGCGGCGCTTGCGGCGCGCGACCTGGCGAAGATCGAGCTGGAGCGTCTCGAGCGGCTGGCCGCGGCCGGGAACGCGACGGCGCTGGAACTGGACCGCGGCCGCGCGGCGCTCAAGTCGGCCGAGGCTGAAGTGACGCGCGCCGAGCAGCTTCGGGAAGAGGCGGCGGTCACGCTTGAATACGCGACGGTGCGCAGCCCGATTGACGGCCAAGTGGTGGATAAGCGGATCGAGGCCGGCGACACGGCCGCGCCGGGGCAGGTGCTGGTCACGCTGTTCGATCCGACGCGCATGCAACTTGTCGCCAGCGTGCGCGAGTCGCTGACCCAGCGGCTCGCCGTGGGGCAGAGCATTACGGTGCAGATCGACGCGATCGGCAGGCAGTGCGAGGGGCAGGTGCGAGAGATCGTTCCTGAAGCCGAGTCCGCCAGCCGCACGTTCCTCGTGAAAGTCACCGGCCCGTGCCCTCCCGGCGTCTACGCCGGCATGTTCGGCCGGGTGTTCATCCCGCTCGACGAGCAGGAATTGCTCGTCGTCCCGCGTTCGGCGGTGCGGCGCGTCGGGCAGCTCGACATTGTCGAGGTGGCCGAGGGTGGCTTCCTTGTGCGCCGCGTGGTTCAGCTCGGCCGGGAGCACGACGCCGACGTCGAGGTGCTTGCCGGCCTGCGGGCCGGCGAGCGAGTCGCCGTCGATTCGCGCGGTTAGTTCGGAGCCAGCGTAGATGTCTGACACGCCAGCGAGCCCAGCGCCCCATCATGGGTTCACAAACGCCGTCGTTCGCGTCTTCCTGCATTCGAATCTCTCGATCATCCTGATCGTGCTCGGCGTGATCGCCGGCGGCGCGGCGCTGTGGGGCACGCCGCGCGAGGAAGACCCGCAGATCGTGGTTCCGCTCGCGGACGTGTACGTCAGCGTTCCGGGCCGCTCGGCCGCTGAAATCGAACAGCTTGTCGCCACTCCGCTGGAGAAGCTGCTCTACCAGATTGACGGCGTCGAGTACGTCTACTCGATGTCGCGCGAGGGGCAGGCGATCATCACGGTGCGTTTCTTCGTGGGCGAAGACCGCGAACGCAGCCTGGTCAAGCTCTTCAAGCGGATCGACGAAAACGTGGACATCGTGCCGCCGGGCGTCACGGGCTGGGTGATCAAGCCGGTCGAGATCGACGACGTGCCGATCGTGACGCTCACGCTCACCGCGGCGGACGCGCCGCGCAGCCGGCCGCCGGCCGCAACGCCAAGCCAGCCCGCGACGGACGCGCAATCCAACGGCCGCGGCCCGGACGAGCACGCGCTGCGGCGCGTCGCGGAGGAAGTCGTCGAGCGTCTGGCGTCCGTCGAGAACCTTTCGCGCGCGTACATCGTCGGCGGCCAGCCGCGCGTGGCGCGGGTGTACCTCGACCCGCAGCGCATGAGCGCGTACAGCGTGTCGCCTCTGGAAATCCAGCGGGCGCTGCAAGCCACGAACGTGCACCAGTCGGTCGGGAGCTTCACACGCGACGACCGACTGATCCAGGTGGACGCCGGGCGCGCGTTCGTCCGCGTCGAGGAGCTGCGCGAACTGGTTGTCGGAGTCTTCGGCGGCCGGCCGGTGCTCCTGAAGGACGTGGCGGAAATCTGCGATGGGCCGGCGGAGGCGACGAGCTACGTCCGTCACGGCTGGGGCCCGGCGCGCGGCTTCGAGGCGCCGCACGGATTCACCGGCACGGTGATCGGCGAGCCCCCGGCCGCCGAGGCTGCGGGCCGCGCGCCGGGCGGCGCGGATGCGTCGAAACCGGCGGTCACCATCGCGCTGGCCAAGAAGAAGGGATCGAACGCGGTGTGGGTGGCGCGCGAGTGCCTGGAGGCGGCGGCGGTCCTTCAGCGCGACGTGATCCCCTCCGACATGCAGCTCGTGGTGACACGGAACTACGGGCACACGGCGGATGAGAAGGTGAACGAGCTGGTCGAGGCGCTGGGCGTCGCGGTCGTGATCGTGATTGCACTGCTCACGCTGACGCTCGGCTGGCGCGAGGCGCTGGTGGTCGCCGTGGCGATCCCGGTGGTGTTCGGCCTGACGCTGCTGGTGAACCTGTTGTTCGGCTACACGATCAACCGCGTCACGCTGTTTGCGATGATCCTCTCGCTCGGACTGCTGGTCGATGACCCGATCGTCGACGTCGAGAACATCGTGCGGCACTTTTCGCTGCGGCGGCGCGCAACGCGCGAGGTCGTGCTGGAAGCGGTGGCCGAAATCCGCCCGCCGCTGATCACCGCGACGCTGGCGGTCATCGTCTCGTTCCTGCCGATGTTCTTCATCACGGGGATGATGGGGCCGTACATGCGCCCGATGGCGCTGAACGTCCCGGTCACGATGCTGATGTCGATGGTCGTCGCGTTCACGATCACGCCCTGGCTGGCGTACCACGTGCTCGGCCTGCGCCATCGCAAGCCCGGCGCCGAAAGCGCCGCGGCCAACCACGCGGCGCCGCACGAGGAGATCGACCTGGAAACGCTCCGCCGCACGGCGCTGTGGCGGCTGTTCTATCCGCTCATGGCGCCGCTGTTGCGGTCGCGCCGGGCCGCGTGGGCTTTCCTGGCCGTGATGACGGTGCTGACGGTCGGCGCGACGAGCCTTGCCGCGCTGCGCTCCGTGCCGCTGAAGATGCTGCCGTTCGACAACAAGAACGAGCTGCTTCTGGTGCTCGATTTCGACGAGGGCCAGACGCTGGAGCGCACCGACGCGGCCGTCCGCGAGTTCGAGCACTACGTGTCCCGCGTCCCCGAGGTCACCGATTTCACGTCCTACGTCGGCGTCGCGTCGCCGATGGACTTCAACGGCATGGTGCGGCACTACTACCTGCGCCAGGGCGAAAACGTGGCGGAGCTGCGGATCAACCTGGCCGGCAAGAAGCACCGCAGCGCCCAGAGCCACGCGGTCGGCCTTCGGCTGCGCGACGAGCTGACCGCGATCGCCCGGCGCCATGGGGCGAACCTGAAGCTGGTCGAGACGCCGCCCGGACCGCCGGTGATCGCCAGCGTCGTGGCCGAGGTCTACGGCCAGCCGGACCATTCGTACGAGGACCTCATCGCGGCCGCGAAGACCGTGAAGACCAGGCTGGAGCGCGAGCCGGGCGTGGTCGACGTAGACGATTCGGTGGAAGCGGACTCGCGCAAGCTTGTTTTCGTGCCGGACACGGAGAAGGCGGCCATCAACGGCGTCAGCGTGGCGGAGATCGCCGAGACGCTGCGCATCGGTCTGGCCGGAGCGGCGGCCGGCACGGTTCGCGCCGCGAGCGAGCGGAATCCGCTGCGGATCGAGCTGCGTCTGCCGCGGGAGTCGCGCTCCAGTGCGTTCGACCTGAGCCAGTTGCAGGTCAAAGGGTCCGGCGGCCGACTGGTGCCGCTGGCGGAACTGGGGCGATGGGACGAGCAGATCGCGGACAAGACAATCTATCACAAGAACCTTCAGCGTGTCGCGTACGTGTTCGCAGAGACGGCCGGGCGGCCGCCGGCTGAGTGCGTGCTGGACGTTTCCGGCGACCAGGTCAGCGCTACGACGATTGAAGACGTCGATTCCGGCAAGCGAACGGCGGCGCTTCTCGGCGCGCCGGCGTCCCGGACGGCGTCGCGCATCCCGATCCACGAAGGGCCGGGCGGCGGCGCCGTCGCGCCCACGGCCCCGCGGCCGGTCCGCGGACGGACTTACGTTTCGAACTCCGGCGGGATCGAGTGGACGGTGCCGGAGGGCATTCGCGTCGATTTCGCGGGCGAGGGCGAATGGAAGATCACGCTGGACGTGTTCCGCGACCTCGGCCTGGCGTTCGGGGCCGCGATGATCGGCATCTACGTGCTTCTCGTGGCGCAAACCGGTTCGTTCGTCATCCCCATCGTGGTCATGCTGGCGATCCCGCTGACGATCCTGGGCGTCATGCCGGGGTTCTGGCTGTTGAACGCGGTCGTCGGGGGACAGGTCGGCGGCTACGCCGATCCCGTCTTTTTCACCGCGACGGGCATGATCGGGATGATCGCGCTGGCGGGGATCGTGACGCGCGACTCGATCATCCTGGTGGATTTCATTCACCTGTCGCTGGCCCGCGGGCGATCACTGTTCGACGCGATCCTCGAGAGCCGGGTGGTGCGGCTGCGGCCGATCCTGCTCACGGCTGGGGCGGCGATGCTGGGCGCGGCGCCGATCACGATCGACCCGATCTTCTCCGGGCTGGCTTGGGCGCTGATCTTCGGACTGTTCGCGTCCACGGTCTTCACGCTGTTCGTGATCCCGATCGCCTACTGGCTGCTCTACGCGCGGGCGCAGGGCAGCGTCTGAAACGCGGCGAAACGCCGGGCCGCTGCGGGTTGGCCGAGTGCGCGCCCGGCCGGGAGGACCGATCCAAAGCCGACGCGCTCCGCGCTGACTGGGAAACGACCCGGCCCGATTGCCGGCGCCGAACCGTATCATGCCCGCCGGCGATGGAGTCCGCCGTCAACCGCCCTACGTGGGCTGATGATTCCTACCACGCGGCGCCGCCGGCGCGAACACACGAGGGTAGGAGCCTGCATGGCTGGACAGGACTCAGCGTTCCTCCTGAAGCTCGCACTGATTCTGATCGCCTCCGGCGTCGGCGGCGTCTGCCGCTACCTGCTCAGCGGCTGGGCGCAGAAGCTGGCGAACGGGTCGTTTCCGACCGGAACGCTGGCCGTGAACGTGCTCGGGTGCCTGCTGATCGGGTTCCTGAGCGCCGCGTTCTCCGGTCGCTGGCTGGTGCGCGAGGAGTACCGCGTGGCGCTGATCGCCGGCGTCCTGGGCGGCTTCACAACGTTCTCGGCGTTCGGGATGGAGACGTTTGCGCTGCTGAACGACGGGCAGTACGCCCGCGCCGCGTGGAACGTCATTGCGAGCGTCGGGCTGGGGTTGGTGTCGGTGTGGGCCGGCTACCGGCTGGCCGAGCGCTGGCTGGGAGCGTGACGTGATGAAGATTCCCAACGACGGCTACCTGCTGCGCATCTTCATCGGCGAGGGCGACCGCCGGCACGGAACACCGCTGTACGAGGCGATCGTGCTGAAGGCGCGCGAGCTTCAGCTTGCCGGCGCGACCGTGCTGCGCGGGCCGATGGGCTTCGGGGCTCACAGCCGGCTGCACACGGCCAAGATCATGCGCCTGTCCGAGGACCTGCCGATCGTGATCGAGATCGTGGACGCGAAGGAGAAGATCGACACTCTGATGCCGCACATCGACGCGATGGTGCAGGAGGGGCTGGTGACGCTCGAACGCGTGCAGGTGATTCGCTATCGCTCCGATGCGGAGAGCGGCGAGCCGGCCGGTGGCGGCGCGTAGCGAAACCTCACGCACACCTTCTGACGCCGGGGAGGCGTCCGGGCCAGCCGGATGCCGCTCGAGGGTCGCACAGGCGTCACGTCGGTGGAGTTCCGTCCGCCGCGCCGTGCGGATGCGGCTCGACGTGCGTCGATACGCGGCGCACGTTCGCGAGCTGAGCCCGGACCGCGTCCTCCACTTCGTGCCCCAGCCCGTGCGCCTGTCGCACAGGCATTTCCGGATCGACCTCGATGTGCATATCAACCCAGTATTCCACTCCCAGCTTTCGCGAGAACACCTTCTCGACGCCGCGGATTCCGGGGATCGTCAGCGCGATCCGCCGGGCGCTGGCGGCGACGTGCGGCGCGTCGCCGTCCATCAGCTCGTGCAGGGGCGCGCGGAGCAGCCGGACGGCGGTGTAGAGGATGACCGCGGACGCCACCAGCGCGGCCCAGTCATCCGCGGGCTCGAAACCCGGCCCGCCGACGAGCGCAACCGTGATCCCCACGCCGGCCGCCAGCGACGTGATCGCATCGCTGCGGTGATGCCAGGCGTCGGCCAGCACGGCGTTGCTGCCCGCGCGGCGCGAGGCGACGCGCACGCCGCGGTACAGCGTTTCCTTCACGATGACGACGGCAATGAGCACGCCCAGCGTGAACGGCGCCGGGGCGTGGTGCGGCGTGACGATCTCGCGCACGGCCTCGATCGCGATCCCGATCCCCGCGCCCAGCAGCATCATCGCGACGATCATCGCCGCCAGCGCTTCGGCCTTGCCGTGGCCGTAGGGATGGTCGTCGTCCGCGGGGCGGGCGGAAATCCGCAGTCCGCTCCAGACGACGAGCGAGCCGAAGACGTCGGCCATCGACTCGACGGCGTCGGCGACGAGGGCGTACGAGTGACCGAGCAGCCCGGAGATCAGCTTCACCAGCGCCAGGCCGGCGTTGACCAGCAGGCCGACGGCCACGGCGCGGGCGCCGCCGGCAAGCGCGCCGGGGCCGGAGCCAGGCGAAGACGCCGATTGCGACGCCGCCGGTTCCGGCTCGCCGTCTGCGCGATCCGAAAGCTGGCCGGACCCGCTAGAAGACGTGGCGATATCCCTCTTCGCTGAAGCCCACCAGGAGCGTACGGCCGACGCGAATCGTCGGCGCGCGCAGATTGCCGGTCCGCCCGAGCAGGTGGGCGGCGAGCGTGTCATCGTCTGGCGGGTTCTTCTGCATGTTGAACTCGACCACGCCGCGGCCCCTGGCGACCAGCACCCGCGCAGCGCTCCGCGCCAGCGCGAGGGCCTCGTCGCGCCCGATCCGCGTCTTGGAGGCGTCGACCCGCTCTTTCACGTTCAACGATTCTCGCGCAAGGAACCCCTGCGCTTTTTCGCAGGACGTTCAGGCGCTGCGGTGATAGTACCAGTCGATTCGCCTGGCCATGAGGAACTCCCGGTAGTGCGATCCCACGAGTCCGAACCCGCGGCGTGCCGCGAGCCGGGCGTCCAGCCGTGACGCGCCGACCGGCCAGGCACGATCGCGGCTCGGCCGCCTGCCCGCCGGCGGCAAACTTCGCCGCTACCCAAACCGCGGTCCGCCCGCTAGACTAACGGCTTCAACCGCTCTTGGCAGCTTGGGCGTACGCACCGGCAACAAGGAGACGACCGTGGCCGCGTCGGGCAACACGAGACGATATCTGTTCACCTCCGAATCCGTCAGCATGGGCCACCCGGACAAGGTCGCCGACCAGATCTCCGACGCCGTGCTCGACGCCATGCTCGCCCAGGACAAGTTCTCCCGCGTCGCCTGCGAGACCATGGTCTCGACTGGCATGGCGGTCGTCTCGGGCGAGGTCACCACCAAGGCCTACGTTGAGATCCCCGACGTCGTCCGCGACGTCATCAAGGAGATCGGCTACACCTCCGGCGACATGGCGTTCGACTACGAGTCCTGCGCCGTGCTCACCTCGATCAAGAAGCAGTCGCCCGACATCGCCATGGGCGTCGACCGCGAGGGCGCCGGCGACCAGGGCATGATGTTCGGCTTCGCCTGCCGCGAGACGCCCGAGCTGATGCCCCTGCCGATCCGCCTGGCGCACCGGCTGGTCGAGCAGCAGGTGTTCGTCCGCCGCGACGGCATCATCCCCGGCCTGCGCCCCGACGCCAAGAGTCAGGTCACGGTCGAGTATGACGGGCAGAAGCCCGTCCGCGTCGACACGCTCGTGCTCAGCACCCAGCACGACAAGAGCTGGAACGAGCGTCAGGGCGAGCTCAAGACGCAGGTGATCGAGCACATCTTCAAGCCCGTGCTCGGGGACCTGTGGCGAAACGACGTGAAGGTGCACGTCAACCCCACCGGCCGCTTCGAGATCGGCGGCCCGCACGGCGACTGCGGACTCACCGGACGCAAGATCATCGTGGACACCTACGGGGGCCGCGGGCGCCACGGCGGCGGCGCGTTCAGCGGCAAGGACCCGACCAAGGTGGACCGTTCCGCCGCGTACATGGCGCGGCACATCGCCAAGAACGTGGTCGCGGCCGGGCTGGCGGACATCTGCGAGGTGCAGGTGTCGTACGCGATCGGCGTGGCCGAACCGACCAGCGTGCACGTGACGACCGAGGGCACGGCCAAGATCGACGAGGACAAGATCGCCCGGTTCATCCGCGACACGTTCCCGCTCACGCCGCGCGGCATCATCGAGTACCTCGACCTGCGCCGGCCGATCTACCGCGAGACGGCCCGCAACGGGCACTTCGGGCGCGAGCTGCCGAACTTCACGTGGGAAAAGACCAACAAGGCGGACGAGCTGCGCAAGGCGGCGGGGCTGTAAACGCGGACGCTGAGGCCGACACCGTCCATGCCGCCGTCGTCACACTGCGCGCCGCCGCTCCGCGGCGTACACACATCGGCCCTTCCCTGCGCTTGCTCCCCGCAGTTTGCGGCGGATAATGCGGCCCGGCGAGCGGCGCGAACGCCACGCGTGACGGACGCAGTCACGCGGCCGTGCCATTCGCCGATCACGACCGAAACCAGGCGCGGGATACAGGGGCATTCCATGAGCGCATTCCGATCCGCCGCCCGGCTGCTGGCGGCGCCGACGGTGTTCTCGATCTCGATGGGCGCGGTCGCGGGCTCGCCCCGCACGTTCGACGAAGACGTCGCGTTCCTGAAGCAGCACACCGAGGTGATCGTGTTGGGGGACGAAGGCGAGGAGCGCGTCGCGGTCGTGCCGAAATTCCAGGGCCGCGTGATGACCAGCACCACCGGCGGCGCCGACGGCCTGAGCCACGGCTGGATCAACTACGACCTGATCGCCTCCGGCAAGCTCCTGCCGCACATCAACCCGTTCGGCGGCGAGGATCGCTTCTGGCTCGGTCCGGAGGGCGGGCAATATGCGATCTTCTTCAAGGCCGGCGATGCATTCGACATTGAGCGCTGGCAGACGCCGGCGGCGATCGACAGCGTCGCATACGACGTGGTTTCCCAGGATGACGACAGGGTCGCTTTCCGGCACGAAGCGGAGCTGACCAACTACTCGGGAACCACCTTCAAGCTGCGGATCGACCGCACGATCCGCCTGCTGGACGACGACGATTGCGAAAAGCTGCTGGGCATCAAGGACTTGCCGGACGTGGCGATGGTCGCGTACGAGTCGGAGAACACGATCACCAACACGGGCGACAAGCCGTGGACGAAGGATGGGGGGCTGCTCTCGGTGTGGATTCTTGGCATGCTGCGGCACTCGCCGACCACGACGGTCGTCGCGCCGTTCCGGCCCGGACCGGAAAGCGAGCTGGGGCCGATCGTCAACGATTCGTACTTCGGCAAGGTGCCAGCGGAGCGGCTGAAGGTTGGCGAGGGCGTGCTGTACTTCAAGGGCGACGGCCAGCTCCGCAGCAAGATCGGTCTGTCGCCGCGGCGGGCGAAGGGCGTCATCGGCAGCTATGACCCGGGCCGGGCGCTGCTGACGGTCGTGCAGTACAACCAGCCGGAGGGCGTCACCGACTACGTGAACTCGATGTGGGAGATGCAGCAGGACCCGTACGGCGGCGACGCGGTCAACAGCTACAACGACGGGCCGCTGGGGCCGGGCAAGCCGCCGCTGGGTCCGTTCTACGAACTGGAGACGTCTTCGCCCGCGGCGGCGCTCAAGCCGGGCGAGAGCCTGACGCATTTCAGCCGGACGATGCACTTTTGCGGCGAGGGCACGAAGCTCGACGCGATCGCCAAGCCGGTGCTGGGCGTGACGACGGCGGAGATGGCCGCGGCGCTGAAGTAGCGCGCCCTTCCGAGCCGCGTCCGTCCCCGGCCGGCTCGCCGGCGCGCGCGGTCCTGATGGAGGGTATTCGTGGCGGCATACAAGCTCCCGAAGCTCGACAGACCCGGCAAGCTGAAGCCGAACCAGGTGCTGCTCGTCGCCAGCGGCGACCTGCGCGCGTCCGCCAACCGCGCGTGCTGGCGCGCTCAGGCCGAGATGGAAGCGGCGCTCGGCATGGCGGTGAAGAGCTGCGGCTTCGAGGTCGTCCGCGCGCACCCGTTCAAGCCGGAAGTTCACCACGGTTTCATCCGCTCGCAGAAGGAAGGCATGCGCGTGTTCGCCGGGATCGACCCCGGCGTCCGGCTGATCGTCGCCGAGGCCGTCTGGCAGTATTCGCACCACGTGCTCGCCGGCCTGTGCGCGCACCGCGGCCCGATCCTCACGGTCGCCAACTGGTCCGGCCAGTGGCCCGGGCTGGTGGGGATGCTGAACCTGAACGGCTCACTGACGAAAGCGGGCGTCCAGTATGCGACGCTGTGGAGCGAGGACTTCGCCGACAAGTGGTTTCTCGACGGGCTGAAGACGTGGCTGAAGTCCGGCAAGCTGGTTCACAAGCTCGCGCACGTGAAGCCCTTTGCGAAGGTCCGCGTTCCGGCCGCGGAGCGCAAGCTCGCCGAGGCGCTCGCGGCTCAGCTCCAGCGCGAGAAGGCGATCATGGGCGTGTTCGACGAAGGCTGCATGGGGATGTACAACGCCATCATCCCCGACCACCTCCTTCACCCCACCGGCGTCTACAAGGAGCGGCTCAGCCAGTCGGCGCTGTTCTTCGCCGCCACGCAGGTTCACGACCGCGAGGCGGATGCAGTGATGGAATGGCTCCAGAAAGCCGGCATGCAGTTCCGCTTCGGCCGCGACGACGAGACCGAGCTGACCGAGCGCCAGGTGCGGCTCCAGTGCAAGATGTACATCGCCGCGCTGCGCATCGCCGACGAGTTCGGCTGTGATTGCATCGGCATCCAGTACCAGCAGGGGCTGAAGGACTGCCTGCCGGCGTCGGACCTGGCCGAGGGCATGCTGAACAACGCCGACCGTCCGCCGGCGAAGTCGGCCGACGGCGCGCGCGTGCTGCTGGACGGCGAGCCGCTGCCGCATTTCAACGAGGTGGACGAGTGCGCCGGGCTGGACGGCCTGCTCACGTATCGCCTGCACAAGGCGATGGGGCAGCCGGTCGAGAGCACCCTGCACGACCTGCGCTGGGGAGACGCCGACCGTTCCGGCACGACCGACGAGTACGTGTGGGTGTTCGAGATCAGCGGCGCCGCGCCGCCGGCGCATTTCATCGACGGCTGGCGCGGCGCGGTCGGCGAGCGGCAGCCGCCGATGTACTTCCGCCTCGGCGGCAGCACGCTCAAGGGCGTAAGCAAGCCGGGCGAGATCGTCTGGTCGCGCGTCTACGTCGAGGACGAAGCGCTGAACATGGACCTCGGCCGCGCCAAGGTGGTGAAGCTCCCGGACTCCGAGACGCAGCGCCGCTGGAACGCCACCACGCCGCAATGGCCGATCATGCACGCCGTGCTCTACGGCATCAGCCGTGACCAGATGATGGCGCGGCACAAATCCAACCACATCCAGGTTGCGTACGCGAGCAGCGCCGCGGCGGCAGACAAGGTGCTGCTGGCAAAGGGCGCGCTGGCCGAAAGCCTGGGTCTGCGCGTGCACGTGTGCGGCACGCGGAAGAACGGCGCCGCGTGGTGACCGACGGGCGCTGGCCCGACAAACGCTGACAAGTTCCTATCACCGCAATGCCGCGCGGCGGGCGCGCCATTGGTCCGCCGCGACGGCGATGATGATCATGTGGCCGACGATCATCTCCTGCACAAAGTTCGGCCAGCCCAGAACGGTGCAGCGGTTCCGCAGGTACGCCATCAGGAATGCCCCGGCCATGGTGCCAGCGATCGAACCTTGTCCGCCGGAGAGCGACGCGCCGCCGATCACCACGGCGGCGATCACGTCCAGCTCCACGCCGACGGCGACGGTCGGGTCGCCCTGAGTCAGCCGTGCGAACTGAAACAGCCCGGCCAGACCGGTCAGCGCGCCGGCCAGCACGTAAATCTGCGTTTTTACGCGCGTCACGCGCACGCCGCAGAGCCGCGCGGTGGCCTCGTTGCTGCCGATCGCCAGAGCGTAGCGGCCGAAGACCGTATGGCGCAGCACGGCCGCCAGGAAGACCGCCAGCGCGAGCATCAGCCAGACCGCCGGCGCCAGCGGCAGCCAGCTCTGAGCGGGCACGGGCCGTACCCACAGGTCCAGCCCGTCGGCCGGCGCGCTCACGGGCATGCTGTCGGAAATCCACTTGGCCACGCCGCGAAAAAAGCCCAACGTGCCGAGCGTGGCGATGAACGGCGGCAGGCGGAGCAGTGTGATCAACGCCGCGTTGTAAAGACCACACGCGGCGCCCGTGGCCAGGGCCAGCACGATCGCGGCCGGAAGCGGCCAGCCGTGCCGCAAGGCCAGCGCGCTGGCGACGCTCGAAAGCGCAATCGCCGAGCCTACGGAAAGATCGATCCCGCCGCTGACGATCACGAACGTCATTCCCATTGCGGCGATGCCGACGATGACCATGTGCACGGCGACGGTCTGGAGATCGAGGAGCGTGATCGAAGGGTGCGGCGGGATGGCGTAGAAGACCACGATTACGACCAGCGCACCCATGAACGGCGCGAGCGCGGCGGCCAGGCGTTCACGCAGCGCGCTCTTCGGCGTCGCGTCGAGCCGCGCGGCGGCCGTCGGCTCCGTGCTCATGTCGCCGCCCCCCGGCCGCTGGCCGCGACGGCGACCAGCTCGTGGCCGGTCCACTCCACCGCCGGGCGAGCCGGACCGAGCCGTCCGCGATGCATGACGGCGATTCGATCGCAGACGCCCAGCAACTCGGGAAAGTAACTGCTGACGATCAGCACGGCCTTTCCCCGCGCCGCGAGCTCGCCGATGAGCCGGTAAATCTGAGCTTTGTTCGCGACGTCGATGCCGCGCGTCGGCTCGTCCAGGAGAAGCACGTCCACGTCGTGATGGAGCAGGCGCGCCAGGGCGACCTTCTGCTGGTTGCCGCCGGAGAGCTCGCGCGCCGGCTGGTGCGGGCCGGCGGCGCGGATGTCGAGCCGCGCGAGCCACTCGCCCGCGGTCCGCCGCCAAACGGACGGGCGCACCCAGCCCGCGCGCGCCACAGGCCCGAGCCGGCTGAGCAGGATGTTGTCTCCCACGGAGCGCGAGACCGCGAGTCCCTCGCACTGCCGGTCCTCGCTGAGCAGGCCGACGCCTTGTTCGAGGCGAAGCGACGGTGAACCGCGCGCCGCCGCAGCGGCCGCGCCGAGCGTTCCAATGCGCACGCTGCCGGAGCGCACCGGCTCAAGCCCGAAGACGCAGCGCAGCAGCTCCGTGCGACCCGCGCCGACCAGCCCGGCCAGTCCCACGATCTCGCCGCGGTGCAGCGTCAGCGAAGCGTCGCGGGGAAGCCGTCGGCCGCAGATTGATTCGATGCGCAGGATCGGCTCGCCGATCGTGTGCGGCGTCCGCGGGTACATTTCGTCCACGCGCCGGCCGATCATCCGCTCGATCAGGCGCGCGAGCGTCACGTCGGCCAGTTCGCCGCTGCCGCCGTTGCGGCCGTCGCGCAGCACCGTGAAGCGCTGCGCGACGCGCTGCACTTCCTCGAGGAAGTGCGAGATATAGATGACCGTGACGCCGGCGGTGCGGAGGTGCTCGACGACCTGGAACAGGCGTTCAATGTCGGCCAGGCCAAGGCTGCTCGTCGGTTCGTCCATCACCAGCACGCGCGCATCGAGCAGCAGCGCCCGGACGATCTCGACCACCTGTCGATCCGCGGGGGAAAGCCGCTTCACCACGGCTTCGGGACGGATGTCGGGGCGGTTCAGCCGCGTGAGCACTTCGGAGATGCGCCGGCGGTCCGCGGCGCGGCGGATGAATCCGGCGACGTGGCGTTCGCAGCCGAGCGTGATGTTCTGCTCGACGGTGAGGTGCGGGGCGAGGTTCAGCTCCTGATAGATCATCGCCACGCCCGCGGCGCGCGCCTCCTGTGGGTTCGACGGGGCGTACGGCACGCCGTCCAGGAACATCGCGCCGGCGTCCGGCCGCACCGCGCCGCTGAGGATTTTCATCAGCGTGGACTTGCCCGCGCCGTTCTCGCCGATCAACGCGTGGACTTCGCCCGCCTGCGCTTCGAGATGCACTTCGTGCAGCGCGATCGTGGCCCCGAAGCGCTTGCACGCGCCTCGGATTTCCAGGCGCGGCCGATCGCCCGTGGCCGCCGCCATCTCAGGGCCCGCCTGCGTCCGGCGAGAGCAGCTGCTGAATGTCCGGCGTGTCGAGGTTGTCCTTCGTGACGACGACGACGCCGGTGTCCTGAAGCGGCTCGACGGTTCGGCCGGAGATGAAATCGACAGCCGTCTTGACTCCCAGGTAGCCCATTCGCTTGGGGTTCTGGACCACCAAACCGTCGATGTCTCCCGCGCGAAGCGCATCGACCAGCCCCTCGCTGGAGTCGAAGCCCACAAAGCGGACGCGGCCCGCCAGCCCGCGGCTGCGGAGCGCGAGCAGCATTCCGAACGTGGACGACTCGTTCGGGCAGAACACGCCCTGAATGTCGGTGTTCACGGTCAGCAGGTTCTCGGCCGCTTCCTGCGCGGTGGCGCGCGTCGCGCCGGCGTAGCGCCGCGGGTCGATCAGCTCGATTCCCTCATGCTTGCCGATCTCTTCCACAAAGCCCGCCTCGCGCTCGGTCGTGCTGGCCGAGCCTTCCTGGTAGCGCAGCAGCAGCACGCGGCCCTTGCCGCCCAGGACCTCCGCCAGCCGCCTCGCGCCGAGCTGCCCGCCGAGGAAGTTGTTCGTGGCCGCGTAGCTCACGAAGTCCTTACCGACCTCGCCCGCCAGTCCGGAGTCGATGATGACCACCGGAATCTTCGCCGCCGTCGCTTGTCGCACCGCCGGCAGCAGCGCCTTGTCGTCCAGCGGGGCGAGGACGATCGCATCCGCGCGGCTGCTGATGAAGTTCTGCACCAGCGAGACCTGCTGCTCGCGGTCGTCCTCACGCTCGGGACCGCGGAAGATCACCTCGACGTTGCCCAGTTCGCGCTCGGCCCGGCGGGCGCCGGCGTGGATCGACTTCCAGAAATCGTGCGTCGTGCCCTTGGGAATGACCGCAATACGGAGCTTGCGGTCGTGTGCACCGCCGGTCGATAAACGATCCGGCGTCTCGGCGGCCGATGCCGGCGATGCGGTGCGAGCGGCGGTTCCAGCCGATTCCCCGGCTGGAACGGGCGGCTTCTCGCAGGCGAGCCAGAACGCCAGCAGGGCAACTGACCAGGCAACTCGTGCCATGAGCGGTCTCCTGGGATTGGAGATGAGCGAGCGTCATCATAACGGCGTGCAGACGGTGGGCGCGCAACGCCGGCGCGCATCCGCTGGACACGAGCCGTGGCGCATGACGGCCAGGCGTCACCGGGGGCGGGCCATCCGTGATTCGGCTTGCTCCCATGCCTCATGCTGTCGCGGTTCGTAACGCTTCAACGACACCGAGCGTGAGACGATTGCGCGGAGCTCCGCGAGCGTGCAGGCGCGACCCTGTGCGAGCAATTGCACGAGCAGGTTGCCGATCGCCGTGGCCTCCGCCGGTCCCGCGACCACGGGCCGGCCAGTCGCATCGGCGGTGAGCTGGTTGAGCAGGGGGTTCTGCGAACCTCCGCCCACGACGTGGATCGTGCGGATCGGCCGGCCGATCAGGCGCTCCAGCACCGCGAACTCGCGGCGGTAGGTGAGGGCAAGGCTCTCCAGGACGCAGCGCGTGACCTCGCCGGGGCTTCGCGGCTCGGGCTGGCCCGCCTCCCGGCACGCTTGCCGGATTCTCGCCGGCATGTCGCCCGGCTGCATGAAGCGCGGGTCTTCCGTGTGGACCAGGCTCGCGAGCTGCGGCGCGGCGTCGGCGGCCGGAAGCAGTTCCTCATAACGGCTTGGCGCTCCCTGCGCCGCCCATGTGCGCTGACATTCCTGCAACAACCACAGCCCCGGTACGTTCTTGAGGAAGCGAATGGTTCCGGCCGCGCCGGCCTCGTTGGTGAAGTTGGCGGCGAGTCCCTCGTCCGTAATCAGCGGGTCGTCGCGCTCGACGCCGACGATGGACCAGGTTCCCGAGCTGATGTACGCCCAGTCGTCGCCGCGGCCGGGAACAGCCACGACCGCCGAGGCCGTGTCGTGACAGGCGGTGTGAATCAGCGGCGCGCCGGCCTGCCCCACCTCGTCCGCAATCTCGCCCGACAGCGGTCCGCAGAGCGTCCCGGTCGGCTGCACCTCCGGCAGGATGCGGGCGGGCAGGTCGAGCTTGCCGAGTAGCTCCTCATCCCATTCGCCGCTACGCGGGGACAACATCTGCGAAGTGCTGGCGATGCTCCGCTCGCTTCGGTCCACCCCCGTGAGCCAGAACGCCAGCAAGTCGGGCATGAACAGCAGCCGATCCGCCGCGGCCAGCAGGCGCGGCGATTCCGCAGCGGCGGCGAACAACTGGTAAAGCGTGTTGAGCGCCATGAATTGGATGCCGGTGCGGCGGTAGATCTCCGCTCGCGGCACGCGCTCGAAGACGCGCTGCATGACTCCGTCGGTGCGCGAATCGCGGTAGTGGCGAGGCATTTCAAGCAGCTCGCGCCGCGCCCCGAGCAGCGCGAAGTCCACGCCCCAGGTGTCGATGCCGAGCGCGTCGAGCGGTACGCCGCGATTCGTGCAGAGGCCGATCGCCCGCCGGATTTGCTCGAACAGCGCGAAAGCGTCCCAGTAAAGCCGGCCGCGCACGGCAACGGGACCGTTCGGGAAACGGTGCAGTTCCTCGAGCTGAAGCGTCGCCCCGTCGAATCGGCCGAGCAGCGCGCGGCCGTTCGAGGCGCCCAGGTCGAACGCGAGATAATTCAACGATGAGGACATTGCGTCGGTCCGGCCCGGAACGTCATGCTAACATCCCGCGGAAGAACCCGACCGGGCCGTTGTTGCAGCGGCGTCGCGCCGGTGAAAACACGGGCGCGACGTCCGTGCCACAGGTTTTTCAACGGGCTGCGTTGGCCGCGGGCTGCGAACGGGGCGTCGCTCGCGCGACTCGCGCACAGATTCCAAGTCAGAGGCGCTTCGCACTGTTCTCGCTCCGCTCGGCGCGACGCGTCGCGAGCAGTCGTTGCTGCACTGGGCAACGCGGCGTGGGCGCTACGCCGTTGCGGCCCCGTTAAGCACCTCTTCGATCGCCGCCTTGAATCCCGGAAGCGCGCGCTCGATCGTTGCGCGGCCGACGCAGAAGCTCAGGCGCATGTGTCCCGGCCGGCCGAAGCCGCGGCCCGGCACGGCCAGGATGCGATGCCGCAGCAGCACATTGACGAACTCCACATCGTCGCCGCCGGGCGTCTTCGGGAATGCGTAGAGCGCCCCGCCGGGCATCGTCAGCGAATAGCCGTACTCGCGCAGCGTTCCGCAGAGCAGGTCGCGGTTGCCGCGGTAGAACTCCACGTCGCAGCACGCCTCGGCGCAGCGCGCCACGACGCGCTGCATGAACGCCGGCATGTTCACGAAGCCCAGCGTGCGGTTCAGCATCGTCATCGCCCCCAAAAGCGCCGCCCGCTCCGGCACCTCGGGCGGAACCGCGATGTAGCCGGCACGCTCGCCGGGGATGCTCAGGTCCTTCGAGTAGCTGGAAACGATGAGCGTGCGCGGGTAGTGCGCCGCGGGAGCCGGGCAGCGGTCCGCGTCATAAACAATGCGGCGGTACGGATCGTCGGTCACGATGTAGATCGGCTGTTCGGGCGAGTCTTTCCGCGACAGTGCCGCCGCAAGCTCGCGGCAGCTCGCGTCGCTGAATACGGCGCCGCTGGGGTTGTTAGGCGTATTGACGATCACCGCGCGCGTCCGCGGCGTGATCGCCGCCTCGATCGCGGCCGCATCGGGCTGGAAGTTCTCATCCGTCTGGACCACCACCATCATCGCGCCGGCGTGCTCGATGTAGAAGCGGTACTCGGGGAAGTACGGCGCCAGGACGATGACCTCGTCGCCCGGATCGCAGATCGTGCGCATGACGACGTTCAGTCCGCCCGCCGCGCCCGCCGTCAGCAGGACGCCCGATCCGTCTATGTCGATCCCGTACTCGCGGGCGACGAAACGCGCGACGGCCGCCCGCGTCTCGTCGAAGCCGGCGTTGGGCATGTAGCGGTGCAGCTCCGGGCGAAACTCGGTCGCCGTCTCCCGCAGCGCGCGAAAAAACGCCTCGGGCGGGGTTCCGTTGGGGTTGCCGAGCGAGAAATCGTAGACGTTCTCTTCACCGAACTGCGCCTTCAGCCGGCGTCCCTTCTCGAACATCTCGCGAATCCAGGACGCGGACTTCATGTCCGAGGCGACTTTCAAGGCAATGGGAAGTCGAGACATGCGAATGCCCCCTGCCTCCGGCGGCGGCGGTGTCTCAGGCGAGCCGAGCACAACGCCGACGGTCCGGCGGCATGCGATCGGCGGTAGCGCCGCGTGGAGCGCGCCAAGCCGGCAGCTCCGAGCGCCCGGAAGGAGGTTACTCGGCGGATCGCCTGCGGGCCAGTGGGAATGCCTGCGCAGGGCCTCGCAGCGCCGGTGACAGTGGGAATCTGAATTCGTCCGTGCGGCTCGTGCGGCGCGCATCAGCGCTGTCGCCCGCTGTGAATCCGCCCGATCAGCCGCAGCAACCCGTCCAGGATCGTCAGTGGGTGCGGCGGACAGCCGGGGATGTAGAGATCGACGGGCAGCACGCCTTCCACGCCGTTCATCACCGCCGGACTGCCGCGGAACGGTCCGCCGCTGATCGCGCAGGCCCCCACCGCGATCACGATCCGCGGTTTGGGGACCGCCTCGACCGTCTCGCGCAGGGCGTAGAGCATGTTGCGGCTGATCGCGCCGGTCACGAGCACGCCGTCGGCGTGCCGCGGCGAGGCGACGAACTGGATGCCGAAGCGTGACAGGTCCCAGCCGACGGTGTTCAGCACGTTGGTGTCCAGATCGCAGGCATTGCAGCTCCCGGCGCACACTTCGCGCAGGCGCAGCGCGCGGCCGAGCAGCCGGTGCAGCTCGTCCGACATCCGCTGCGCGAGCTTCAACTCGCCCGCGCCGAGGAGCAGGTCGTCGCGCCGCGAGGTCGCCATGCGATGGTCGCGGGTGTAGCGGATCGCGCCCTCGGGGCAGGCGTCGACGCACGCGGTGCAGAAAAGGCAGCGTCCGAGATCGAGTTGTAGTTCGCCTTCCGCGCTGATCGCCTGCGTGGGACAGGCGTCGACGCACGCGCGGCAATTGTCCCGGCATTTCGACGGGTCCAGTTCGGGCCGGCCGCGGAATCGCTCGGGAAGCGTGGGCAGCTCGAGCGGATACTTCGTCGTGCGATGACCCTGCTTGAGCCGGGTCTTGAGTATCTGAAACATCCTGCACCCCGTGTGCGGCGCGTAGCGGCTGCGGTTCGGCTACCGGTCATGGCTTGCGCTACAAGTCATGCCCCGCGTAACTGAGATTGAAGCTCTTGTTGCACACCGGAAAATCCGAAATCGCCACGCCGCGCAGCGCCAGCGCCAGTCCGAACCAGTTGTGAATCGAAGGGTCCTTGACCTTGACGAACGCGAGCCTGCCCGTGTCGTCCGTAAGCGCCACGTGCATCGCTTCTCCGCGCCACGTCTCGCACACGCCCAGGGCCATCGAATCGGGACGCAGCGAACCGAGCGGCTCGAACGTGGCGCCGGCCGGCTCGCGGCCGACCAGCTCGAGCAGGAACTCCAACGAACGCTGCACCTCCAGCCACCGCACGACGGCGCGAGCGTACACGTCGCCGGTCGATTCGATCGCGATCGGGATGTGGCTGAACTGGAACACCCCGTGCGGGTGGTCGCAGCGCACGTCGCGCCGGCAGCCGCAGGCGCGAGCCGCGGGGCCGACCATTCCGATCTCTTCCGCCTGCTCCTCGCTCACGACCCCGGTCCCTTCGAAGCGCGCCAGGACCGATGACTGTGAGAACATGAGTTCAAGCACTTCGAGCGTCTCGCGCTGTAGGCTCTCCAGCCGCCTGCGCATGCGCTCCGCCGCGTCGCGCGAGACGTCGAACCGGACCCCGCCCGGCCGGAGCAGATTGCGGCCGAACCGGTTGCCGCAGATTTCGAGCGTCAGGTTCAGGTACTCGCCGCGCAGCCGGCCCAGGTACGCCGACGCCGGCAGGAACGCCACATCGGTGCACAGCGCGCCGAGGTCGCCGACGTGGTTCGCGAGGCGCTCCAGCTCCAGGGCAATTCCGCGGATCGATGCCGCGTGCAGCCCGATCCGCGCACCGGCCAGTGCTTCGAGCGCCGTGCAATACGCCAGCCCGTGCCCGATGGATGCGTCGCCGGCGATCGTCTCGGCGACGATCGCCGAGCGCGTCGCGTTGGGATGCAGCAGCAACGGCTCGACACCGCGGCGCTGATAGCCCAGCACGATCTCCAGGTGCAGCACTTCCTCGCCGTGACACTGGAAGCGGAAATGCCCCGGCTCGATGATCCCCGCGTGAACGGGACCGACTGCGACCTCGTGGACCTCCTCGCCTTCGACGCGATAGAACGGATAGTCGCCGGGGATCGGCCGCTCGGCGTCGAACAGTCCCCACGGCGCCGGCGTGCCGTCGTCCGTCCCGTGGTATCGCAGCGGCTTGAGCCACGGATGACCGAGCGGACAAACGCCGTACTGCTCGGCGATCTCACGCTCGAAGGCCTGCGCCGCCGGCCAGTGGGCGGCAACGGACGGATACGCGAGCGCGGTTGCGCCGCTTCCCGCGCCGCGAACCACGTCGGCCGCGCAGACCTCGAACCGACTGGCGGCGTCGAGCGCCAGAATGGCGTAGAGACGCACGCCGCCGTCCGGAAGCCGACGGCCGAACAGGTTCGCCAGGCGTCCGCCGCGCGCGCGCCCCGCGACCACGTGGCGCGCGAAGTCGTCCGCGGGCACGAGGGGGACCGCCGCAGTCGCCACGCATTGTCCCTGTCGCAACGGCAGCCACGCTTTCGCGCTCACGGCCGCACCTCCGCCTTGGCTGCAAGGGCGACGTGCTGCGGGACAGGGTTCGACAGCGCGTCGGCCGCGCGAACCAGCGCGTCTCGGACGCCCGCCGGTTGGTATGCACCCAGCCCGAAGCCGAGCGCCAGCAGCGCCGCCGCGGCGCCGAGCATCGTGTGCCGCCGCCAGCGCTCGGGCGGCGACTCCGCCGGCGGCGAGGCTTTCTCGGGCGGGTCTCCGAACACCATCGGCAGCATCGCGGTCATGACGCCCACGAACACGACCGCCAGCGTCAGGACGAACAGCCCCAGGGCCCACCAGCGGCCATGTTGCGCGGCGGCCAACACGATCCCCAGCTCGCTGAAAAACATGCCGAACGGCGGCAGGCCGCACGTGGCGCACAGCGCCGCCAGGAGCAGGACGCCTGCGAGCGGGCTGCGCGTCAGCAACCCGCGCACGTCGTCGATCTCGTTGGTCTGAAACAGCCGCCAGATGAAGCCCGCCAGGAAGAACGTGGCGCCCTTGTTCAGCATGTTGTGCATTGCGTGCAGCATGCTGGCGTAGCTGCCGGCGGCGCCCAGGCCGACGCCGATCACGAGCACGCCCATATGCTCCACGCTCGTATACGCCAGGAGCCGCCGGTAGTCGTTGTTGCCCACGACGAACACCGCCGCCGTCGCGATCGACAGCAGCCCGAACACGATCAGCCACGAGCCGGCGAACGCGCCCAGTCCTGCGGCGGAACACACCTGGAACATGCGCAAGATGCCGGCGAACGCGCCCAACGTCACGCCGCCGGCGAACAGCGCGGCGATCGGCGGCGGCGCCTCGCCGTAGGCGTCGGGTTTCCAACTGTGCAGCGGCGCCAGCCCCATTTTGGTTCCGAAGCCGATCAGTGCCAGCAGGAAGCCCACGCGCAGCCAAACGGGATCGAGGTTCGCGGCGTGCAGGGCCAGGGTCGCCACGGTGAGCTCGACGGTATCGCTGTCGCGTGTGGCGGCGATGGCGACGCAGAAGATGCCCAGCAGCGCCAGCGCCACGCCGACCGAGTTCATCAGCAGGAATTTCCACGTCGCCTCCAGCGCCCGCGCGCCGAGGCGGAAGTAGATCAGCGGGGTGGCCGCCAGCGACGCCGTTTCCAGCGCGACCCACAGCAGGCCGAGATGCTGGCTCATGCACAGGGCGCTGAGCGCGGCCAGCAGTGCGAGAATGCACGCCAGGAACACGCGCTGCGAGACGAGGCGTTTGCGGTGGTAGCCGATGAAGTAGACCGACGTGGCGGCAAACAGCACGCTGATGAGCGTGAGAAACAGGTGACCGACGGGATCCAGTCCGACCAGGCCTGACGTCGGCGGCGCGTCCGTCTCGAGCCATGACCACGCGGTCACCGTCAGGTGCGCCAGGGCGCCCGTCACCATCGCCGCCAGGCGTAAGGGCGACGTTGGCAGCACAAGGCAGAGAGCGCCGAAGGCGAGCGGCACGAGGACGAGCAGCAGCAGCGTCACGTCAGGATTCCTTGAGCGCATCCAGCAGGTGCGTGTCCATGTGGTCGAACTCGCGGCGGATGTGGTAGACGACGATCGCCATGATGAAGACGCCGACGAACAGGTCGAGCAGGATTCCCAGCTCCAACAGCAGCGGCGTCTGCTTCAGCAGCAGCAGGCCGAGGATGAACACGCCGTTCTCCAGTACCAGGAAGCCCAGCACCTGCGTGATGGCCTTCAGGCGGCTGACGAGCGTGAGCAGCCCGAGCGACAGCGTGGACAAGGCGACGGGCACGATCAGCCTTGAAGCCGGCTCGGTGGGCAGCGGCAGGCGCGTGGCGACAGCGAAGCTCCCGATCACCAGCAGCGCGCCGATGAACACCGAGGCCGTGAAGCCGATGAACGGCTCGATCTCGCGGTGGACCTCGCCGGTGCGGATGAGGCGGGAGAGGATGTACGGAATCAGGATCACCTTCAGCGCCAGCGTGCCGCCGGCGATGAGGAACCCGTGCATGCCCGGAACTTCGCCGTGCATCGACTCCTCCGCCAGCGGCAGGAACGCCAGCAGCAGGCTCTGGAGCGCGAAGAAGCGCACCAGCGTCGCCAGCCGGCTGACGGCCAGCATTCCGAGACCCAGCAGCGTCACCAGCACCAGGGCGGCGTCGATTGCGGTTTGGGGACTCATGCGGCGCTCCGCGTGAGGGTGAGAACGGCGGCCAGCGACGCCAGCACCGTCGCTCCGGCGAGCATCAGCGGGACGCGGTTAAGCCGCAGCCGCGCCATCGAGGACTCGACGACGCCGACGATCCCGGCGAGCGCGGCGAGCTCCACGAGCCGCATGGGCGCATCGACCCACGCCGGCCAGCCGGTGTGCGGCAGCGCGGCGTGCACCAGGATCGAGCCGAGCAGCAGGAACTTGAGCGCCGCGCCGTACAGGATGAACGCGAAGTCCGGGCCGCTGTGATCGAGCACCATCACCTCGTGGATCATGGTCAGTTCGAGGTGCGTCGCCGGGTCGTCCACCGGTACGCGGCACGTTTCGGTGAGCAGCACGATCAGCAGCGCGCCGACGACCAGCAGCATCGCCGGACCGATGGTGCTCCACGGCCCGGCGAGCTGCGGCCCGAGCATCTCGCTGAGCTGAAGACTTCTGGTCGCGATCGCCATCACGATGAACGACAGGAACAACGCCGGCTCCGACATCGTGCCAAACGTCGCCTCGCGCGACGCGCCCATGCCCTCGAAACTGCTGCCCGTGTCGAGCGCCGCCAGCACCGCGAACATCCGCCCCAGCGCCAGCAGGTACGCGACCAGGATCACGTCGCCGGCGAATCCCAGCAGCGCGCCCGGCGTGAGAATGGGAATCAGCGTCGCCGCCGTCAGCAACGCCGCCAGGTTCACGATCGGCCCGGCCCGGAACACCCAGGTCGTCGTGCGGCTGTACACGACTCCCTTTCGCAGCAGCTTGTACAGGTCGTAGTACGGCTGAAGCCACGGCGGACCGACGCGCCCGGCGAACCAGGCCTTGGTCTTGGCGATGATGCTCAGTAGCAGCGGCGGAAGCGCCAGCACGACGACCGCCTCTGGCACGGCGGCGAGTGCGCGCAGCACGCTCATGGCGTCACTCCGTTCGGCGCGCCGGTCGCCGGCGCTTCGACGGCCGGCGGGCCGGGCGATTCGAGGGACTCGACGGCGAACACGGCGAGCAGCGTCAGCACGAGGAACGCGAGATACACGTGTACGCTCCCGCGCCGCAAGGCGCGCAGCACTCCACCCGCGATCACGCGCAGCGGGCCGATGCGCTCGCCCGCGTTCCCGCGCGGCGCTTCGAGCGCCGGCCGGCCGGCCCACGACACCGTCCGCACCATGCGGAAACATCGATCAATGCCCCGAAACAGCGGCGCAAAGACATCGTGCTCCGCCAAGTCGGGCGTGTGCGTTTCCAGCTCGGCGTGCGCGGGAAACGAGCCCGCGGGCGCCACGGTTCGTCGTCCCGGCCACAACAACTGCCGGAAGCTGAGGATCAGCGGCCATGCGAACGATGACGCGGTGTATTGCATGCGTGCGCTCGGCAGCGCGAAGCCGCAGCCCCACGTCGCGACGGACGGCCCCACGCCGCCCACGGACCGCAGCGCGGCGCGGCGGAGCAACGCGACCACAAGCATCGCCCCCATAAGCGCCGCCGCCAACGCCGACAGCCGGCCCGCGGGCGCGAGGATCGGCCGCATCGAACTTGCGCACTCCGCGGCGGACAGGCCAGCCACTGCGCCGATGCCGCCCGCTGTCAGCGGGACAAATGCCCCCGGCACAATGCCGATCGCCACGCACAACAGCGCCGGAACGGTCATGCCCGCACGCATGAGCGCCGGCGTGCGCTCAGCGCGGAGCCCCGCCTCGCGCAGCTCGCCGAGAAACACCACGCCGAACACCTTCGCGAAGCAGGCCAGCGCCAGCCCGCCCATCAGCGCCAGCGACAGCGCCCCCAGTGCGGCGACGCCGGCGGTTGTCGTTCCGGCGTGCAGCGCGCCGCCGAACAGCGCCCCGTACGTGAGCCACTCGCTCACGAAGCCGTTCAACGGCGGCAGCCCGCAGATCGAGACCGCCGCAAGCAGGAACAGGGCCGCGTTGATCGGCGTGCGTTTCGCCAGCCCGCCGAGCCGCTCGATATCCCCTGTGCCGGTTCCGTGGATCACCGCGCCGGCCGAGAGGAACAGCAGTCCCTTGAACAGCGCATGGTTCAACACGTGCAGCAGCGCTCCGCCGTAACCCAGCGCGGTGAGCGCAGGCTGGTCCAGGCTCTGCCCCAGCATTCCCATGCCGACGCCCAGGCCGATGATTCCGATGTTCTCAACGCTGTGGTACGCGAGCAGCCGCTTGATCTCATGTTGCGCGAGGGCGTACAGGACGCCCAGCACGCCGCTGGCCATGCCGAAGGCGAGCATCAGCACGGCACAGCCCGGAGGCAGCGCCGGCAGCCAGCTCAGCAGGCGCAGCAGGCCGTAGATGCCGATCTTGATGACCGCGCCGGAAAGCAGCGCCGAAACGGGGGCCGGGGCCGCGGGGTGCGCGACAGGCAGCCAGACGTGCATGGGCATGAAGCCGGCCTTGGTGCCGAAACCGATCAGACCGAGCACGAAGAGCGTCACGCACGTTGCGGGGCCGCTGTTGTGCGCGGCGGCGGCGAAGTCGCGAAAGTCGATGGTGCCGGCCGCGGCGGACAGCGTTGCGAACAGCGGCACGACGAACAGCGCCGTCGCCAAGTGGTTCGCGACGAGGTACGTCCACGCCGCCCGGCGGACGTCCGGACGGCCGTGATGGAACAGCACCAGGAAGTACGCCGAGAGCATCACCGCTTCCCAACCGACGAGGAACAGCGCCGCGTCCGCCGCAGTGACGATGAGAATCAAAGCGCCCAGAAGCACGCACAACAGCGCTCCCAGTGCCGCGACGGGGCCGTGGCCGATCTCGGCTTGCAGGTAGGACCAGGCGTACGGCGCGACCGCCAGGCCGAGGATTCCGAACGCGCCCAGGAACCACGCCGACAGACTGTCCAGCGCCAGCCGCGCCGTCCCCAGCGGCAGCGGCCAGTCCAGTGTGATCGGCGCGACGAGCGTGCCTTCGGTCAGCCGCAGCGTCGCAGCGCCGATGCACAGCACCGACGCAACGCCGACCGCCAGAAGCGCAGCCGCCAGGCCGGCGCGCGGCGCGCGGCCCAGCACTGCGGCGAGCGCCGCGCCGCACCCCAGCACCGCCAGGCTGGCGAGAATCGCGCTCACGGCGGTGCAGCGCCTCCAGTCTGCGCCGACAGCGCCGTTTCGTCCGGGTGGATGGCCGCCGCCGGCGCGCTCGCGCCGGTCGTGTCATTCGAGAACGGCGACCACCACGCTTCGGCCGCAAAAACGAGCAGCAGCGTCGCGACGATGTACACCAGGTAGAGCTGAATCCGGCCGTGCTGAAGCGGCCACAGCCGCTCGCACGCCCGCGCGATCAGCCGGAACAGGGTGCGGTAGCCCACCTCGATCGTCGGGTCCACCGCATCGGTCTTGAGTGCGCTCTTTGCGGCGAAGCAGCCGTGCGGCGGGTCCACCTCGCGTCGGACGCGCAGCAGCGGTCGGGCGGCGAGCGCCAGCTTCCACACCAGTGAAGACCCCGTGTACTGCATCCGCGGCGTCGGCGCCGCGTAGCCGCAGGCCCACGTGACCGGCGCCGCGGCCGCAGGCTCGACCCGCGCGAGTCGGCGGCGCAAGGCGACCAGTGCCGCGATGACCGCCAGCGCGAGCACGAACACGGCGCTGACCCAGGCGAGCGGCGCGATGACGGCATCCGAGAGCGTACGGTCATCAACGGTTTCTCCAAGCAGCGGGGCCAGCGGCGCGCGGAGCAGGCCGACGACCAGCGGCGCAGCGATCGCCACGACAACGCAGCCCGCGGCCGGCACGAACATGCCCGCAAGCATCGGCGCTGGCGTCGGGTGCGCGTGCACACGCTCATCGCGCGGCTCGCCCAGGAACAGCACCGCGAAGAGCTTCACGAACGCCGCCAGCGCCAGCCCGCCGATCAGTGCCAGCGCAAGCACGCCGAGCAGTGCGAGCGCGGCGACCGGCATGGCGCCCAGGGCGGCGCTGCGGATCAGGCCGCTGTAGATGAGGAACTCACCGGCGAAGCCGTTCAGCGGCGGCAGCGCGCAGATCGCTGCGCAGCCGAAGGCGAACAGGCCGGCGTTGATCGGATCGCGCCGGGCAAGCCCGCCGAGCCGCTCCATGTCCTCGACGCCGGTCCCGTGGAGCACGGCCCCGGCCGACAGGAACAGCAGGCCTTTGAACAGCGAATGGTTCAGCACGTGCAGCAGCGCCCCCCCGAAGCCCAGCGTGGCCACCACCGGCTGATGCAGGGCGCGCCCGAGCATGCCCAGCCCGATCCCCAACAGGATCACGCCGACGTTCTCGATGCTCGAATAGGCGAGCATGCGCTTGTACTGGCGCTGTGGAAGCGCGTACAGGATGCCCATCACGCCCGTGACTGCCGCCAGGACGACGACCAAGTATGCGGACGACTCGGCCGGTGCCGGCAACCAGCACAGCAAGCGGAGGAGGCCGTAGACGCCCATCTTGATCACGACGCCGGACAGCAGCGCGGAGACCGGGCTGGGTGCGACAGGGTGCGCTTCCGGAAGCCAGACGTGCATGGGCATGATGCCGGCCTTGGTGCCGAAGCCGAGCAGCCCGAGCAGAAACAGTGCCGCGCCGACAAGCGGACCCGCTGCGGCATGCGCAGTCGGAAACCCGGCGAAGGCGGTCGTCCCAGCCCGCGCCGCCAGCGCGCCGAACAGCGGCAGCACGCCCAACGCGGTCCCCACGTGCGTCGCCACCAGGTACACCCAGGCACCCCGCCGCGCCTGCGGCTCGCGGTGCCGGAGTCCGACGAGCAGGAATGCCGAAAGGCTCATCGCCTCCCAGCCCACGAGGAACGGGATGACGTCCGCCGCACAGACCGTCAACACCAGTGCGGCGAGCAGTGCGTTTTGCAGCGCCCCGGCGGCCCAGACCGGCTCGCGTCCCGCCGCGTCGCGATAGTAGGCCCACGCGTACGGGGCCGCCGCGAGGCTCCCCATGCCGATCAGAAGCAGGAACCACGCCGACAGACCGTCGAGGGCGAGTGCAATCGAGCCCAGCGGGAAGCGCCAGGCGGTCTGCACCACGCTGGCCGAAGCCCCGGATAGCAGGGCTTGCAGCGCCAGGCCGCAGCACAGCAGTCCGGCGACGCCGCCTGCGGCCATGGAAACGCTCAGCGCGGCCCGCGGCCGGCGCGCGAGCGCGACCGAGCCGACGGCTCCCCCAGCCAGGATCAGGAGCACGACGAGCACGCCAATCACTGCGCGGGACCTCGGGCCTTGTCGGCTTCGACGACGCGGCGCTCGATTTCGGCGGACTTGCGCAAGATGGCCTCAACTTCGGCGCGGCGATCGAGCAGGGCGCGAAATTCAGCGTCCTGCAAGGCGAACATGAGGTGGCTGAGCAGCGTCAGGTGCACGTGCACCGTGGTGCTGATGATGACGAACAAGATTCCGACCGGTTTGCCGTCCGGCGAACGGTAGTCGATCGGTTGGCGCAGGAACGCGATCGTCACGTACGGCTCGGCCAGGCCGAGCACGATCGGGCCGCGCGGGTGCGGGATCGCGACGCCGTTGCCGATGCCGGTGGAGCACAGCGCCTCGCGCGCTACGAGCACGCTGTGCAGCTCTTCGCGGTCGATCGAGTCCGGGAGCGTCAGCCGGGCGCAGACCTCTTTGAGCGCGGAGGCCTTGTCGGTGCAGGGTACGTCGTCCAGCACGCCGCCGCGCGCCAGCGCGTCGGTGAGCAGCAGTTCGCCGCCGGTGCTTTCGCGCTCGCGAAAGAACTCCGGCGCGACCTTGATGTTGCGCGCCGCGGCCCACTCGAGCAGCTCGACGCGGTTGAGGCGGTAGCGGTCCTTCACGCGGTAGCTGGGCAGCGTTCCGTTGCGAATCCAGGCGTAGATCTTCTCCTCGGGGACGCTCAGCATGCGGGCCGCGTCCTTGGCCGTCAGGTCCATTTCAGGGTTCCTCGTCCACTCCTTGAATGCACGCCTTCGATCTCGCAAGCTCCGTGCACAGGGAGCAATCGTCCGGTCGTCGTGCCTCAGCGCTCGACCGGGCGCTTCTCTTCCAGGTCGGTCTCGAAGAACGGCATCGCGACGAAGTACGCCGTATCCAGCCCCAGCTTGCGGACCGCGTCGTCCTCGTCACCCGCGTCGGCGACCTCGCCCGACGGACGCGAGCAAGTAACCAGCCGACCTTCCTGCTCCTTCGGCCAGGCGCGCGCGTCGTGCTCGGGGCTGTCCACGAGAATCACTTTCTCATGCAGCGTCACGCGCGGCTCGATGACGGGGACTTCCGGCGTTGTGCGAAGCTGAAGCTCGTCGATGCGGATGTACAGCACGTGCGACGCGTGCAGCGTCCGGCCGATCCGCTGGATGCTCCAGGACGCGAAGTCCGCGTGCTGGCTTCGCAACGTGGTCACTTCGTCCAGGGGCAACAACGCCGCCTTCGATTTCTTTTCGCGAAACGTCTCGGCCAGGCGTTCGTAGAGCGCGCGGTTGAAGACCGGATGCTCTGCATCGGGTCGCGCCGGCTCAATCAGCACGGCGACGCGGGCGTCGCCGGGGAACGCGTACTCCGACTTCTGAATGTGGCGCGGGCTGAAGTAATAGGCCAGCGGCGTGGCCGCGCCGCAGCCGGCCGCCGCCGCGGCAAGCATCGGACACACGAGCAGGATGGCGATCAGCGCGCGCACGTCACTGGAGCTTGACACGGTGCTCGTAGAACTTCTGGGCCACGTCGTTGGCGAACGCTTCCATCATCGCCTTGCGAATCTGGCGATCGTCCGTCCCCCACGCGCCGTGCGAGTCGGGCGGATACGCGCACTCGACCGTCGTACGGTACGCCGCCTCCGCCGACGGCGCCGCGGCGTCGTACACCTTGACGTTGGCTGAAATCCGGCCGCGGTACAGGTGCGTGCTCTCGGGCTCGCGCGTGGTGTACAGCGTCAGCTCGACCATCAGCACGCGCTCGGCCCCGAAGCGCTGGCCGATCTGGGCCGGCGGCATGCGGTCCCAATCCGGCTCGCGGCGCTGAAAGTCCACCACGTCGCGATTCGGCGTGATCGCGATGCCGCGGACGTTCGCCTTCAGCGGAATCGCGAGATGCTCGGAGACTTCCAGTTGCACGAAAGGATATTCGAACTGCACGTCGCGGTCTGTCCAGACCACGATGCAGACTCGCTTGCCTTCCAGGTATGGATACTCCGCCGCGACCGGCTTCGTCGGCTCCGGCCCCCACATCAGGAAGGGCGCCGCAACCATCTTGCAGCCCAGCGCCGCCGGCGCCAGGAGCGCCAGCCCCGCGATGAGCGCCCTCCGGCCGCGCCACGCCCGCCCCACGGCGCGCTCGCAACATTCGTTCCCATTCATGGCGCGTGGACGATACCCAGACGGCGTGCGTTTGTATACCCTCGTGCAGTGCCGGCGTGCGGCGGAAGGCGAGCGAACCGAATGAGCGCCGCGGTGCAAGACCAACCCGGGCGGTTCCGCATCTCGTGCCTGCGATGCGAGCGCGTCATCGTGGCCCGAGCCGAGTGGATCGGCATCGAAGCCCAGTGCCCGTACTGCCAGAGCCTGCTGCGAATCCCGAAGCCGCACGGCGCTGCGGTGGTTCGCGCCGGCGCGCCGAGCCTGGGTCCGCGGCGGCTGTTCAATTTTCCCTGCCCGCGCTGCGGCTGCCTGCTCGAAGCGCACACGGGCATGTGCGGCTATCCCGGCCGCTGTCCGACCTGCGCGGCGCGTTTCATCACCCCGCACCTGCGGCGACGCAGCCCCCTGCCCGAGAAAGCGCAGTTGCTGGAACCGGAGGCCGAACCGCCCGCGCCGGTGCACGCGTTCGCTTCCGACGGCGTTCACGCGCCGCGCATCGTCGCGCGGGCCAATGGCGCCGCGGCGATCCAGTGTTCGCAGTGCAAGGCGCTCAGTCCGATCGACGCGGACACGTGCGTCTCGTGCCACGCGCCGTTCACGATCGAAGCCGCCTCGACGCTGAACTCGCTGCGCAGCGAGTCGCGGGCGACGCTGTCGCTGGGACTCGGCATCGTCGGAGCAATTCTGTTTCCGCTGTGCATCCCCGGCGCCATAGCGCTCTGGCTTGGTGGAAAAAACCTTGCCACGGGCGAGACACGAATCCGACCCTGGCACAGCGCGATCGGCGCGGCGCTCGGCCTGGTCTCGCTGCTTGCAGCGGCGGCGTTCTGGTATGCGGTTCTCAAGTAAGCTCTGGCGCGCAGGTTTCGACCCGGTCATTCTGCGCGGAACACGGCCGAAGCAGCGCCGCGGGAGCCGTCTATGGGTCGCTCAGCACAATTGCGCCGCTTGGCGCCGGAGCCCAATCCCCGCCTTCCCAAACGAACGCGAGAAACGAATCCACCGCGCCGAGGTAATCCGCCGCCGAGTCGAAAGGCGCGCGAACGTGTCCCAACCGCGGGAACACGACCAATCGCCGCGGAGCGCTCGCCAATTCGTAGAGCCGCCGGGCGACCTCGGCCCTCGCGAGAAAGTCGAACTGGCCGACCAGCACCAGGACCGGCGCGTGCACTTGCGACATGAGCGCTTCGGTTTGCAGGGCCGGATCGATGAGACTCACGAACGCTTCGGTGTTGTCCAGCAGCGCGGGCCGCAGACGGCGGACCTGTTCGGCGAGCGAGATCGGCGAATCGAGGATCAGGGCGTTCAGCGCTTCCGGCCGCCGCGAAGCGACATTCACCGATGGGATCGATCCGAGCGAGATGCCCAGGAGCGTGACGCGCTCGACGCCCGCGTGATCGAGGGTCCAATCCAGGACGGTCTCCAGGTCCGTTGGCAGGGTAGCGAGCGATGGCGTGCCGGAGCTGCCGCCGAATCCGCGGTAGTCGTACATGACGACGTTCCATCCAGCACGGTTCAGCAGGTACACCGGGTAGAGATAGCACGCGATCTCGCCAACTGCGCCGGCCGAATAGACGATCGTCCCTCGGTTTGCCTCCGCCGGAATGGACCACACCCGTAGACTCTGCCCGTCGGGAGTAGGAACGAAATACTCTTCGAACGGAATGCCGGCCTGGCCGGGGTTCTCGACGACCGTCAGACCATCCAGGCCGAACATCTTGCGCAACTCGTCGCACGAGGTGTTCGGGTCAAGTGCGACCTCGTCCAGGACCGCCGCGAACACGTCCCCGGGCGGTACGGGAATCGGTTCGATAGGTGCGCAACCGATTGAAAAACAGACACTTACGGCGATGACCAACCAACGAGGCATGCAGCGTCGCACGCGGAATTCCTCGCCACAGTTCCATAAGTGCTGTGCGTCGATCGCACAGGAGGCCAGCTCTCTTCGCCCGCGCCGGACGAAGGACAAGGCATTGTTACAGAACCACAGACCCGCGGCAATAATCCGCGTTGGGAGACGAATCCCCGCTCGTCCGCAGCGTGCGTCTGCCGGCCGGCCGTTGCGAATCCGGCGGCGCGTGGGTGGACATTGGACGACGCGTCGTCCGGGGCGGGAATTCGAGGCCGCAACCGGTTACGGGGCGGCTGGAGAGGCGTTCCCGGCTGCCGCAGGGTATCCCGTCCGCGGCGTGTTGGTCACCAGTCAAACGGAGATCGACATGCCATGCTGCAATGAAAGGAGTGAAGTCGTGAACGTGGCGCCTGCGGTTGTCGTGAAGCGCGGCGGGTTCCTGACGGCGATCGCGTCGGGCTTCTTCGGACTACTCATCACAGCCGTAATTTGCGGCACCGGCTTGGCTTCGTACGGGATGTACATCTTCAACGAGCGCGTCGGCGGCGCGTTCAGCCTGGCCGGAAACATCGTGGAGTCGCTTCCGGATTGGTCGGAGAAGCTGCCCCCGGCGCTGGCAGACATGCTCTCAGACCGCCGCGCCGCGGACTATCGGCAGAACGTCGACGTCCGGGTCCGACTGGCCGATGTCGGCGGCCGGCATGGGGCGCGCGCCGTCGTGTTCGAGGTCGCGAACACCGGAAGCGAGACGATCACCATGATGGCGATCAACGTCGCGCTCCAGGACGGGCGCAAGGTCCCACTTGAAGAGCTGCGCGCGTACGCCGCCACGCCTGTCACGTTCGACGAGGGCGATTGGCGCGGCCCGCTCATGCCCGGATCGACGCGGACATTCTCAGCGCGGCTGTACGGCCGGTCCATCGAGGATGTCAGCGACGTAAGCGCGGAGATCAGCGAGCTGCGCATCGCGGTGCCCGCGGAACGGGCTGGGGCAGCCGAATCGCTCGCGAAGTCCAGCGCCGAGTAAGCGCGACACGGTGCCCGCCGGCGATCCTCCGACCTGCGCCGCGTGCGAACCCGCACCGCGCGCGGACCAACCGTCTCACCCGCGAGACCGCGTGACCGCCCCGTTTCGCACGGGCGCCGGTCACGCGGCGCTTTTACGCACTTCGAAGTGGCGCGGGCGTCTCGCCTGTGGGGCTGGAGCGTGGGCACAGGCGTCCGGCCTGCGCTCACGCAATTCCTCCTATGCACACCCCGGCTTGCACAGAGAAAGCGGCCGGTCAGGCGAGGTTCGCGACCGGAGACGGCTCCGGAACGGGCGCGGTTCACAGGTCTGCGCTGTCTCGCCGCGCCATTCGCCGCACGCGACGGTATCATGCCGGCCGTTCGGCGTCGCCATTTCCGTTGCACACGAGGCCCGATGTGAGTCCTGAAAGCCCCTGCTCGGTTTGTGGAGCGCGCTTCCCGGCCGAGCGTCTTCTCGACGGTCGTTGCCCTGAGTGCCGCCCCGTCGGCGGGCTGGAGATCGCCGAAGCGCGATCGACCACATCGGCCGTAGGCACGCCGGCGGTCGCCGGCTATCGCGTGGTCCGACGCCTGGGCCAAGGCGGGCAGGGAACGGTGTGGCAGGCGATTCACGAGGCGAGCCGGCGCAAGGTGGCACTCAAGCTGATCCGTCCGGAAGCACTGTCCGATCCGCGTGCGCGGGCGCGCTTCGAGCAGGAATACGAGACGTTGCGCCAACTCAGCCACCCCAACATCGTGGCGGTGCTGGCGCGCGGCGAGCTGCCGGGCGGCGCGCTGTGGCACGCGACCGAGTACATCTCGGGGTACGCGCTGCACGAGTTCGTGCACGAGTTGGACCGCAGCGCGCTGGACGGCCGCGGCGGGCTGGAATCGCGGCGGGCGTTCCCACTGCGGGAGGTCCTGGGCCTGTTCATCCGCATCTGCGACGCGGTGCAGGCTGCGCACGCGGTGGGCGTGATCCACCGCGACCTGAAGCCGACGAACGTGCTGGTCGACGAGCGCGGCGAGCCGCACCTGCTCGACTTCGGCCTGGCGCGGCCCGCGACCCGCGCCAGCCCGGACGCCGTGACGCTCACGCAGGAATTCCTCGGCTCGCCCACGTGGGCCTCGCCCGAGCAGGTCGAGGCCCGGCCGGCGCTGATCGACGTGCGCACCGACGTGTACGCGCTCGGAATCATGCTTTATCACTGTCTGACCGGCCGCTTTCCCTATGACGTGAGCGGTCCGTTGGCACAGGTGTTCGACCAGATTCGCCGCGCGGACCGGGTGCGCCCGGGCGCCCACGCCACGTTCATCGACCGCGAGCTGGACGCGGTGATCCTCAAGGCGATCGCCCGTGACCGCAGCGAGCGCTACGCTTCGGCCCAGGATCTGGCCGACGAGCTGCGCCGCTACCTGTCCGGCCGGCCGGTGCAGGCGCGGGGAGACAGCCGGTGGTACCGGACGGTGAAGTTCGTCCGCCGCCACTGGGCGGCTGCCGCAGCGACGACGGCCGTCCTTGTACTGACGATCGTGTACGCGGCGACGATGTCGGTGATGTTCGTGCGGCAGCGCGCCGCGACCGCGCGGGCGGAGCAGGAGCGGCGCAGCGCGGCGCAAGTGCTTGAGTTCATTGAGTCCACGATTCAGGCCGTAGGCGACGACGCGGAACTCAAGCGCGGATTGACCATTCTCGAGTTCGTCGAACCGGCACGAGCCAGAATCCCTGAACAACTTCGCGGGCAGCCGCTCGCCGAGGCGACGCTGCGCCGAACGATCGGACGGATGCTGCTCGCGCTCGGCGAATACTCGGACGCCGAGAAGGAGCTCGTCGCCGCGTCAGAGGCGTTCGCAAACCTGCTCGGCCCGGAACATGAACACAGTCTCGCGTGTCGCGAGGGGGCCGCCACCGGGGCGCTGGAGAACGGGCGAACGGAAGCGGCGGAGCGCGAGTTCCGCGCGCTGCTCGCAATCCGGCGGGAGCAAGCCATCCGTTCGCCATTGTCCCCGGACGTGAAACGCCGGCTCGGCCAGGCGCTGAACAACCTGGCGGAGTGCCTGAACCGCAACGCCGTGCGGCGGGCCGAGGCCGAACCGCTGTTCGCCGAATCGCTGGCAATCTGCCGCGAGCTTGCGCCGGAAGGCGACCTGGAGACCGCGCAGGTGATGAACAACCTCGGGCTGCTGTACGGACGGCTCGGCGACATGGAGCGCGCCGCGCCGCTGCTGAGCGGCTCGCTCGAACTGAAACGCCGCTTGCTGGGCCCGGATTCGCCCATGCTGGCGCGCGGGCTGCACAACCTCGGTGTGTTCCACATGGAAATGGGTCAGCTCGATGTAGCCCGCGGCCTGCTGGAGGAAGCGGAAACGCAGCGGCGGCGCATCCTGGGGGATCGACATCCGGAACTGGCCGCCACGCTCAACGGCCTGGGTAAGCTCGATTTGCTTCAGAACCGGCATGTGGACGCCGAGCGGCGCTTTCGCGCGGCGCTGGACATCCGCCGGGCGACGCTGCCGAACGGGCACGCGGACCTGGGTGAATCCGCCAACAACCTCGCGGCGTTGCTGCGAAACACGGGTAGGTTGGCCGAGGCGCTCCCGATCGCTCAAGAGGCCGTGAGCATTTACCGGGCGCGTGGCGCGGAGCACCCGCTTGGCGTGGGCGTCGCGCTGAACGTGGTCGCCGACATCTACCGCGAACGCGGCGAGCCGGATGTGGCTGAGCCGATCTTCCGCGAGTCGCTCGCGATACTACGCGGGTGCGCCGGGCCCGGACCGAGCCCGTACGTGGCCAGATCGTTGCACAACCTGGCGCGCTGCCTGTGCGCGCTGGAGTGTTTTGACGCGGCGGAGATCCGCGCGCGGGAATCGCTGGCGCTATGGCGCGCGATGAGCGCGCCCGCGGAGATGATCGCGTCAACCACGCTCGTGCTGTCGGACTGCCTCGCCGGACAGCGCCGGCGGGACGAGGCGCTCGAGGAGCTCTGCGCGGCTGTCGATCTGATCCGCACCTTGAGCGTGCCGGGCGATCTCCCCGCCCAGGCGGCCCGCCGACTTGCGTTGCTGGCGGACTCTGACGACGCTGCCGGTCCGTGAGCGATCGGCCTGAACCTCATGACTTACGTGGCAGGCACCGTCGTCGCGGTGTCGTCGCCGGAGCGGCCGGCGCGACGGACCCTTCCTGCGGCTTGTAATCGCGCTACAATGACGGTGAATTCGCGCGATGGCCCGCGGCCTATCGCCCAATCGTGATCGGCATGGAAGCGCGGCGTGCCGCACCGAATGGAGAATCGCCATGACCGCTGTCCTGGGGCTCTGTCGATACCCGTTTGTTCTCGCCACGGTCATGCTCGCAACAGCGCCGGCGGCGCTCGCGCAGGACCCGAACAGCTCCGACGGCGCGGACGCGACCGAGACCGAGATCGACGCCTGCGGGACGCTGGTGCGTGGCGTGACCTGCGTCATGTTCGAGACCGGCGGAAAGCAGTACTACCTGGCGGACTATGGCGGGTTTGACATCGGGGACGAGGTTCGCGTGGTCGGTACGGTCGATCCGGCTTGCATCACGATCTGCCTTCAGGGCGATGGGTGCATCCGCGGCGCGACCGTCTGCGATCCGCGCGTCTTTCCGTGTGGGACCGATCTCCCCGATTTCCCCGCCGACATCTGCTCTGCGGCGGCGTCCGCGGCGCTGAGCGGCCTGGCGGCCGCAGGGCTGTGGTTTGCGCGCCGCGCACGGAACGCGCCGTAGCGTCGGACCTCCGCATCTCACGATCGGAGCCGCGCGACCCCGCCCATCCGAGCCGCGGCCGTGCGGGAGCGGGAAATGGTGCAGTAGCGTCGGCCAACCGCGGCCGACGAATCTCGCGACGCGCTGCTGGTCACGCGTGCGAGCGGTCTCCTGCGTCGCCTGCGAGCCGAGTGTAAGCCTCCTGGTACCGCTGGGCCGTCTTCTCCAGGATGTCGTCCGGGATTCTCGGCGGCGGCGGCGATTTTGGCCAATCAAGGCGGTCCAGGTAGTCCCGCAGGAACTGCTTGTCGAAGCTCGGCGGGTTCTCGCCGGGACGCCACGCGGCCCGCGGCCAGAAGCGCGACGAGTCCGGCGTGAGCACCTCGTCGATCAGCGCCAACTCGCCGTCGATCAGCCCGAATTCGAACTTTGTATCCGCGACGATGATGCCGCGCGTCTCGGCGTAGGCTGCGGCCTCGGCGTAGATCGCCAGGGCGCGCTCGCGCGCACGCGACATGAGCGCCCGGCCGTCCTGGAGTGCGCTCGGCGCGGCTTGCCGCGCGCCGGCGCGAAGGAACGATTCCGCGTCGTCGCACGCGCGCTCGAACGAGATCGGTTCATCGTGTCCGTTGGCCGCCTTCGTGCTGGGCGTGAAGATCGGCTCCGGCAGTCGATCCGCGAGCCGCAGTCCGCGCGGCAGCGCGATGCCGCTGACGCGGCCGGTCTGCTGGTGCTCCTTCCATCCGCCGCCGGCGAGGTACCCGCGCACGACGCACTCGATGGGCAGCACCCGCGCCTTGCGGCAGACCATGGCGCGGCCGGAAAGCGCCTCGGCGTGGGCTTCGTATCCGCGCGGAATGCGGCCGGGGCGCACAACATAATCAAGATGATGCGGCTGCGCGCTGGCCAGCGAATCCAGCCAGAAGCGCGTCAGCGCGGTGAGAACGACGCCCTTGCCGGGAACCGGCTGATCCATCACCACGTCGAACGCGGAGATGCGATCGCTGGCGACGATCATGAGCCGGTCGCCGAGGTCGTAAATGTCGCGCACCTTCCCGCGCGAAAGCAGTCCGGGCATGTCCGTACTGAAGATCGCTTCGCATCGAGTCACGTCGCGCACCTCGCAGTCGACTGAGCCGCCGGTCGCTCGCCGGCGCAGGCCGTGAGACGCCGAGTCCGGGGCGGAAGCGTACACGAAGGGTCGCGGGCCTGCGAGCGACGGTGCGATGCCCGCGAGTCGCAACACCGACAATCGGCCACGCCAGCCGCCTCTCGCGCACGGGGACTCTACGGGAGATTCCCGCTCGCGGGCCGGCTGGCCGGCGCGGAAGTGCCTGCGTCCGGTTGACTTTCCGCGTTTTCGGGCGCAGCGGACTGGGCTACCTCCAGCCGGCGCGCTTCACCGAGCGTCGGGTCGGCCGGATCATCGGCTGCATCCAGGCTGGTGAACCCGCGAAGCCCCGCCACGCGGGCGGCCAGCCGCGCGAGGCGATCCCGCATCTCGACCAGGGCCGGCCGGAGCTGCGAGTCGCGGCGCACGCGCGGATCGAACCGCAGCCGCGCGCCAACGACGCCGGCCCCGCGCTCCGCGTCGACGACGAGCGTCCGTGCGGCCGGGCCGACATCCGTCCACTCTTCCGGCGTCCATGACCAGCTTTCCAGCGTCCGCCCCCCGTGAACCCGCGCGAGCAGCTCGGCCTCCATCGCGGCCAGCCGGCCGGCGAGCGCCTCGGCTTCGTAAGCGGTGGCGTGGCGGATGCGGAACCCGCGGCCCGTCGGCGTCCGCAGCGCGGCCTCGACCCGGAGCTGCGCAAGCAGTTCGGCAAGCGGCCGGCCGCGCTGCGCTCGCGTCTGCCCGTCCAGGCGCTCCAGCAACTCGGGTGGCGCCTCCTGCGCCACGCGCTGAAGCGCGCGCAGCGCCGCCGCATGATCGTCGTCGTCGATCAGCTCGAACGCTTCGCGCAGCATCTGCTCGAAATCGGCGGCCGACGGCGCGGCTACCCGCGGCTGCGCCGTTCCCGGCATGAACGCCGACGACTCGACGCGATCGACTCGCTTGCGCGGGAAGCGCCGCACGGCGCTGGAGCGCCCGTCCGCGGACGTTACGCGGAAGATGATTTCGTCTTCCGTCTCGCGAACGAGGCTCCCGCTGTAGCGGGAACCGTCCGTCAGATACAGAATGTCTCCCTGCGCCGGCGCATCGCACAGCGCGAACCAGGCAAGCGCCGCCGCCAGACCGAAACGGAACACGGCATGACCGTCCGAAAGTACCGTCCGACGTCGCGCCGCGGAGAAGCCACCTCGATCCCCGCTGCGACGCCGCTGACAGCATACACCGGCCGTCGTCCCGGGGGCATTCTCAAGTTCGTTGCGGCGTCCATGGCCGCACTGCTGGGCGGCTGTCTTGCGCCGCGGCCTGCTGCGGTGAACGTGTGGGCCGAGAGCGACACGCGCGAGATCACTCCCGGTTCGCGCCCGTCGCCGGAGAACGACTTGTTCTCGGCGGCGCGCGGCGAAGTCTCGCTGGTCGCGGCGATCAACGAAACGGTCGCCTTTCAGCTCGGCTTGCAGACCGACGCGCCGCCGAGCGGCGCGCTGGAAATCGAGGTCTCGGACCTGACCGGTCCGGCGGGAACGCTTCACGCCGCCGAAGCGGTCTCCATGCACCGCATGCGGCCGGTACTGGTTCGCGAGTTTCGAAGCTGGTATCCGCGTCACACCGGCCGCTCCGCTGAGCCGACGTCCGTGCTCGACCTGCTCGTGCCCTGGGGGGCGCCGCGCGGCGGCGGACCGATCTCGCTCGGAGACCGCCAAGCGGAAGTGGTCTGGATCGACATCGACGTGCCACCGACGACCGCGGCCGGAACGTACGCGGGGACGATTACCGTGCGCTCTGCGTCGGATCCGAAGGCACTCGCGCGGCGCGTGGCGCTCAAGCTGACGGTGCTGCCCGTGGCGATCCCGAGCGAGCGCTCGCTTCCGCTCGTGTGCGCGATCGACCCTCGGGCGCTGCTGGAGGAACACGCGGGCTGGCGTTCCACCGCGACGGCGGAGGAGACGCGCATCCTGCCCGACGAGCCGTCGCACCAGGCGGCGGCCAGCGTGTTAAACCAGGTCGTGACGCTGTTCCACGAGCATCGCGCGACGCCGGCACCGATCGTTTCGTTTCCCAAGTACCGCCTGACGAGCGAGCAGACCGTCGAAGCCGAATGGGCGCCGTACGACGCGCTGTTCGGCGGCTGGTACGACGGCAGCGCATTGCCCGACCGCGTGCCGCTCGCCGTTGCGCTCGTGCCGTTGTCCGAGCGTTACCCGAGCGCGGAACTGAACGGCGGCTTCGAATCGGCGGGCTACGCGCGCACGCTGGCGGCATACGTGGCCGAGTGCCGGCAGCACTTCGAAGCGCGCGGTTGGCTGGGGCGCGCCGTCGTACGTCCATCCGCTTCGGCCGCGCTAGGCGAGTCGAGCGTGCGGCGCGCGGAACGCTTCGCAAGCATCCTCGCGCAAGGCGAATCGGGCCTGCCGTTCCTGACGCACCTGGCGCCGGGCACGTTGCGAAGCCTGGGTTGGCACGGCGCCCCGGTAGTCGAGCTTGCGCACGTCGGCGTCTGGGCGTCGCCGGCCGCCTGGTGCGAGCCGGGCGCGCTCGCTCAACAGCGCAACCTCGGCAGTCGCACCTGGTTCATGGCGGACCAACCGCCGTACAGCGGTTCGCTGCGGCCCGAGGCCCCGCCGACCGACGCGCGCGTGCTGGCGTGGCTGGCCTACCGTTACGGCCTGAACGGCGTCTGGATCGAGGGCGCGCTGACGTCTGAAGCCGGCATTGATCCGCAGCAATCCGATGCCGCTCCACTGGCATATTCAGGCCGGCCGTTCGGGCTGGCCGGCGCGGTCCTGCCTTCGGTGCGGCTCAAGCGCCTGCGCCGGGGCCTTTTCGACTATGAATTGCTTCATCTGCTTGAGATCCGCGGCAAGCCGCTGCTCGCGCAACGCACGGCGCAGCAGGTGGTGCGCCGCGCGCTGGCCGACGCCTGCGGCGAGAACCTGCTCAGCACGCTCGACTGCGGCTGGTCGCAGGACCCGTACGTCTACGAACTCGCCCGCAAAGTGCTGCTTCAAGAGCTGGCGAACCAGTTCGCTCCGACCGACGCCGGCCTCGAGCGGCAGATCGACTACCTGACCGACTGGGGGCGCGTGATGAGCCTGTCCGCAGTCTCGCGGGCGGAAGTGCGCGGCGTACGGCTGGAGTACGCCGAGGATTCGCTCCGGGCGCACGTCTCGGCAGCGCTGCTTAACAACTCCGAGCAGGCCATCTCGGGCGTGTGGAAGCTCCCCGATCCGCCGCTGGGCTGGGAACAGCGCGGCGACGCGCCGTTGAGCGTGGCGGCGCACCAGCGCGGCGTCACCGAGATCGAGGTGACCGCCGGGGCGCTGGCGTACAACGCGGAGGGAATCTACCCGTTCCGCATGATGTGCGAGACGCCGGCGGCCGGCTCGTTCGCCGCGGAGGGGCGTCTGGCGGTCGCGTCGTGCCCGAAGGTCTCGACGCCGCCGCGCATCGACGGCGACCTGTCCGACTGGGTTCGAGCCGCGAACAACTCGGCCGGCGATTTTCTATTGTGCGCAGGTGCAGGAGACCCGCCGGGTTCGCGGCGCCCGGTGCGCTCCACGCGGGCGTACTTCTGCGCGGACTCCGAAAATCTCTACGTCGGCATCTGGTGCGAGCTAGGTGGCGACGTCCGGCCGATCTGGACGCCCGACAATCTGGTGCCGATCGACGGCGCGCATCCGTGGGGGCAGGACGTGGTGGAGCTGATCATCTCGCCGCAGAACGAACTGCACGGCGACGGCGGGCGGCTGCTGGTGCTCCAGATCAAGCCGAACGCGGTGTTCTCGGCCCGGCGCGGGGCGCTGACGATCCCGCCGATGAACGCGTCCGAGGACTGGCCCACGCGGCCGCGGATCGCGGTGGACCTGGGTGCGGAGGCCTGGACCGTGGAGGTGGCCGTGCCGATCGCGTCTCTGGGCGAGGAGGCGGCGCGCAGCGTGGTGCTGGGCTGCAACGTGACGCGGCTCGATGCGCGGCGCGGCGAGTATTCGTCCTGGTCGGGAGCGTCCGGCTACATCTACTCGCCGGCGCAGCTCGGCAACCTCATCCGGCCGGCGCCGTAACGCGGCGGGTGTTTCAACTCCGAGCGGCCGAACCGCCCTGGCGGGTCAGCTCGACGAACGGCGGGAGCCGGAAGACCACGCCCTCATCCGGCGCCACGACTTCGCGCCAGCGCTCGACGCCCAGTTCGCGCAGCCGCGCGACGACCTGCTGCACCACGTCCTCCGGGGCGCTGGCGCCGGAAGTGACCCCCACGCAGCGCACGCCATGAAGCCATTGCGACTCGATGAATTCCGGGCCGTCGATCAGGTGGGACGCGACGCCGCGGGAGCGGGCGACTTCCGTAAGGCGCTTCGAGTTCGAGGAGTTCCGTGACCCGACCACGAGCAGCAGGTCGAGATCGGCCGCGGCGTCCTTGACGGCGTTCTGGCGGTTCTGCGTCGCGTAGCAGATGTCGTCGCTCGGCGGCAGCTCAAGCAGCGGGAAACGCCGCAGCAACGTCTCGACGATCTCGCGGGTGTCGTCCTGGCTGAGCGTGGTCTGCGTCAGGATGACGCCCTTCCGGTCCGGCGGCAGAGCGAGCGACTGCGCACCTGCGAGGTCCTGCACCAGGCTGGTGTGCCGCGGCGCCTGGCCCATCGTGCCGATCACCTCGTCGTGCCCTTCGTGCCCGATGAAGACGATGTGATACTCGTCGCGGATGAAGCGGTGAACTTCGCGATGAACCTTGGTCACCAGCGGGCAGGTGGCGTCGATCAGCCGCAGCCCGCGCTGCTCGGCGAGCTCGTAGACCCACGGCGGCGAGCCGTGCGCGGACAGAATCGCGATCGCGCCGGACGGAACCTCGTCGAGTTCCTCGACAAACACGGCGCCCAGCGCCCGCAGCCGTGCGACCACGTGCGAGTTGTGCACAATCTCCTTGCGCACGTAGATCGGCGCGCCGTACTGGTCGAGCGCCAGCTCGACCGCCCGGATGGCGCGCTCGACGCCGGCACAAAAGCCCCGCGGCTTGATGACCACACCTTCCATGAGTCCTCGCTGCAAGTCCGGCCGCGGGCGCGTCGTCCACGCCGCCGGTTCGCCCGGCAGAGTATACAGCGACGTCTTGGCAGCCGCGCGGCAGACCGAGCCCCATGCCCAAGCGAGCGCCCCCCGGCAGGAGCGGCCTGGCCGAGCGTGTCCCCGCTTGCTCGCGTTTCAGGCTCGGATTCGGCGGTGAACGCTCCGACTGATCTTACGTTCGCGCCTCGGATCAATTGCGGACGGGGATTGCTCCTGCGTGCGTGGCCCCAGCCGTCGGACACGGAGGTCCGACGCTACCGGCACCGGGCACCGGATCGGTCGCGGTCCACGCCAGCAGCTACGGTACGGACACGAACTTGCGGATGCTCGCTTCGAGCTCTTCGGTGGTGTATTTGCGGCTCAGGTCGATGGGCAGGAACGTGCCGTGGTTGTGCTCGCTGGAGAGGATGATCATGCGTCCGATCACGCGGTGGCCGAATTCCTGCGGCGTGTGGCCGACGATGAAATGCTCCACGCCGAGCCGGGCGGCGAAGGCGTCGACAATCTGCGGGGAGTGAAAGCGCCCCCAGACGAGTGCGTACGCCGGACCGCCGGGGGACAGGTCGGCCTCGGACGGCGCGCGGTCGAAGACGGTCACGTCGTAGTACGGAATCAGCAGCGGGTCGGGCAGGCTGTGGCACATGAAGACGCCGTTCGGGGTCCGCGCCGCCAGCGGCAACGCGCCGATGTACTCGCTGACGCAATCAAGCAGCCGATCGGTGTGCTTGCCGAAGCGCCGCGCGACGCCGCGCTCGAAGTCGTAGAGCACCGATCGCCCGCCCTTGGTGATCTCCTGGTTGCGGAACTGCGCCAGCTCGTGGTTGGACTGGATGAAGAAGACGTTGTCGGGGAACTCGCACTTCCACGCGGCGGCGCGGACCAGCAGGTCGATCGAGAGGTCCCACTGGTCGGCGGAGGTGAGTTCCTGGTGGATCAGCTCGTGCAGCACGACGCAGCGAGCCGGGCTCTGTTCCAGCGCGCAGAAGCGTTGCAGCTTGTCAAAGTTGGCCAGGTTGCCGTGCAGGTCGCCGGTCATCACGACCTGGCCGGCGCCGCCGAATCGAAGCGTCGAGCCTTGGCGGATGGGGTCCTCGCGGATGAGCGCGGTGGCTTCCTGCAAGCTGCGGCAGGCCACCTCGCCGTCGGTTGTTCCGGTTCGGCTGACCCGCGCGTCGCGCTTTCCGTGGTCGGTCACTCGTGCACACCCTTCTGCCGGACGGCGTCAGCGACTTCCTCGCGCGGCCGAGTCGCTGCGCCGCCGATTCAGCAGGTGCCGGACGATCTCGAGCCGCGAGATCACCTGGCTCATTTCGCGGGGACGGTCGTCCTTGCGGGTCTCGCAGCAGTCGAGGATCAACTGCGAGAGCGGCAGCGGAACGGCCGGGTTGATCGTCGCCGGCGGCTCGTTGCCGGCGCGGGCGTCGATCTCGATCTTCTTGGCGCCCGCCGGGGCGGGACTCATCATCGTGCGGAACCACTTGCGCGTCACGGACCAGTACATGGTGGCGCCGAGATTGAACACGTCCGTCCGCTGGTCGATGGGTTGCCGCATGACCTGCTCGGGCGCAATGAAGTCGGGCGTGCCCTGTACGCGCTGCTTGGTGTGCCCCAGCGGGCAGCTCTGCCCGAAGTCGATAATCTTCACCCCGCCGCGACCGGAGACGATGATGTTGTTGGGCTTGATGTCCGCGTGCGCGAAGCCCTGCTTGTGCAGCGCGTGCAGCCCGGCCGCCACTTGCATGAACACGTCCAGCAGCCCGTCGAACTCGACGGGCGGCGGCTGCGGCTTGAGCAGTTGTTCGAGTGGCTCGCCTTCAACGAGCTCCATGACCAGAAACAGCTCGCGCGTCTTGAGCCAGCGGCGGACGCGCACGACATCCAGGCAACGGCGCAGGTTCTCGTGCGACACCGTATGCGCCACGGCGTATTCCGTCTCGGCCTGCTCGAGGAAACGCTCGTCCGCCGGACCGTGGCGTACGACGTGCTTGATCGCGACGGGCTGCCGCGTGGCGCGCTGCCGCGCTTCGTAGATGATCGCGCCAGCCCCGCGGCCGATGCGACCCGTGATCTCATAGTCTGGCAGGCTGACGAACGTGCGACCCATTCCCCGATCCGTCAATCCGGCCTCGGCGACCCAAATCGGTCCGGCGCCACGGCCGAATGCGGCATCTTAGCGGTGGTCGGGCTATGCGCGCGGCGCGAACGCGACGCATTTTCGCGCGCCGCGCCGGACGGCGGCTCCGTCATTGCAGGATGCCCTTCCGCTCCAGCAGCGCTCGAAGCTCATGGGCCGGAGGCGGCAGGCCGGGGTTCAGTTTCGGGTCCGAACCGGGATCCAGGCGAACCTGCGAAAAGTCGAGCCCGGACGCCAAGTTCATGCTTCCGAGAATCGCGAGCAGCGTGCCCGCCTGCGCTTCTGGCAGGCGATTGGAACGCTTTCCCAGCAGCGTGAGCCGGATGTCGGCGCTACGCGGGCGCCACGCGCACCTGCCGTCCGCGTACACCACGCAATCGTATTCATCGAGCGGCAAAGCGGCGTCCGCAAGCGCGAAGTGAATCTGAACCGAGCGCACACCGGCGACGTTCTCACCCAGCTCCACCGCCGGCACGCTCCATCCGTGCGCCGGCGGCTCAAGCCATAGGAGCATGGCGGTCCCCAGCAGCATGGCGCCGACGAGGCACGCAACGACCCACGCGTTTCGCTGATCCGGACTCACTTCGACACACTCCCGCATGCGTCCAATAACCCGCGGCTACGCAATGTTTACAGCGCAACGATCCCGCACGCAACTATTAGTGGTGGCCACGCCCGACGGACGCGCGGTTTCGGATCCGTGAGCCCGAGGCGAGCCACCCGGTATACTATCGGTTGTGTCCGCCCGTATTTCGCGTCTGGTCCTGGCCCTCGCGCTCGTGATTCCCGGCGCGGTCGCGGAGGAGGCCGACCCGCGCCAGGCTGATGCCGTCAAGCTCCGCGGCAAGCCCCCGTTTGTAAACGTCGCGATCAGCGACTTTCGCGACGGAATTCTGGTGTTTCGCGGCGTGTCCGGCGAATACCTGCGCAAACCGATTGCAGAAGCCGAGTGGCTGCATGTCGCGGCCGCTCCGGACTTCAGCCAGGCGGAACAGTGTGCGGCGCGCGGGTTCTGGCCCGGCGCCGTCGACGCCTACCGACGGGCCCTCGATTCGGCCCCTGGCGGCTGGGAACGGCCGCTGACCCTGGCGCGGTTGGCCCGCGCGCTCGAGGAAAACGGGCAGTTCGACGAGGCTGTGGCGCGCTGGATCGACCTGGCCACTGCGTCTCCAGCCTCCAGCGCCTCGCTGCGGCCGCGCCGGTTTGCACCGCCCGGAAGCGCGGCGAACGCTGGCGCGCGCGCCGCTCTCTTGCGCGCGGCGGACGCGGCCCCGACGCCGGAGCTGCGCGATCGGTTCAACACCTGGCTGCTGGAGCTGTTGATCTACGACGAGATCGACCCGACGCGTGCGGGGTTTGTCGCGACCGCCGCGTCCCAGCCCGATTTTCCCGCGAGCGCGGCCGTGATGCGCGGGGCCGCCGGAAGCAAGCAGACAGCCGCCGGGGCATCGGCGCCGCCGCGATTGTTCGGTGATCGTCCGGAGTCGCGCCGGCCCGGACGGAGCGTGCGGCTCGCGCTCGATTCGCAGTTGCTCGCGCACGCGGATGAACGGCTCGCGGCGAACGAGGCGCGCGGCGTCGCAAGTCTGCTGGAGCGGAGCGTGCCGTTCGTGGCGGAGGACGCGCTGCCGGGCTGGCGCGTGGCGCTGGCGCGAGCGAGAGTCGCGGCCGGCGACGCCGGCCTGGCGGCGGAAGAGTTGACCGATCTACTACGCGCCGGCGTGAGCGGGTCGGTGGTGTACGAGGCGCGGTATCAGCTAGCGTACGCGAAGGAGCGGTTGCACGAGCTCGGCCCGGCTCGCGCGGAGTACCGCGCGCTGCTCGAAAACGGCGAGCTTTCGGCGGAGTTGCGGGCGCGCGTAGAGGACGCGTTGCGACGGATCGGCGAATAGATTCCGCGCCGGATAGTCGTTCAGCATGCGATCCGACCCGGACGCAATCCGTGCCCGAACGAATGAGAACCCCACGCGCAAGCGAGTGAGTCGAAGCGACGGGCTCGCAACCTTTCGCTGGCGCCACGGGCTCGAATGGGCTGCGCCCGCCGTCGACATCGCGCGGACGCAGCGCGCTTCTTGTCGCGCGATATAATGCGCCGTTCGAAAGAGGGCCTGCTGATGCGCGACGGACGCTACTTTCTTGAGACGTTTGGCTGCCAGATGAACATCCTGGACAGCCAGCTCGTCGAGGGGCAGCTTCGCGCGCGCGGACTGGCGCCCACGGACGACTACAGCAGCGCCGACCTGATTCTGTTCAACACGTGCAGCGTCCGCCAGCACGCCGAGGACAAGGTGCTCAGCCGACTGGGGCAGCTCAAGGGACTGAAGCGCCGCCGGCCGGAGACGATCGTAGGCGTGATCGGCTGCATGGCGGAGCGCGAGAAGGAGGGGCTGTTCGTCAAGGCGCCGCACGTCGACCTGCTGTGCGGTCCCGGAGAGCTGAACAAGCTGAGCGCGCTGATCGACGAGGTCCGCGAGCGCCACGAGCGCGTGGCGCTCCTGGCCGGCAGTCTGTCGCGCCGCACGGAAGTGCTTCAGCGGGCGCTGGAATACGACAGCCTCGAAGCGCTGGACCTTTCCCGCGCGCCGGAGCTGGAAGCCGGCGTGCTGCAAAGCTACATCCGCGTGCAGCGCGGCTGCGACCAGTTCTGCACGTTCTGCGTCGTGCCGTTCACGCGCGGGCCCGAGCGGAGCCGCCCGCCCCAGCACATCGTTGAGGAGGCCCGCAAGCTCGCCGAACGCGGCTGCCGCGAGGTCACGCTGCTGGGACAGACCGTCAACAGCTACGTGCACCAGGAGAACGGCGCCCCGGTTCGCTTCGCGCAACTGCTCGAGCGCGTCCACGCGGTCGAAAGTCTCGACCGCATCCGCTTCGTCACCAGCTTCCCGGCCGACTGGGACGAAGACATCTTCCGCGTGATGCGCGACTGCCCGCGGATCATGCCGTACCTGCATATCCCGGCCCAGTCGGGCAGCGACCGCGTGCTCGCGGCGATGAAGCGCGGCTACACCGTCGCCGAGTATCGCCGCATCATCGACCGCGCGCGGGAGCTCGTCCCGCGCATCGCGATCGCCGGCGACATGATCGTCGGCTTTTGCGGAGAGACCGAAGGCGATTTCCGCCAGTCGGTGCGGCTGGTGCGCGAAATCGAATATGCAGGCCTGTACGTGTTCAAATACTCGCCGCGCCCCGGGACGAAGGCCGACCGCAACCTCGCCGACGACGTTCCGGACGAGGTGAAGGCCGCGCGCTGCAACGAGCTGCTGGCGGTGCAGGCCGAGATCGGCGCGCGGCAGAAGCGTGCGCTCGTCGGAAGCGTGGCCGATGTGCTCGTCGAGGGCTACAGCAGGTTCTCTCGCAAGGCGCTACTCGGCGAGGGCGACGCGCAGCTCCGTACCCGCGGCAAGGCCAGCGCCGCGATGGCCGCCGGCGCGGCGGCGCGGCGGCGAGCGACGGCGCGGCCGGACGGCGGCGGCATCGACAACGCGTTACACGCGCTCCATCCCGCACCAGTCCAGGAATCGGAACAGGATCGCGGCAGCGAGGTTCTGCGAAGCCTTGCCGGCGCGCGAACCGGCGAATCGACAGCACAACTTGTCGGGCGGACGCCGCAGGACACGATCGTCGTCTTCGACGGCACCGCGAAGCACATCGGCGCGATCGCACGAATCGAAATCCAGCGCGCGTCGGCGAACACGCTTTTCGGGGAGATCGTGGAGATCGTCTCGCCGCGGCGCTCGGCGGCCGAGAAAACAGCCGCGCAGGCCGCGAATCCGTCGAACGGATTCGTCAGCCTGCGCGTTGTCGGACCGTCGATGGTCAGCGGCTGACGCGACGGCGCCGCAGCGCCAGCGCGCCAGCGCCCAGCAGCACGATCGTCGTCGGCTCAGGCGTTTCGAGGAACGCGGCGTCGGAGCCGAATTCCACGCGCACGAAGTGATCATACAGGAATTGGAGATCCGACAGCGGCTCGCTGATGGTCAGCGTCGCGATGACCTCGTCCTGGATCGCTCCCAATCCGCCCAGCCCGACCACCTCGGGGCTTGCGACCAGTCCCGCCTGCGGCCCGTCGATGCTCGCCGGACCGTCGAGGTTCGGACCGCCGAACGCCGTCACCTGGGCCGTGTTGCCCGAGATCATGTTCGGCAGGCCGCCGGAGCCGTCCATGTTGCCGTAGCCCCATTCGCCGCCGACGTTGGTTCCGGGGCCATACGCGCCGGTGTCAAAGTTGAGCGACGAACTCGTCGGGCCGATCACGATCGACCCGCCCACAATTTCCGGGTCCCCCAGGTTGATCCCGAGGTCGCCGGTGTCCCAGGACACGCCGGTCAGAAGCTGGTCGGCACTGTCGAAGCCCATCGGCGCGCCGGTCGAGGTGTTCTGGACGCGCACCTCGAGCGTCGTAGGGTTCAAGAGCGTGAACTCGACTTCAGCAGAGAGCCCCGACGGGTCGCTCAGGATGAACAGATCGCCGGCGAAAGCGACCGGCGTCGCGAGCGCAGCGACGCCCAGGAATGCACGCGGTTTCCACATGTCGATCCTCCTCCATAGATCGAGCGCCGCAATTCGGCACGTTCCGGTACTATATACACTCCCGGCGCACAATACAGCGCCAACTAGGCGGATTTGTGACAGTTCGGGTTATGGGACATTCGTGCCGCAGGAGGCCGTGAATCCGGGTATCGGGCGGGGTGCTATTATCAGGCCTTGTCGTGGCACGTGGAGCGACTCGGGCTGAGTCGGCGCGCGTCAGACGATGTTGCGCGATCGGCGTGCGAGCGCCGCGCCCCCGACGCCCGCCAGCAATCCGGCCGCAGTGCCGAGCAACACGGCGCCGGAGCCGCCGGCGGAGACGAACGGCAGCGAGATGCCCTTGGTGGGGATGCAGTTGGTGACGACGGCGATGTTGAACGCGGCTTGCAGGCAGATGGTCAGTGTAATGCCGATCGCCAGCAGCCGGCCGAAGGCGTCCGGCGCGTTGCGCGCCACGGCCGCCCCGCGCGCCAGCAGCAGCAGAAACACGAGCACCACGGCGATTCCGCCGGCGACGCCTAACTCCTCGCACACGATGGCGAAAATGAAGTCGTTGTTGTCCTGCGGCAGGTAGCCGAACTTCTGCACGCCGCCGCCCAGCCCGCGCCCGAACCACCCTCCGGAGCCGATCGCGATCAGTGATTGGGTGACCTGGTACCCCTCGGCCGACGGGTCCGGCGCCTCGGAGAAGAAGGTCAGCAGCCGCTGCACGCGGTACTCCTTCAGCAGCAGGAAGCCGACGCCGCCCGCCGCGCCCAGCAAGCCGGCGCCGAGCAGGTGCGACAGCCGCGCTCCGGCGACGGAGAGCATGACCATCAGCACCACGCCCATCAGCGCCGCGGTGCCGTAGTCTTCCACGGCGGTCAGCCCGATGAGCGCGCCGCCGCTGGCCATCGCCGGCAGGAAGCCGCGCTTGAAGCTGCGCATGTCGACGCCGGGCCGCGTCAGCAGCGCCGCCAACCAGATGGGCAACACGACCTTGGCGACCTCGGTCGGCTGAAAGCTCAGCGTGAACGGGCTGCGCAGAAGCACGATCGATCGCTGCGCGCCAAGCGCCGTGACGCCGACGCCCGGCGTCAGCATTGCCAGCAGCAGCAGGCAGGAGATCAGCAGCAGCGCGCCGGACCACCAGCCGTCGCCGGGCTGTTCCCACTTCAGCAGCCGGTATGGCAGGTGCGCAGCGAAGAGCATCGCGGCGAAGCCCGCCAGGGCGAAGACCATCTGGCGCAGCGGGCCGGCCCACCAACGCTCCAGGTCGAGCGTCCCGCCCTGCACGGTCGTGGACGCCGAGTAAACCATCACGGCGCCGAGCGTCATCAGGATTCCGACCAGAAGAATGACGACCGAATCGCACGCGGGCGATTCCGCGGCCGCAGCGGGCATCGCGGCGCGCTCGGCGTGCGGCGGGGCGTGGCCGGTTCGCAAGCTGCTCATGGTGGTCATTGCATCACCTCAGCTTCATCGTTGCCAGCGCGAAGGCCGCAAACAGCGCCGCGAGCAGCCAGAAGCGGACGACGGTCTGCGTCTCCGTCCAGCCGGCCAGCCGGAAGTGGTGGTGGATCGGCGCGCAACGGAAGAGCCGCTTCCCGCCGCTCCATTTGAAATACGAAATCTGCGCGAGGACCGAGAGCGCCTCGATGACGAATACGCCGCCGACGATGAACAGCATCAACTCGAGCCGCGTGACCACGGCGACGTATCCCATCAGGCCGCCCAGCGGCAGCGCGCCGGTGTCGCCCATGAAGACCTGCGCCGGATAGGCGTTGTACCACAGGAAGCCCAGGCACGCCCCGACCGTGGCGCCGCACAGGACCGCCAGCTCTGCGGCGCCCAGAATGTGTGCAAAGAGCAGGTAGCGCGCCAGGTCGGGCGTGCCGACCACGTACGCCAGCACCATGAACGCGAACGCCGTCAACACCATGCAGCCGCTGGCCAGGCCGTCCATGCCGTCGGTGAGGTTGACGGCGTTGGAGGTCCCGGCCATGACGATGACGGCGATGAGCACGAAGACGGGTGTCGAGAGCGCGATGCCCGGCTTGTAGAAGGGGATGCTCAGCACGTTGTGGGCCGGGCTGTAAGACGCTTCAAGCTCGCGGAAACGCAGCTCCACCAGCGTCGACTCGCCCGTCCGCAGGATGAAAATCGCCAGCAGCGCCCCGAGCGCCACCTGGAAGACCAGCTTCTCCCACATGCGCAGGCCGTCGCGCGTGCCGGCGCGGCGGCTGGCGGTGAGCTTGAGCCAGTCATCCACGGCGCCGACGACCGCCAGCCAGACCACGCAGAACAGCCCCATGCGGACGTAGAAGTTTTCCAGGTCGGCCCAGAGCAAGGTGCTTACGACGATCGCCAGGACGATCAGCACGCCCCCCATCGTAGGGGTGTTCTTCTTGTCCGCGGCCAGGGCGTTGAGCTGCGCGTGGTCGAACTCGGCCAGGTCGCCAAGTTTGAGGCGTACGAGCTGGCGGATGACCAGCGGACCGAGCAGGTAGACCACCAGGAAGCCGAACAGCAGCGCCATGGTCCCGCGGAAGAGCGGGCTGGCGTATGCGTACTTTGCGCCCCCCGTCAGCCAGTAGAACAGGTGGTAGATCATCGCTTACGCGACCGGCGCCGGCGCGAACCGGGTCCGCAGCGCCTCCACCGCGCGGTCCAGCCCCACGGCGCGCGACGCCTTCAGCAGCACCACGTCGCCCTCGCGCACGAACTCCGCCAGTCGACGACCGGCCGCCGGCACGTCGGCGCAGCGCTCCACGCTCGGGCCGAACAGTCCGTCCTGGTGCAGCACGTCGTACATCACATCCGCGGGCGGGCCGACGAGCATGATGTGGTCCAGGTGCGCCTCGCGCAGCCGCGACGCCACGCGGCGATGCAGCTCGTCGGAGCGCGGACCCAGCTCGCACATCTGCCCGAACACGAAGATCCGCCGCGCCCGGGCGGGCATGGATTCCAGCAGCTCGATCGCCGCCAGGGCACTGTGCGGGTTGGCGTTGTAGGCGTCGTTGACCAGCGTGAGCTCGCCCAGCTCCAGCAGTTCGCCGCGCATCGGCGGAAGAGCGAACGACTCCAGCCGGGCGATGATGTCCTCGTGACTGACGCCGAGGCGCAGCGCGATGGCCGCGGCACCGGTGGCATTCAGCGCGTTGTGGTGACCCGGCGCGTGAAGGCGATAGTGAAACCGGCCGTTCATAGTGAAGAACAGCCACGGCTCGTCATAACGCACGTCGCTGACGCGCAGATCGGCTTCCGCGCGGCGACCGAACGTCACGGTTGTCAGCCCGTCCCGCGCGATGTGCCGGCGGACGTCCGGCAACTCGATGTTCACCGCCAGGAAGCCGCCCGGCCGAATGAACCGCACCAGCGAGCACTCCTCCGCGAGCACGCCCTCCAGGTCTCCAAGCCCCTCCAGATGCTCCTCGCCGATCGCGGTGATCACAGCCAGGTCAGGCTGAACCAGGCCCCCCAGTGCCGCGATTTCGCCCGGGGCGTTCGTGCCGATCTCGACGACCAGAAACTCGTCGGCCGCTTCCGCCGAAAGCAGCGTCAGCGGCACGCCGATCTGGTTGTTGAAGCTCTTGGGCGAGCTGCGCCCCCGGCGGCTGCCGCGAAGGATGTGGTCGATCATCGCCTTGGTGGTGGTCTTGCCGTTGCTGCCGACGACCGCCACGACCTCGGCCGCGAGCTGCCGGCGGTGATAGGCCGCCAGGCGGCCGAGCGCGACGACCACGTCGGTCACGCCGATCAGCGGGGCCGCGTCGCCCAGGGCGCGGCGCAGCGCGGGCAGGCGCTCGGCGCGCACCACGGCGGCGCACGCGCCGCGGGCCAGCGCGTCGCCGACGAAGTCGTGGCCGTCGAACCGCTCGCCGGCGATGGCGAAAAACAGCTCGCCGGCGCCGACCGTGCGCGAATCCGTCGACACGGCGCGCACGCCTCCGGCGGGGGTCACGCCCGTGAGCCGGCCCTCCAGGGCCGCCAATACCTCGTCAAAGCTCAGCTTGATCACCGGTGCTGCGGCTCCTCGCGTCCGGCCAGCTCGGCCGCGGTCTGGATCGCCACCTCGACGTCGTCGAAGTGGATCTTGTCTTTTCCGATGATCTGGTAGTCCTCGTGACCCTTGCCGGCGATGAGGACCACGTCGCCCTCGGTCGCGCCGGCCAGGGCCGTGCGGATGGCGCTGCGTCGATCCGGCTCGACGATCACGCGCCGCCGGGACTCCGCGTCGAACCCGCTCACGATCTGCTCGATGATCGCGTGCGGGTCTTCGGTGCGGGGATTGTCGCTCGTCACCACGATCGCGTGCGCGAACTCCGCCGCGGCCCTGGCCATCAGCGGCCGCTTGCCGCGGTCGCGGTCGCCGCCGCAGCCGAACACGAGGATCAGCCGCCGCCGCGTCAGTGGGCGCAGCACGGAGGCGACGTTGCGTATCGCGTCCGGCGTGTGGGCGTAGTCGACGAAGATCTCGACGCCGCCCATTCCGGGGACCCGCTGCAAACGCCCGGGGATGTTGCGCACGGAGCCAAGACCGCGCTCGATCGCGTCCAGGCCGGCGCCGAAGGCGCGCGCCAGCCCTGCCGCCGCCATGGCGTTGTAGACGTTGTGCCGCCCCACCAGCGCGTTCTCGAGCACCAGGTCCGCCCGGTCCAGCCGCATGCGATACAGCGTTCCACCGACGTGATCGCGGGTGATCGCAGCCGAGATCTCGGCCGCGGGATTCATCCCGTACGTGACGATGCGGGCGCGGCAGCCGCGGATCATCCGCTCGTGCCACGGGTCGTCGGCGTTCACGACCGCCGCGCTGCGCTCGTCGAGCTGTTCGAATAGGCGCGCCTTGGCCTGGGCGTACGCTTCCATCGTCCCGTGATAGTCGAGGTGGTCCTGCGTCAGGTTGGTGAACGCGGCCGCCGCAAAGCGCAGGCCGTCCGTGCGGCGCTGCTCCAGCGCGTGGCTGGAGACTTCCATGACGGCGGCGTCGGCGCCGCGCTCGCGGCACTCGCGCAGGTAGCCGGCCAGCTCCAGGGGCCCCGGCGTGGTCATGTTGGCGGTGACGCTGCGACCACACAGATCGTACAGGACGGTCCCGAACAGTCCGCAGCGCTTCGCTGCCGCCCGCAGGATCGCCGCGGTCATGAAGGCGGTCGTGCTCTTGCCGTTCGTGCCGGTTACGCCGAGGATCGTCAGTCCTTCGCCCGGTCTCTGGTCGAGGCCGTTCCAGCGCGCCGCAAGCCGCGCGAGGACGGCGCGGGCGTCGGGAACGCTCAGCATCAGCGCGTCGCCCGCGCTCTCCAACTCTTCCCCGATGACCACGTTCGCGCCGCGCCGCACGGCGTCGGCGATGAAGCGGCGTCCGTCGGCCTGCGCGCCTTGCAACGCGACGAACACGCCGCCCGGGCGAACCTGACGCGAGTCGTCGAACACGCCGGCAACACAGCGCGTGCGCCAGGGGGCCGGCAGCTCGTCGCCGACGATGCCGCGAAGCAGGGCATCGAGCGTGAGAGTGCGGGTCGTCTCCGCTCCGCCGAGGTCCATGGTCGCGATCGCCACTCTCCGACACTCCTTGTCGACCGGTCCGCGCGATCCGGGCGCGGCCTCCTACCCGTTCTCCGGCCCGGGCACGTGCGGATCGGGCGGGACGCGCATGTACGTCAGCGTGTCCGCGAGGATCGCGCCCGCGGCCGGCGCGGCGACAGTGCCACCGTAGTACTTGCCGCCGGATGGTCGGTACAGCGAGACCACCACGACGGCGCGCGGGTTGTCCGCCGGCGCGCCCCCGACGAAGGACCCGACGTACGCACCGGGAATGTAGCCGCGCCCGTCGCGCCGCGCCACTTGCGCGGTGCCGGTCTTGCCGAAAACCTGGTAATCGGGAATCGCCGCCTGCTTGCCGGTCCCGGAAAGTACAGTTTCGACCAGCGCCTCCATACGGAACCGCCGCGTGGTCTCCTCCGACAGCACCCGCCGCAACGGGATCGGGCGGCTCTCGTCGCGGATCGCGCGCCCATCCGCGCCGATCACGCCGCGGACCAGGCGCGGCCGGTAGAGCACGCCGCCGTTGGCGAAGACGGCGAACCCGGAGACGATCTGGATCGGCGTGAGCGCGATTTCCTGCCCGATCGGGATGGATTGCGTGGAGTAGCCCGTCCAGCGCGAGAAGTCCTGCACCAGCCCGGCGTGCTCGCCGGGCAGCTCGATGCCGGTCACGTCGCCGAATCCAAACAGCCGGACGTAGCGGTGCAGCCGTTCGTTCCCCAGCCGCGCCGCGAGCATCCCCATGCCGATGTTGCTGGACTTGCTGATGACTTCGTGCAGCGCGAGGACGTCGTACGGGTGCGTGTCGCGGATCGTGCGGCGGCCGAAGTTCCGCGTCGGCCCGGCGATGCGGAAGGTCTCGTCGAGCCGCGTCTGGCCTTCGTCGAGGGCACAGGAAGCGATGTAGGGCTTGAAGATGCTGCCCGGCTCGACCGAGTCGGCGATGGCGCGGTTCCGCAGGAGTTCTGCCGCGCGCGCCTGCTCCGCTTCGCTGAGATTGGGAGGGACCGGGTTGGCGGGGTCGAAGTCGGGGAAGGTCGCCATCGCGAGCACCTCCCCGGAATGCGGGTCCATCAGGACGGCCGCGCCCCATTCGGCCTTGAACTGCTCCACCGCTTCCCGCAGGTGCAGCTCGGTCCGCTGCTGCAAGTACGCGTCAATCGCCAGCACGACCGTGGCGCCGTCAACCGGTCGCTCGAATTCCGAAACGTGCGTGCGGACGCGACGCCGGCGGGTGTCAACCGTGGAACGGCCGCGTCCGTCCTTGCCGTGCAAAACCGAGTCGAACGAGAGCTCCACTCCCGCCAGCCCGTGCTGGTCCGAGCCGACGAATCCCAGCACCTGCGCTGCAAGCCGCGCGTACGGGTAGACGCGCTGGGGCTCGTGCTGCACGCCGAACCCGAGCAGGCCCCGCGCCCGACGGACCTGCTCGAAGGCCTCGAGCTGCTGGTCCTCGATTTCGCGGCACAGCCACATGAACCGCCGGTCCGGCTCGGCCCGAATCTGCTCCTCGAGCGCCCGCGCGGACATCCCCAACACCGGCGCCACGCTTGCCGCCGCGTAACGCACGTCCTCCACCATCGCGGGGTCCACGAAGACGGAGGGGCGACGCACGCTGCCGGCCAGCACGCGTCCCTGGCAATCGAGGATTTCGCCGCGCTGCGAGGGGATGGTCCAGCTCGCGACTTGCTGTCGCTGGGCCTGCGCGCGCAGCGCCGCGCCGTCGCGCAGCTCGAGCTGAGCCAGGCGTGCGGCGCCTGCGGTCAGCAGCAGCGTCACGGCAACCGTCAGCGGCCAGAGCGAACGCATCGGCCCCAATCACTCCCCCGAAGTGCGACGCGTGCGAGCCTTCCGCGGAACCGCGGGCGGCTCGGTGGGTGCGGCATCCGGCACGCGGAGGTCCTTCAGCCTGGCCCGGATGAGCATCGGGTTCCGCAGACGGGCCAGCTCGAGTTCCTTCTCCCAGATTCCCTGCCGCAACGACTGCTCACGCGCGTCGAGCTGCGAAAGCCGATAGTGAATCTGCGTGGTCTCCTCGCGGAGCATGACCACGCTCAGCAAGGTGACCAACATGGCGGCCAGCAGAACGCAGACGCGCGTCACCGACACCTGCGGCGATCTCCCCGCTCCGCTACGACTCGCGGCCGGCTGAAGGGAGCTTCAGCCGCGCGCCCTTCTGCACCTTGTTCGCATCACGCAGCCCGTTCATCTCCGCAATCTCGCGCCAGCGGTCCGGGTTCTTCAACTCGCGCCGCGCGATCTCCACGAGCGAGTCGCTCGGCTTCACCGTGTACCAGCGATCACCGCGGATTGTACGCGAATCGCTGGAGCGCGTACCGCCCTTTGGCTTCGACGGCGCCGCTGCCGGCTTGCGGGCGACCGACTTCGGCTCTCGCGCCGACGTCCGCGCCGCCGCTGCTGGCTTGGACTTGGCATCGGCGTCACCCGTCGCGGCCGTTCGCGCTGGCTCTTTCGCATTTCGACCGCGCGTGAATGACGGCGTTGCTGCATCGCCCTTCACCGCGCTTCGCGGAGCTTCGATCGGCGGCCCGACCTCGGACGCGAGCGCGACGGGCATGGACGCCCGGGTCTCGCCGGAGTCGCCGTCGGCTGCGCCGGGCGCCGGAATCACGAGCGTCTCGCCCACGAGAATCCGGTTGCGGCGTTCGGCAACCTGCGGGTTCGCCGCGACAAGCGCCTCAACATATCGGCGGTCATCCGATCCAAATGCGCGGCGCGCGATGCGCACCAGCGAGTCGCCTTTGACCACGCGGTAACGGCTCGGAGCGGGCGACGGTGCGTCCTCGGGCATCGCGGGAACGTCTGCTCGGCTGCGCGGCGTCGCGGCGTCAACGACTTCAATCAGCGGCGCCGTGGTCGACGAATCGGCCACGAGCCGTTGAACCGCGCCGGTCGGACCGGCCGCCGGCGGCTCGACGTTCTGCGCCGCGGCGGGCGCTGCCGCGGATACGAGCGGCGGCAGGTCGTCGCGCGGGGCAGGTTCGGCGCTCGAGAGATAGCCCGGAACTTCCAAGGCGTCGGCTTGCGCGGGCGGAGCCGACAGGACCGGCGCCGCCCGCTCGAGCTCACGCGCGGCGGCGATCAGCCGGTCGGCGCGGCCGTCCTGCGTCGAGGCGGGGACCGTGGCGTCGGCCGGCGTGATCACCGGCGGACGGGGCAGCTCGACCACCGGCCGCGCGACCTGGTTGACGAGCCAGCACATTCCGCTGATGAACCCGAGACAACTGAGCAGAGCGAACTTGACACTGAGCGCCATCCGGGCCTCCTTGCACGGCGCTGCGGCGAACGCCGCCTTCCGAGTTGATTCAAAAGCCCACGGACCCGTTGAGCGTGGGGGCGGACGTCGCGGCCGGATCCCGCGATGCGGCCTCGTGCCGGGCGACGCCGGACCTTTCGCTCAACTGCCTCCTACACACGACGCGCGACGCGGAGCTTGGCGCTCCGGCTTCGCGGGTTCTCCTCGCGCTCGGACTCGTCCGCGACGACCGGCCGCTTGGTCAGTTCTTCGAACGAGCGCTCGACGCGAGCCTCCCGGAAGAACTGCTTGACGATCCCGTCCTCGAGGCTTTGAAAACTGATCACGGACAGCGTTCCGCCGACGCGCAGTGCTGCGATCGACTGACGTAGGAATCGGCGAAGGTTCTCCAACTCGTGATTAACCGCGATCCGCAGCGCCTGGAAGACGCGCGTCGCGGGGTGCACCCGGCCGCGCGGCGCACGGCCGGACGCCGAGACGGCCGACTCCACCGCCCGCGCCAGGACGGCAGTCGTCAAAATCCGGCCGTGGTGGCGCACCTGACAGATGCGCTTGGCGATCTTGCGGCTGAGCTCCTCCTGACCAAACTCGTAGAACAAGTCCGAGAGCTCGTTCTCCGAAAGCGCGTTCACCAGCTCCGATGCCGGCTTGCCGCGTGACGGGTCATAGCGCATGTCGATCGGACCGTCACGGTCGAACGAGAAGCCGCGGGCCGGATCGTCGAGCTGCGCCGAGTTGACGCCGAGATCGAGCAGCATGAGGTCTACCTGCGTAACACCCAACTGCGCGAGGACTTGCGGAAACTCGGCGTAGTTCGCGCGCGCCAGGTGCACGGCGTCGCCCCACGAACGCAAACGCTCGCGCGCCACGGCGAGCATCGTTTCGTCCAAGTCCAGCCCGATGTAGCGGCCGCCGGGAAGCACGCGCGGCGCCAGCGCTTCCGCGTGCCCGCCGAGTCCGACCGTGCCGTCGAGCACAACGGCGCCTGGTCGGGGATCCATCAGCCGAATCAGGGGCTCGAGCAATACCGGACGATGCTCGTGCCCAGGACGTTGCACGGTGCGACACCGAATTGCACAGGAATCGACGAGCTCCCCGCTGGACTCGATCGTCAATTCACGTTATTAGAACGCATCCGGTCGGGGCAGAGGGGGGAGGCCGACATTCCCCGTCCCTGCGGAATGTCGGACCCTGGGGATCAGACGGATTATCCGATCCGTCTGCGTAGTGCGGTGGGCGTCCTTGCCCGTGTATTGAGGGTCTCCCGGCGAAGAAACGACCCTCGCCCGCACGTCCGATTCGAATCTTCGCAGCGGCGGCGCCTACCGGAGCGCCGCCGCTGCCGTGCACCCTCGCGCCAAACCCAACCGTTTCACGGCGCGAACGCCGCTGTCAATCGTCCGGGCCGCTGCCCGAGCTGGCCACGCCGGCCTCGCGTTTCAGTGCGGCCAGCTCTCCAAGGGCCTTTGAGCGATGCTCGCTGAAGCCCTGCCACTGTTGTTTCTCGAATGCCTCGAATTCGGTGCGGTTCCAGATCTCAAGATGGTCCTGCACACCGATGAGCGTCACGACCTTCGACACACCCGCGCTCTTGAGCAGTCGGTCCGGAATCAGAATCCGGCCCTGCGCATCGGGATCGACCAGTGCGCTCTGGGAGTACTCGAACTCGCGCCACGCATGGCCGTCCTCGGACAGTTGCTCGTCGGCGGGGACGAAACGCCGCGTGCGCTCGAAGTAGCGATCCGGATACACGGCCAGAGTTCCGCGCCGCCGACCCGGGACCACGTAGAACGCGCGTCCGTCACGGTCACAATTCGTCGAGGAGCGGACCGCGCTCGGAATAGACAGCCGATTCTTGCCGTCGATCGTGAGGTCGTACGCGCCAACGAAGAACATCCAGAACTCACGCGTCAGACCGGCGAATCAGCCGTGTGGGGTATAGTGTAACGAATTCCCCTGGAAGTGGCAAGATTTCCCAATAACTTTCTCAAGAAAACGCGGAGTTTGTGCGCGTCGGCGGTTCGCCGAACCTGGGACGATTCCGGCGCCACCTAACCCGTCGGAGCACGCCTACGGGAACCGCCGTCCCGGACCAAAGCGAAAGCGCGGAGAATAAACCCCGAATTGTCCCACCGGTCGTATGCCGGCAGGCCGACTACACGAAAGGTTGCACGCAGCGCACATCGCGTACGAGACAGGTCGTCGC
>JABRWC010000008.1:0-18310 GCA_039961675.1 Phycisphaerae bacterium
CTTCGACCATGCGCCGCGCGCCAGCTGCGCGGCGAACGAGCGAACGTCGTCCGCGGGCGGTGCTTCGAGACCCAGGTCGTGCAGGACCTCGCCGTCGCAGAGGAATGCGCCCAATTCGCGCGCAAACGCGTCGCCCACCGCCTCGAACACGCACAACGCCTGGAGCGCGAGCATGCGGGACTGCGTGCGGCGGCGAACCGGCGTGGAAGGAGAAACCGTAATCACTCGGCTCCGGAAACGCGCAACGTCTGGGTCATTCCAACAGGGGCAGGAGGTTGGCCATCTCGATCGCCGCGAACGCCGCGTCCGCACCCTTGTTTCCGGATTTCGAGCCGGCGCGCTCGATGGCCTGCTCCAGCGAATCGGCCGTGATCACGCCGAAGGCGATCGGCACGCCCGTGCTCAGCGACGCCTGGGCGATTCCCTTGGCGCACTCGCCGGCGACGTACTCGAAGTGCGGCGTCTGGCCGCGGATGACGCAGCCGAGACAGATGACCGCAGCGTAGCTCCCGGACTGGGCCAGCTTCTGCGCTGCGAGCGGAATTTCCCACGAGCCGGGGACCCAGGTCTGTGTGATGCTTCCGGCGTCGCAGCCGTGCCGGACGAGCGTGTCCACGGCGCCGTCGATCAGCCGGCTGGTGATGAACTCGTTGAAACGCGAGACGACCAGGGCGAAGCGCTTGCCGGCGGCGTCGAGCTTGGCAGACAGCGTTTGTACCATGGGACTTCCGTTCTTAATGCGTTCGAAACCCCGAGTTTAGCCGCCTCCCGCCGGCCGGGCAAACCGGGGCCGAAGCGCGAAGCCGTTCCGTCCACTTCGCACCGCGTGCAGCAGGAAGCGGGGTTTGTCCGAGCCGCGGCTCGGATCGGCGCCGAAGCGACTTGGATGCGACAACCTTTGCGACGGGTCCGCGTATGTGCGTGAAGCCGGCGAGCGCGGCGAATATCATCTCGCAGTCCCGGGGCGGACCGGGCAGGGCCCCGCAATTGCGAACCGCGCGCTTACGCGGCGATTCCCGCCGGCGGCGTCCGGCGTGCGGGAATCGGTTACGGCAATCCCTTGATGGAGAGGCGCGATCATGATGATCTCGGAGGCGATGAACGCGAAGCTCAACGAGCAGGTGGCGAACGAATTCATGGCGTCGCAGACGTACCTGGCGATGGCCTGCCAGTTCGAGGGTCTGAACTTGAAGAACCTGGCGGCGTTCTTCCGCAAGCAGACCGAGGAAGAGCGCGAGCACGCGCTCAAAATCGTCGATTACGTGCTCGAGGTCGGCGGGCGCGTAAAGCTCGCACCGTTACCCGCGCCGCGGGAGAGCTACCCCTCGGTGCTGGCGGCCATCGAAACGGCGCTCGAGCACGAGAAGCGCGTCACGCAGCAGATTCACGACCTCGTCTCGCTCGCCGAGCAGGAGAAAGATTACGCTTCGCGCAGCTTCCTGAACTGGTACGTCGACGAGCAGGTGGAGGAGGTTTCGAGCATGGACCATCTGCGCGCCGTGTGCAAGATGTGCGGCGACCACCTGCTCCAACTCGAAGCGTACCTGATCCACACGAAGCGCGCGGAGAGTTGAATACCGGCTCGCCCTCGCGAAACACGAAGCTCGACTGCGCAGCCCAGCCCGGCCGAACCTGCATGCGGCGGATCATCACGCGGTGGTCGTTGCGGAGCGCGACGACCCTGTGGCTGCGGCGGTTGGGCACGATCGCGACGCGCGGCTTCGCCTTGACATCCGCCGCGCTCGGCTCCATCGTCCGTCCGCCGGCGCTGCGACACGCGCGCACGGAGAGCGGATGCTGCACCTGAGCCACGTATTGAAACGCTATGGCGCGCTGTGCGCAGTCGATGACCTTTCGCTGACCATCCGGCGCGGCGAGATCTTCGGGCTACTCGGGCCGAACGGCGCGGGAAAGTCCACTACGGTCAACATGATCTGCGGCCTGCTCGCCCCGGACGCCGGCGAGATCCGCTTCAACGGCGAGGGCGCGCCATCGGATGCGGCAATCCGGCGGCGCATCGGTGTCGCGCCGCAGGAGCTGGCGATCTACCTGGAGCTCTCCGCCGAGGAGAACGTGCGCTTCTTCGCCCGCTTGTACGGCCTGCGCGGCGCCGCGCTGGCGGAGGCGACGACGGCCGCGCTGCGGACCGTCGGCCTGAGCGATCGGCGGCGCGAGCGGGCACGCACGTTTTCGGGCGGGATGAAGCGGCGGCTGAACCTGGCGGCGGCGATCGCTCACCGCCCGGAGCTGCTGATCCTGGACGAGCCGACCGTCGGCGTCGATCCGCAGAGCCGCAACGCGATCCTGGAAAACGTGCTCGACCTGCGCCGCGCCGGTTGCACCGTGATCTACACCACCCACTACATGGAGGAAGCGCAGCGGCTCTGCGACCGCATCGCGATCATCGACCGCGGCCGGCTGCTGGCGCTCGGGACCGTGGACGAGCTGCTGCGCGCTCACGGCGGACGCAGCCGCCTCATCGCCGGCACCGACGGCGGGGAGCACGTCGTGGAAACAGACGACCCGCTGGCCGAGCTGGCGCGGCTGCGGGCGGCCGGACGGCTGCGCGATTTCCGCGTGCAGGGACCTGATCTCGAGAGCGTCTTCCTGCATCTCACCGGCCGCACACTGAGGGATGAATGAGCACGTTGTGGACCTTGACCGCCAAGGACTTGCGGCTGCTGGTGCGCGACCGCGCCGGCCTGTTCTTCTCGGTCTTCTTCCCCGTGCTCTACGCGGTGTTCTTCGGCACGGTGTTCTCCGGTGCCGCGGGCGACTACAAGGCGCGCCGCATCGGGATTCCGTTCGTCGACGAGGACCGCACGCCGGCATCGGCCGCGTTTCTCCGCGCAGTGACCGGCGAAGGGCAGTTGCAGGTCGAGGTCACCGACCGCGCCGCGGCGCTCGACCTGGTCCGGCACGGCCGCCGCGCCGCCGCCGTGCTGATCCCGCCGGGCTTCGGCGAGGCGCGGAAAAAGCTGTTTCGCGGCGTACCGACGACGGTGCAGATTGCCGCCGATCCCTCGCGCCCGGCCGAGGCCGAGATGGTCAAGGGGCTGGTGATCCGGCGGCTTTACGGCGGGATTCAGGAGATCTTCACCGACCGCGCACTGCTGCGCCAGCAGATGGACGACACGCTCGCTGCGCTGAGCGCCGAACCCGAGGCCAACCCGGTTCGAGTCGCGGCACTCACCGCGATGTTCGAGGCGGTCGATCGGTTCATGCGCACGCTCGATGCCACGCCCGCTCTTGGCGCTACCTCCACGTCGGCGCCTGCGGGTACGAATGCGCGGGCATTTGAACCCGTTCGCATCGAGCCGATCGAGCTGGAGTCGCGCCGCATCGGCCCGAAGAACTTCTACGCTGTCTCGTTTCCACAGGGCATCATCTGGGGCGTCATGAGCTGCGCCGCGACCTTCGGCATCTCGCTGGTAGTGGAGCGGACCGGCGGAACGCTCCGTCGCCTGCGCACGACCCCGGCGCCGCGCGCCGCGCTCCTTGGCGGAAAGGCCGCCGCCTGCCTGCTCTCGACGCTGTGCGTGTGCGCTCTGCTGTTGGGCGTCGCCCGATTCGGCTTCGGCGTGCGGCCGATCTCGCTCGGCGGCCTGGCGGTCGCGGTCGCGTGCGTGTGCGTGGCGTTCGCGGGGATCATGATGCTGCTTAGCGTGCTGGGCCGCACCGAGCAGTCCGCGGGCGGAATCGGCTGGGCGGTGCTGCTCGTGATGTCGATGATCGGCGGCGGGATGGTCCCGCTGTTCATTATGCCGGGCTGGATCCAGGCGATCAGCGTCGCCAGCCCGGTGCGCTGGGCGATCCTGGCGCTGGAAGGCGCAATCTGGCGCGACTTCTCTGCTTCAGAGATGCTGCTCCCGTGCACGATCCTGATCGCCACCGGCGTTGCGTGCTTCGTCGTGGGCGCGCGCCTGTTCGCTCGCCTGGATTCGCGGTGACGCCGGCGGCTGTGCTGCGATCACGCCGGACGGGCCGCCGGCTCGCTCGCGGCTTCGCGAATCCAGCCGCCGCCGAGTACCACGCCGTCGCCGTCGTAGAGCACTGCCGCCTGTCCGGGGGTGACGGCGGGTTGCGGCTCGTCGAACCACACCTGAAACGAATCCGGCCCATCGGCCATGAACAAGCCCGCCGCCGGCGTGGACATGTGCCGAATCTTGATCTCGGCGCGGACCGCGCCCGCGGACGGCTCCACCAGCCAGTTCACGGCGTCTGCGACGAGACCGGCCGCGAGGAGCCCGTCCCGATCGCCAACCGTAACCACGTTGTTCAGCACGTCCAGCCGCGTGACATAGACCGGGCGGCCGGCCGCGAGCCCCAGCCCGCGACGCTGACCGATGGTGAAGCCGGCGACGCCTTCGTGTACGCCGAGCACGCGCTGGCTCGAGTCGCGAATCTCGCCGGTGCGCACGCTGTCGGGCCGCCGCTGGCGAACCAGCCGCCGGTAGTCCTGGTCCGGCACGAAGCAGATTTCCTGGCTGTCGGGCTTGTCGTGCACGCGCAGGCCCAGTTCGGCCGCGATCTGGCGGACGCGCGCCTTGTCCGTTGCCTCCCCTAGCGGAAACAGGCAGCGCCGCAGGACATCCCGGCGAATCCCGAACAGGACATAGGACTGGTCCTTGGCGAGATTGCGGGCGCGTGCGAGCCGGACGGCGCAATCATCGCTCCCGTCGCCAAGCACGATCCGGGCGTAGTGGCCGGTGGCGACGAACTCGGCATCCATCGCGTCCGCGTATTGCAGCAGGCGCCCGAACTTCACGCGGATGTTGCACATGACGCACGGGTTCGGCGTGCGGGCGCGGGCGTACTCGTCCACGAAATAGTCGATGATGCGCTCGAACTCTTTTTCAAAATTCAGCGCGTAGAAGGGGATGCCGAGCCGGCCCGCCACCGCGCGGGCGTCGATCGCGTCCGTCGCGGAGCAGCAGCCGTGTCGCAGCCGGCGCGTCGCGGCGAGCGTCGGGCAGGCAAGCGATGCATCTGCGGACGGCTCGTGGACGTGCGCCCCGACGCGCAGGAACACGCCGACGACCTCGTAACCCTGCTCGCGCAGCATCCACGCGGCTACGGAGGAATCCACGCCTCCGGACATCGCCATGATGACTTTGCCGTTTCGCGACATACGCTGCATGCATTGTAACTCCTGCGGCGGCCCGGCAGCGGCCGCGCGCCCGTCTTCAGGCAGCAACCCGCCGCGAGCGAGTAGACTTCGGCCATGTCCATGCCAGTGAATACGCTGACCGCGCCCGAACGGACGGAGCGCAAATCGCCCAGCGCGGCGTTGCGGCCCTGGGGCCCGCGGCGGTTCTGGAGCGTGCTCATCGCGATCCTGGCTGTCGCGGCGATCCAGCGCGGCTTCAGTTTGTCCGACTACCTGGCCAACAACCCGTTCGCGGCGTCGCCTCGGAGCGATGCGCTGACGTACTGGAACTGGGCCGGCCGCATCGCCGCCGGCGAGTGGAGCGACGGACAGCCCTTCCTCTCGGCGCCGTTGTACCCCTACCTGCTGGGCGCGGTGCGCGCCGCGGGCGGCACGCTCACCGCCGTGTGCGCGCTGCAAATCGCCTTGGATTTGCTCACGGCTTTGTTGCTGGCGCGAATCGGCCGGCAACAATTCGGCGATGCGGCCGGGCTGCTCGCCGCCGCCCTGTTCATCCTGCTGACCGATCCGGCCTCGTTCAGTTTGAGAATCCTCGCGCAGACGATCCAGCTTCCGCTGGTCTGCCTGGCGTGGAGTGCGCTGCATCCCGTCCAGGCGCACCCGAGCAGCGTTCGATCAGCGCTGGCCGGCGCTGCATTGGGACTGCTCGCGCTGAGCTACGCTCCGGCTATCCTGTGCCTGCCGCTCGCTGCGGGCTGGGTTTGGTGGACCGGCGGCTTTCGCCTGCCGGCGATCGGGTGCGCGTCGGCGCTGCTGTTCGGCGGCGCGGCAGCCATCGCACCGGCCGCCGTTCACAACTGGCGCACCTCCGGCGAGCTGATTCCCATCAGCGCACAGGGCGGCGTCACGTTCGCCCAGGGCAATGTGCCCGGCGCCACCGGCGTCTACACGCCCCTGCCCGGCATCTCAATCGACCGCGAGCGGCAGAACGCGGACGCTCGTCGCGTGTTCCGCCGCGAGACCGGGCGCGACGGAACCTGGGGCGAGGTCAGCCGCTACTTTTTCGAGCGCGGCCTGAGCGTACTGCGTGCGGAGCCGGCTACGACCGCGATATTGCTGGCTCGAAAGCTTTGGTGGTACGTGAGCGGGCACACGTACGGCGACATCTATACGCCCGTCCTGGAGCGCGACGAGGGGCTGACGCGCTCGCTGTGGCTGGCGCCGCTGCCAACGCCCTGGCTCGTACCGGCTGCGTTGTTCTCGCTGGTTGCCTGGCTCGGCTCGCCGCGGAGGCGCTTCCCCGAGCTGCTGCTGGCGGCGGTCCCGCTGTTTGTCACGCTGGCGTTCTTCTACTCGCCGCGATACCGGTTCCCCGCGGTCCCGGTCATCTGCGTCGCCGCGGCGGTCACGCTCGCACGTGTGACACACTTTCGAACTCGGCCGCTTGCCGCTGTGCCGGCGACGTTAGCACTCGCGGCAGGCCCGGCGACAACGTGGATCAACGCCACAGGCGGTTTCGACCGTCCGGACGACTACCGGGCGGAGTTTCGCAATTCGGTCGGCGTCGCGCTGGATATTCGCGGCGACGTATCGTCGGCGACAGAGTGGTTTCGCAAGGCGACGGCCGCAGAGCCGGGTTTCGCCGAGGCGCGGGCCAACCTCGGCGACGCGCTGGCGCGGCTCGGGCGGATGGACGAAGCGCTGGTGGAATTGGAGCGCGCCGTACAGCTCGATCCCGGGCGCGCCGCGTCGCACGATCAGTTCGGGCGCGCCCTGGCGCAGGCCCGCCGCCTGGCGGAGGCCACCGCGCAATTCGAAGCCGCGGTTGGGCTGGACCCTGAATCGCCCGAGTTCCGCACTAACCTGGGCAACGCCTACCGGCTGGCCGGCGATCTCCGTCGAGCGGAGGATCAATACCGCGCCGCGCTACGGCTTGCGCCCCGGGACGCGGCGGCGCATGCCAGTCTTGGAAGCGTGCTGGCCCAATCCGGGCGGATCGACGAAGCGCTGCGCGCGTTCCAAGCGGCCGTGGCCGCCAGGCCCGACTGGGCCCAACCGCGGGCGCAGATCGGGCTGCTGCTCGCCGAGCGCGGCGACCGGGCCGGCGCGTTGGCGGCGCTGCGCGAGGCGCTAGCGCTTGCCGATCGCCAGGGCGCCACCGAGATGGCGCGGGCGATCCGCGAGCGGCTGCGCGAGATCGAGCGGGGCGGCGCCGGGAACCCGTGAACCGCCGGCCTCGTCGGCGGCGTTGTGCCGTTCGTAGACGGCCAGCAGGTAGTGAATGCCCGGGTGGTCATGGCGGAACACCGCTTCGGCGCCGAGCTGCGCCGCCAGCCGTTCCGCGAGTCGCGCGCCGGCCGGCGGCTCGCGCAGGCGCAGGTAGCGGCGCGCGAAGTCCGGCGCGCTGAGCAGCGATTCCTCGATGCTCGTCCAGTGCCGCAGCTTTCGCAGGTCGATCTCGGGACCTTCGTCCGGCGCGTAGAGCACGGCGACGATGAACCTCGGCTCGCGGTCCAGCACGTAACGCGGGTCGATCTCTTTGCCCAAGAACGAGCCGGGAGACTTGGCGATGCTGCGGTCGGTCAGCCCGGTGATGTCGAGGATGCGCTGATCGATGCAGCGATAGCCGATGATGCCGATGTCCATCAGCGCGATCGTGTCGCCGGGCGCAGCGCGCGTGGAGATCCAGTCCGCCGTGGCCACATGCCCGTTCAGGTATCCCCGCGCGCGCGTCAACAAGTGGGCGTGATAGTGCTCGCGCAGAGCCGTCTGCCAGAGGAGCAGGGCCAGGGGAAGCGCGGCGCAGACCGCGGCCGCCGGCCAACGCGGCCGGGCAAGAAACCGGTCGGCCAGGACGCACAGCCCGACTACGGACAGCGCCGCGGCCGCGGGGGCGTACGGCACGAGCAGTCGGAAACCCGGCATCCAGTCCGGCCCGGCGGTGAAGATCGCGCTGATCCCGGCGGCAACGACCAGCAGCGCCGGGACGATGGCCCGCCGCGCGCTGCGCTTGACCGCCAGCAGCGGCGCGAGGGCCAGCCCCGGGAGCAGGCCGAGCCAATGCAGCCGCAGGTAATTCCAGCAGTATTCCGGCGCGCCGCCCGCCCCCAGGAACCCCCCCTGCTTGGCGTAATACGTGTTCGGCAGCAGCTCGCCGTCGTACGCCGCGAATCGGAACAGCAAGTGCCCGAGAACCGCCCCGGCGACCACCAGCGCGTCTGCGAGCAGGGCGCGGCGCCGCGGCGCATCGGCCCAATCAGCGATGATTAGGCGGGCGAGAAACACCGCGGCAAAACACCAGGCGCCCTCGGGCCGGGTGAGCGCCGCGAGCGCGAACGCGAGGCCGGCGCCGCGCCAGCGCTTGGCGTCGCGGGCACGCTGCACGAGCCACAATCCGAGCGCGATCCAGAACGCGAACAGCGACGTTTCCAGTCCGCTGGTGCTGTTCAGCGCGAAGCCGCATTCAGCGGCGACGGCTGCCGGCGCGGCCCAGGCGAACAGCGGCGCCACCGCGCGCAGCGTGGGGATCTTCCGCAGCCATGCGGTACAGAGCGCCCAGGTGCACAGCAGCGCTCCAATGCCGCTGATCCAGCCGATGAACTTGGCCGCCAGCAGCACGGAATCCGGACCGGCAACGGTGACGTACCCCGCCAGCGATAGCATGAGCAACAAGTTGGTGTAGCCCTCGACGTGCTCGCCGACGTTGAAGTACGGCCCGCGACCGAGCGCGAGGAAGCGGCTGTAGCGGAACGTGATGAACGCGTCGTCGTTGATGTGCTCGACGAAATTCGCGCAGTGCAGCGTATACGCCGCCAGCACGAATATGCCCAGCAGCGCACTCGCCCGGCGTGAATGGGTGGCGGATTGCATAAACTCACTTGCACGGTGCGTAGGCGAGGGATGCCGCCGCCGATGGTCTCAACGCCTCGCTTCCGCTTCGGGCTCGCAGGGCGCTGTTCGGCGCGTGTCGCGCCGACGCCGCCGCGACAATGTAGGCGCGATCGTACTTGACAGCGACGGCCCGCGGGGTTCGATTCCACTTGATGTCCAAGGACACCGGCACGCTCCGGCTCTTCGTCGACGAGGTGACAATCCACGTCCGCGGCGGACGCGGCGGGGACGGTTGCGTCGCATTTCGCCGCGAAAAATACGTCCCGAAGGGCGGACCATCCGGCGGCGACGGCGGAAACGGCGGTTCGGTGGTGCTGGAAGCGCGGGAGGGCCTTAACACGCTGCTCGACCTGGCGGGCCGCCACCACTGGTGGGCCGCAAACGGGCAGCCGGGCCAGGGCAAGAACATGCACGGTAAGTCGGCCGATGACCTGATTGTGCCCGTGCCGCCCGGAACGCTCGTCTACGATGACGGGACCGGCCGACTGCTCAAGGACCTGGTATCGGGCGGACAGCGCGTGGTCGTGGCGCGCGGCGGGCGCGGCGGGATGGGCAACGCGCGGTTCGCCACGTCCACGCACCAGGCGCCGCGCGAGTTCACCCCCGGCGCCAAAGGCGTCGAGCGCATGCTGCGGCTCGAGTTGAAGCTGATTGCCGACGTGGGCCTGGTGGGAATGCCGAACGCGGGCAAGAGCACGCTCCTTTCGCGGCTGACGAACGCGCGGCCCAAGATCGCGGCATATCCGTTCACGACCCGCGAGCCGCAACTGGGCATCGCGGAGCTGCCCGGTTTTCGGCGGCTGGTGCTGGCGGACATTCCGGGGCTGATCGAAGGCGCGCACGAGGGAGTCGGCCTGGGTGACGCGTTCCTGCGGCACATCGAGCGTACGCGCGTGGTGGTGCACCTGGTCGACCTGTGTCCGCCGGAAGGCTCACCCGCCCCGGCGGAGGCTTACCGCATCGTCCGGCACGAGCTCGCAAAATACAGCCCCTCGCTTGCGGCGCGGCGCGAGATCGTCGTCGGCACCAAGCTCGATCTTACCGGCGCCGACGACGCGCGCGACGCGCTGGCGCGCCAGTTGGGTTGCGACGTGCTCTGCATCTCCGGCGTGAGCGGCAAGAACCTGCGCGCTCTGCTCGAGGCGATGTGGGAAGCGGTGAGCCAGGAGCGCCAGCGCGCCGCCGCGGAAGCGCCTTCGCGGATCGACTTCGACCAGGCCGACGCGCCGCAGGACGCCGCGCCCGCCGTCGCTCTAGATGAACCGGGACCGACCGATCCCTTGGCGGACGCGTGCGATCCGCGTCGCGCGGAGCCTCCCCATGCCTAAGCGGCTGCCGCCCATGGATGAGCTCGTCGTGGTGGACGTGGGCAACACGCGGTTGCGGATGGCCGTTTGCGACGACGACGGCCTGCGCGACCTGGTGCACGCGTCTACGCTCGATCCTGGATCGTGGCGTGGTGCCATCGAGCGGACCTGGTCGCACACAACGCCCGGCGCGCGGCGGGCCATCGTCGTGTGCAGTGTGCGTCCGGCGGAGTCGCTCCGGCTCGCGGCGCTTGTGTGCGAGATCTGCGGCGTCGAACCGCTGTTCGTCGGCGAGGACGTTCCGCTCCCGCTCGAACTCGACGTCGAAAACCCCGACGAGGTCGGCATCGACCGGGTGTGCTCGGCCGCGGCGGCGTACGAGCGCGTCGGCGCCGCGTGCGCCGTCGCCTCGTTCGGCACCGCGATCACGATCGACTGCGTCTCGCGCGACGGCCGGTTCCTGGGCGGCGCGATCCTGCCCGGCATGCAGCTCTCGTGCGACGCGCTGCACCAGCGCGCGGCACAGCTCCCGCAGATTCAGGCCGCCGCGCCCGAGGGACCGTTCGGGCGCAGTACGCGGGCGGCGATCATCAACGGCGTGGCGTACGGGGCCGTCGGGGCGCTGCGGGAGATCGTCGAGCGCTACGCCACTGAGCTGCACGAATGGCCCGAACTGCTGGTTACCGGCGGCAACGGCGAGATGATCGCGGAACTGGCCGACTTCGTGGACGCGCACGTCGCCGAGTTGTGTCTGGTCGGCATCGGGCTGGCGTACCGCAAGGCGGCGGCCCCGTGACGAATGAAGCGCCATCGCCGGCAGCTAGCGGCTACCAGCTACTGACCGGTCCGGGCCCGGCCGCGATCGCGATCATCCGCGTGTTCGGCCCGCAAGCCCGCGATCTTGAGCGCTTCATCCGTCCGGTCCGCACGCCGCCAACCCCGGCCGTGACGCGCGCTCGCGCCCTGGGAGCCCGCCGGTCGGGCGAGGTCTTCCGCGCGCAGCTTCTCGACCAGCGTGGAGAAACGATCGACGACATTCTGGTGTCCGTTCACGCGGACGCCCCTACGCTGGATGTTCGGCTGCACCTGCACGGCAGCCCAACGGCGGTCCGACTGGCCGAGGAACTGATCGAGTCATGCGGGATTGTCGCCGCCGCCCCGGGCGCGTCCGGTGTGTGGCCGGGCGTTGATCCGCTGGAGTCGGCCGCGCTCTCGCTGCTTCCACGGATGCGTACGATGCGCGGCGCGCGGTGGCTCGCGGCACAGCCGGAGCGATTGCGCGAGGCGGTCGCGTTCCTGCTCCAGCCGGCAACTACGGTCGAAGTGGCGCGCAATACCTGCCGCGTGATCGCCGAGCGCTCCCGTTTTTTCGACTGGTTTGCCAAGCCGCTGCGTGTTGTGCTTGCCGGGCCCCCCAACGCCGGCAAGAGCACGCTCTTCAACGCGCTGGCCGGGCAGACAGTCAGCATCGTCTCGCCGCAGCCCGGCACGACGCGCGACTGGATCGAGGCGCCCGATGAGCTGGACGGCTTCCCCGTAACGTGGATTGATTCGGCCGGCCTGTACGACGTCGAGGACGTGCTCGAATCGGCGGCGATGGACCGCGCCCGGGGGCTGATCGCCGGTAGCGACGCCGTGCTGGTGGTCTTGGACGCGCGTTTATCCGCCGCGGCTGACCGGGAGGGGTTCTTGGCCGCATACGGTGACTTGCGTCCGGCCGTCGTGGCTGTGAACAAGGTCGATGCCCCCGGCGCGGACTTCTCCAGGGTCTGCTCGGAACTGCCCGGGGCCTGGAGGCCGGGGGCAGTGCCGACCTCCGCCACTGCGGGGACGGGTTTGCCTGACCTTCGCCGACGGATTCTCGACGTATGCCGGCCGGGGCTGGGCGCGTTGGACGAACCCGCAGCGTTCACGGGCGCGCTGCGCGGCGCACTGATTTTCGCGGCCACGAGCAGCAGCAAATCATTGTTGTGCAATAGATTACGAGCGACATTGCTGGCAGGCGACTAGCCTCCCGCGGAGCCGCTGCGCTTGTTCAGCGCGACCGCCGGCCGATATAGTCTGGACCGGGCAGGGGCCTTTACGGGATGCGGAGACCCATAGGTTGGGAATCGTCATCGGTCTGGCGCTCGCCGGTCTGACCGTGTACACGTCAATCCTCAGTTACACGCTTCGGCAGTATTCCCGGAGCCGCTTGGGACTGCGTCTGAGCGAAGCGCAGCAGGAACTGTGGCTGCCGCGGCTCGACCGGTACGGCGCGGAGCTGTCGGTCACATCCAGCTTTGTGCGGCTTTTCTGCATCGTGGCGTCGCTGACCTGGGGCTACGCCGCGTATCTGATGCAGCGAGACGACCTGCGCACGGTTCGGCCCTATCTCGAAGCCGCGTTGCTGAACCTGGCGTTCCTGATCGTCTGTGCCATCGGGATCCCGAACGCCGTCGCCACGTACGCCGGCGAGGCCGTCCTGGCCCGCAGCCTGCGCGTGCTCTGGCTGGCCCGCTTCGCCATCTACCCCGTCGAGCGCCTGCTGATGGGGATCGATTTCGTGGTCCGCCGCTTGCTTGGACAGACGGAAACTCCGAGCGAGGTCCAAACCGAGCGGGTGGAGCAGGAAATCTTGGACGCGGTTTCCGAGGGCGAAGCGCACGGCACCGTCGACGAAGAGCAGAAGGAGATCATCGAGTCCGTCTTCGAGCTGCACGAGACGACCGCGGCTGAAATCATGACGCCGCGCACCGACATCGCCGCGATTCCGGTCGAGGCATCGCTGGAGGAGGTCCGGCGGACGATCGTCGCCGGCGGGCATTCGCGAATTCCGGTCTATGAAGGATCGCTCGACCACATCGTGGGCGTGCTCTATGCCAAGGACCTCTTGCGGCTGGGTCCGGGCGACGCGTTCGATATCCGCCTGTTGATGCGGAGCGTGCCGTTCGTGCCGGAGTCCAAGACCTGCGACGAGCTGCTGCGTGAGTTCCGACAGCAGCGCGTGCACATCGCGATCGTGCTGGACGAGTACGGCGGCACGGCCGGCCTGATCACGATCGAGGACATCCTCGAGGAGCTGGTGGGCGAGATCGACGACGAGTACGACAAGGAGCCGCCGCCCACGTTCCGGCGGCTCGACGAGGATTCGCTGGAAGTCGACGGCCGCGTGCCGATCCACGAGATCAACGCCGAGCTGGGGTGCGAGCTTCCGGAGGACGCGGACTACGAGACGATCGCGGGGTTTGTGTTCTCGACGCTGGGGCGCATTCCGGCCACGGGCGAAGAATTCACGCACGGCCCGCTGCGGGTCACGATCACCGCCGCCGAGCCGCGGAAGATCAGCCGTCTGCGAATCCAGATGCTGCGCGAGGTCGAGTCGGCGTAGCCCTTATTCGACGCGCCATGTTACGCGCCGGGACACTCGCGGCCGCGTGACGTTCGCAGGCGTACGCGGACAGCGGCGCGCGCCTGCCGCCCACTCCAGCCAACGTCCAGCTGCGGTTTGATTCCGACCGCGAGGGCGTGGCTTCCCGCAAGTTCCGCACCCGGTGATCCTGCCCCTGACGGCCGTCAGGCGGTGCACGTTCATTTTGGGATCGGGCGAGCGCCCGTGCTCGGCGGCGCGGGTACAGCCGTTCACCTGAGGCGGACCGCCCCGCATCGCGGCCACAAGCCAGCAGCCGGCGCGGCCTAGTCCCGTCCGGCGGCGTGCCCCGGCCGGTTCTTGTACGCCTCGGAAGCCTGCGGGTCCATGCTGACCACGCCGATGCCCGCGGGAGGCTCGAACGTCGATCCGTCAAGAGGTGGGTTCACCTCGAGGCTCGCAACTTCGTGCGTCTCCGTGCGTTCGCCAAGGCTGCCGCCGAGCCGGCGCGACGTTTCGGCATGGAACGGCGCCCAGACGCCCGGCGCCACATGCCGATAGTCGCTCAGTTCGAGATCCGCAACCACCTCGCCGGTCCTGCTGTACTGCACCATGTGCGTCATGTGGTGACCGGGCTCCCGGCGCAGCGTCAGCTCGAAGATGACTTGCCCCGTGTCTGGAAGGGCGCCGCGCGCGTTGATGGACCCGTCCGGGTTATCGGAGAGCTCCACCGGGAAGCGGCCGTCAAGCAGCCGCGCGGGGATGATGCCCAGCAGCTCGAGCCGCTCCGCAAAGCTGCTGGTGCCGCCGCGAAGCACCGTCGCCATCGTGTCGTCGCGGTTCAGCAGCAGCGTGTAGCCGGCCGTGATGATGAGTGTTCGCGTGCTGTCGAGATTCTGATCCTGTTCGGCGACGATCCCGAACTGGGCCCGGAGCTGCGTGAGGTCGCGCAGGTCGCGCTGCTCCAGCCGGAGGCGTTGCCCCGCGAAGTCGCACGCGACACGCCGCCGCGTGCGCTCGTTCTCGTTGGCCCACCAGACGGGCATGTATTCCGCCGCGAGATCTGTGGTCGGCTGCTCGCGCATGCGCTGCTCGGTGACCAGTCTCCGCTCCGAATCCGGCACCTGCAGCTCGGCCGCGTCGGCGGCGATCCGCGCGCGTTCGGCGGCGGCGCGCCGCTCCAGGTAGCTGCGCGTCTGCGCCTCCCAGGTCGGCGTACGCGGGTTGTGCGTCTCCACGACTTCGACCACGAGCAGCGAGTGAACCGCCGCTGCGTGCGCGGCGTGCTCAGCGCGAAGCGTTTCGACGGTGACGGCCGGCGTTACCTGGATCGGTCCGGCCGCGCTGAAAAGCAATGCCACGAGCGATGGCGAAACGGCGAGCATCATATCCAGAGTCCTCTTAGGTGTCAGGCAGGGTGCACTCGCACCCCGCGGCGACGTCGGCGAACAGGATTTGCACCGGGACGGGGTTTTCGTCGCAGAACGGACTAGTCGGGTGGTCGCATGACGAGAAGCACTCGTACAGGATATAGACGGGCAGGTTCTGAGTGCTGTTCGGAACACACGTACGGCCGAGCAGGCAGGCGCCACCACACCACGAGTCGTACGTTACTTCCTTGAGCGTGCAGTTCCCGTAACCCAATCCGCCGGGTGGACACAGTTCGCAGGTTCCCAGCGTGCCGGCTTCTTCGTTAAGCGTGCATTTGCCGACCATTTGCCCCGGCGCAGCCGGAACAAGCACCACCGCTACCAGCGCCAGCAGTGCGAATCTCATGGCCGTTCTCCTGACGCGGAAACTACCGAACAAAACACGAAGACTTGGCGCGCAAACTACCGGGCAGCGAAATGGCTCCGTTTTCCGCTTCCGCAACCACTGATATTCCCAAGTATACCAAACCGTTCGGGCTGGGCAAGACGACTTTGCGATCGTAAATGCAGCGATTCATGTCTCGCGTTCCCGGACGGTCTCGCCCGGCGCGGCCTCGACCGCCTTGCAGCGAAACGCCGCCCAGGTCGAGCGCCGTCTAGACCGTGCAATTCTTGCAAACCCCGCGGAGACGTTGCGTCGCTCGCTAAACTTGACCTCTGATCGTGCCCCGTTGACGGGCTCGGGGCGCTCCACGGGGAGACATGTCAAACCTCGGGGGATTCCAAGTGCAGAGAATCGAGGACGAGTCCGCGCGCCAGGCCCGGGCGCTGCGCGCAGCAGCCGGTCTCCTCATAACGGCCGTACTCGCAGCCGCGCACGCCGCCGCCGACGTTCGCTACGTCCGAGTCTCCGCAAGCGGCGCGAACGACGGCAGCTCGTGGCAAGACGCGTTCACGGATCTCCAGGTCGCGCTGGCTCTCGCGGCACCCGGCGACGAAATCTGGGTTGCCGCCGGCACGCATACGACCGAGACCGCGGCGTCGAGCTTCGTGCTCCCCGACGGCGTCGGAATCTACGGCGGCTTCGCGGGAACCGAAACCAGCCGGGAGCAGCGAGATTGGGTCGCGAACCCGACGATTCTGAGCGGCGACGTCGGCCACGACGACGAGTATGGTTCGCAGGTCTGGTACATCGGCTGGAACATCCACACCGACAACTGCGACAACGTTGTGATCGCCGGCAATGTCGGCCCCGGCACGGTGCTCGACGGCTTTACGATCACCGCCGGCCACGGCGCGTACACGCAAGGCGCCGGGTTGAAGGTGGATGGCGGCAGCCCGACGATCGCGAACTGCACGTTCCTGCGGAACGAGACCGGCTGGGGCGCCGGCGCCGGGATGTACGTCGCGGACGGAAGCCCGACGATTACGAACTGCAACTTCACGCAGAACTGGTGCCACATTTGCAGCGGCGCTGGACTCTATGTGACCGGCAGCGGTTCGCCGTCGATCACCGATTGCACGTTCACAGAAAACCACGCGACCGCCGACAGCGGCATGTCCGGTCAGGGCAGCGCGATCTTCCTGTATTACTCGGCCCCCGTGACGATCGAGCGCTGCGCGTTCCAGTACAACATTACGGAGCAATTCAATCCTTTCAGCGGGATCGAGATCGCGCGGGGCGGGGGAATCAGCGCCTTTTTCAGCGAGTTCACCGCGCGCGACTGCGTGTTTCACCACAACTCGGCCAGCGTGGGCGGCGGCATTGCCGCCTGGAACAGCGCCACGCTCATCAACTGCGTGTTCTGGGCCAACACGGCCGTCTGGGGGGGCGCCGGCGACAGCTCCGCAGGCGCCGTGCTGTGCATTTCCTACAACCCCGTAACGCTGACCATGGTGAATTGCACGCTTGCCGGAAACACGGCGGGCGAAGCGGCCGCGTTCGAGGCGGTATTGAGCGCCGGAATCGCAGTCCGGAACTGCATCATCTGGGGCAACACGGCGACCGGTCAGGACGTTGCCCCGCGCGACCGGCAGTTCAAGGGCAACGCGACGCTGTTTCACTCCTGCGTGCAGGACCTGCTCACGGCGCCTCCGGGCGAGGATCCGTATGACCCGGCCGACTACCCGGGCAGCTTCGACGCCGATCCGCTGTTCGTGAACCGCCCTGCCGGCGACCTGCACCTGGCCGACGGCTCGCCGTGCCTGGACGCCGGCCGCAACTCGTACGTCCCCGCAGGCGTGACGACCGACCTCGACGGCCTGGCGCGCTTCTACGACGACCCGCTCGCGCCGAACGTCGGCGACGGCACGCCGCCGATCGTGGACATGGGACCGTACGAGCGGCAGCCGGAGCCGTGTCCCGGCGATCTCGACGGCGACGGCGATGTGGATCTGGCCGACCTGAGCGCGCTGCTGACGAACTTCGGCACGGCCGCCGGGGCCGCGCCGGAAGACGGCGACATCGACGGCGACGGCGACGTGGACCTGGCCGACCTTTCGGAGCTCCTGACCTCGTACGGCGCGTCGTGCTGAGACAGTGAGCTGCCGCGTGATGGTGGATCATCGAGTGATCGCGACGCTTGTGCGCAGATGGAAACTTCGCCGCGCATCCGAGAGCGTGCGACCGGGCATTCGGGGTACCGAAACGGCGCGTCCGTACGGACGGACGATGCGATCTCACAACCGCCACACCCACGTGCGCCACAATACAGTCAACAATTACCAAGGCCGTGAGATCGCGTCGTGGCTCATGGGTTGCGTCACTGGCTCTACGCGAGCCCACAAGGGGGAATAGGATGTGTCCGTTCAGCAGTGTCCGTTCACAGCGAACTTCACATTTCGCTTGGGGGTGGGTCCACTCCATCACGGTCGCCAGTGCCGTCTTGCTGGCTCCGCAGTCCGCGCTATCCGGCCCCCCACGGGTTCGACCGGTCATACCGCCAGGTGGGAACAACCGCATTCCGCACGTCGGTACGCCCCGAGCGCTCACCACGCAGGATCTCAACAGCGGGCTGACTCCCGCGAATCTCGTCACGGCCCTGCTGGGCCCCGGAGTTGACGTCTCGAACGTCACATTCAGCGGTGCGACCACAGCCGCTGGAACGTTCTCCGGCGGCACGGGAATTGTGGGATTCGAGAGCGGCATCATGCTGAGCAGCGGCAGCATCGCTTTCGTGGTCGGGTCGAACTCTCAGGATGATGTCAGCGGAGTCAACGCGGGGATCGGCGATCCCGATTTGGACGGGCTGATTCCCGGTTATACGACGTTTGACAGGTGTAC
>JABRWC010000009.1:0-20602 GCA_039961675.1 Phycisphaerae bacterium
GCACGTGCGGGTCCCATCCGACTTCGGGATAGATCGTCCAGGGCTTGAGCTTGTCGGCCTTGATCATCTGCGCGTAGTGCGGCTCGCCGGAGCCGAGCGGCATGTCGTACAGGATCGGCATCTTGTCGCCCGGCTGGCTGATGTCGAGCAGTTGCAGGTTCTGCGGGTACAGCGGCCCGGGGTGCAGAAAGCGGTCGATGGACCACTTGTTCAGCGCGATGAAGTACTTGCCGTCGGGGCTGGCCGTGTCGCCCTCGGCCGCGCAGACGTGCCCAATGTTGTAGTGAACGTTGGTTTTCTTCACCAGCGTCCACGCCGGCTCGCTGTGCAGCGACTGGTACGCGCCGCCCAGCGTCCAGCGCGCCACCGCGCTGTCCAGGAACAGCGACGTGTACGCGTAGCCCTTGTCGTCAAACACGGTGTGCAGCGGCCCCAGGCCCAGCTCGACCTGCGCTTCCTTCACCGCGTCGTAGTCCAGCACCGGCACGCCGAACGCGTCCGGCTTCCACTTCTTGTCGGCGATCGCCTGCTTGATCTTCGCGATGCTGTAGACCGAGACGTGCGGGTCGAGCTTGCCGCCCACCACGATGTACTCGCCCTTGGGCGTCACGTCCACGCCGTGCGGGCTTTTCGGCTCGGGAGCGAAGAACAGTACACCCTCGTCGATCAGCGTTTGCAGCGGCAGCACGGCAAAGTCGTTCACCTTCTCGAACTTGCCCGCCTGGAACACCGCCGCCGCCTTCTTCCAGTCGATGATGTGCAGGTAATCGTTGTCGTTCTGGCTCACGCCGGCCTCGAACGGCGGCTTGCCCTGCTCGACGCCGCCGGTGGCCATTTCGGTGTTGATTGAGTTGCCGAAGCACCAGCCGTCGCTGGCGCCCTTGCCGCAGTCGAACAGGTCCTGCCAGTAGGGCGGCAACTCCAGCGCGAACGACGCCGACGGGTCGATGCGCCCCTTGGCGCGGTCGAACTTCCAGAACGTCACGAACCCGCGATACTCCTTCTGGTACTCCTCGATCGAGGCGTACTTCCAGCCCTTCGGCGTGCCGTACTGGCCGCCCTCGACCACGTACTCGGTGTTCGGCGTCACGAAGCAGCCGCCGTGGTCGCTGATCGCCACCGGGTTCTTGACGAGCTGCTTGGTCTCGAAGTCACGCAGGTCGATCACCGCGACGCGCGAGTTGGACTTGTCGCCGATGAACAGGAACTGACCGTCGTACTCGGCGTTGGTCTCGCTGAGCGCGGGGTGGTGCGTGTCGGCCCAGCGGTTGGGAATGCCGTTCACGTCGCCGCCCCTCAGCACCTCCTCGCCGGTGCCGAAGCCGTAGCCCTGCCAGGGCTCCGGCGTGAACACGGCGATCGTCTTCAGCAGCCGCATGCTCGGCACGCCGATCGCGAACACCTGTCCGCTGTGCCCGCCGGAGGCGAACATCATGTACTCGTCGAGCTTGCCGCTCGGCATGTACGTCTTCAGCGCGGCGACCACGTCGTCAGGCGTCAGCCCGCGCTCGCGGGCCACCTGGTCCGCGGCGCTGCCCCCCGCGCCGACGGGGGCGGCGGCCGCGGAACGCGCAGCCGGCTGCGGCGATTCGTCCTCGTCCTCGACGCTTCGTTCGCAGCCGGCGACAACCAGCGGCGCCGCGGCGGTGAGCATGAGCAGTTTCCAGTGTTTCATCGCATGACTCCTCGTGGTTCAGTCCTTTGGATTTGACAGGTCCGTCGGCTCCGTGCTCCCGGTTCCGGGCCGGGCCGCGCCGTTGTTGCCCGCATTCCGGCCGACCGCGGGATCGGCTCGGTGGCCGACACAGTTGGCGTGGCTTGCGTCGAGGAACAGCGGGCGGTCTCCGCACTCCAGCAGCAGAGAGGCCAACGTGCACTCCCGCAACGTCACCTCGATCGTCGCCAGCGCCCGGTCGAGCCGCGAATGAAGCGGGCACAGTTCGGGGTGGTGCTCCGCGAGGTTCAGCGGGCAGGCGCGAATTCTCGGCACCGGGTCCACGGCGTTGACAATTTCGAGCAGGGCGATCCCGCCTGCGGTGTGATTGAGCGCGAACCCCCCGCCAGGCCCCGGCTGCGCCCGCAGCAGCGAGGCGCGGCTGAGTTGTTGAAGCACCTTAGCCAGGTAGCCGGGCGGCACGCCGGTGGCGGCGGCGATCTGCTGCGTGGTCCAGGGCTGGTCGGCGTGGCTGGCCAGCCAGAGACAGGCACGGATCGCGTACTCGGCGGTCTTGGAGATCACGTGCAAATCTCGATAAACAGGTCCATAACTACACTATAAGTATGCGCCACGTTTCCGGGAAAATAAAGAGATGCGGACAAAATTATCTATATTTCTCGCAACCCGCTGATGCAACAGAGTTTACAGTTAACCGCGGCGGCGGCGCTGCGCGCTGGAAACGGCCCGGTCGAGCGGGCCGAGCCTTCAGAGCGCCGCCCAGCGCCCCCCGCCCGCGCGCGGCGGTAAAACCCGTATCGACCCCGACAGTGGGAGCGTTCGACCCGAGCCGGTAATCTCCCCCGCATGTCCAACGAACGCACCTCGGAAAACACGCCTCGCGTCGAGCACCTGCCCACGCGCGAAGGCTACGACCGCTGGTCCGAGCTGTATGACCTCGAGTTCAACCCGCTCGTTGCGCTCGACGAACGGTTCTTCCCATCGCTCATCGGCGATGCCGCGGGGCTTGCCGTGCTCGATCTCGGCTGCGGTACCGGACGCCACGCGCTCCGCCTCGCCGGCGCTGGCGCGAATGTGACCGCCATCGACGCTTCGCCGGGGATGCTGGCCAAGGCTCGCGCCAAGCCCGGCGCTGCGCGCGTGCGGTTTATCGAGCACGACCTCGCCGGCCGGCTGCCGCTGCCCGACCACGCCTTCGATCTCGTCGTCTGCGCGCTGGTGCTCGATCACGTCGCCGACCTGCCGTCCTTCTTCTCGGAATGCCGCCGCGTGGCGCGGCCCGGCGCGATGCTGCTGTACTCGGTCATGCACCCGGCGATGATGCTGCTCGGCGTTCAGGCACGCTTCACCGACCCGGCGAGCGGTAACCGCGTGCAGGTCGCCAGCGCCCGCAACCAGATTGCCGATTACGTGATGGCCGCGCTGGGCGCCGGGCTTCAGATCGGTCACATCAGCGAGCACGCCGTGGACGAGCCGCTTGCCGCCCGGAACGAGCGTGCCGCCAAGTACCTCGGCTGGCCGTTGCTGCTGCTCCTGCGGTTGACCGCGCCCTAACAGCGCCAAGCCAGCGCTCCTTTCAACATGGGTGTGACGGGCTCGGCGGCCGCGCCAAACCGGTTGCAGCAACCGTGCCGACCCCCTTACGCCGGTTGTCTCAGCCCCGATAACCGGAGCCGTCCGAAACAACGCTGCACCCATCGCGCCTGTCTGGGCCCTCTTGCCCCGCCCGGCGCTGCGCTCAATCGCGCACTAGTCTCGGCTCAATCGCCGGGGAACCGGCGCAACAAGCCGGGCCGGGCCCATCAGCATTTGACGCAACCCCGCTCCCTCGTCCCCGCGCAGACGGGGATCGCGGCTCGGATTAACCTCGACCGGGGCTTTCATTCGCGCGCGAGCTCTCACAGCCGCGCGGGAAATCCCTCCGATCAGGGCTGGGAGCCGCAATCGCCAGTTCGGACACGCATCCGTTCAACATCACGAACACAACATCACATTGAGTTACGGGAGGTCGGTTCACTATATTGAAAGTCCGGCGGCGCGCCGCGCGCCGCCGTGCCATTACAGGAGGAGGCGGACGTGAACACATCGCTTCGCGGGGGAATGCTCGCGCTCACGTTGGGAACGCTGACCGCCGGCCTTCCGGGCGCAGCCGCCGGCGAAATCGAACTGCTCGGCTACTCGTTCGACTCGAGCGGAAGCCTCTGGACGCTCGACCAGGACACCGGCGCCGCGTCCGGCGGCGTTGTCACCGGCGAGGAGCTGATCTTCGGCATCGCGGCCGACGCGGACAATTCGCTCTACGGCTTGGTCGGACGACTGGGCCCGCTCGCGAACCATCTCGTGCGGATCAACCCGACGACCGGCGCCCTCAGCGACATCGGCCATACCGGCATGGACGTGTTCGAAGGCGACCTGGCGTTTGACCCTACAACCGGGGACCTGTACGGCATTCAGCACGGCCCCGCCGACCTGGCGCTGTACCTGTTCCGGATCGACAAGACCACCGCCCAGGGCACCATCGTGGGCGCGCTCAACCCGACGCGCGCCGCGGATTTTTCGGCCATGGCCTTCGACACGGACGGCAATCTGTACGTCCTTGACACGCAAAACGAGCGGCTGCTGCACGTCGATGAGTCGAACGCCGCGATCCTCAGCTCGGTCCCGACCGGCGTACCGCTCGGCGCCGGAGCCGGCATGGCGTTTCATCCCGCGACCGGGGCGCTCTTCGTCGCCGACGGTCTGGCGGATGGCACCGACACGCTGTATCACGCGGACGTTGAGACCGGGAACCTGACGCCGATCGGCTCGATCGGCCTGAATGATGGCGTTCAGGCGCTCACGTTTATTCCGGAACCGAGCGCCGCGTGGATCATCGCGGTCGGCGGCGCGCTACTTCTCCGCCCGCCCCGACGAACATGAGCGGCGACACAGCGCGGCGCAGTCGGTCGCGGGCGGAGCCGGTCAGAACCCGACCTTGATCCGACCCTTCTGCCATTCCTGGACCAGCAGCTTGAACTCGCCCACGGTTTCCGAAAGCCGCTGGAACGTGACGACCATCGCCTCGTACAAGCGCGGATCGGTCATGAGCTGCCCAATCGTCCCCTGGCCCGCGGCCATGCCTTCGGCCATGAGGTTCAGCCGATCCAGCAGGCGCGACGCCGCGTCCAGGTCCGCCACCAATCCGCGGGCGACGCGCGTGACGGACTCGTCGATGTTCGTCAGCGTGGTCTGCGCCTGCGACGCGATGGCCTTGGCCTGCGTCACGACCTCGCGCGCTTCGGAGACTGCGGACCGCAGGTCCGCCGCCAGCACGCGGCCGTCGTCCGTCATCTTCTCGAAGTTCTCAACCGAGCGCTTGAGCTGGCTCTGCACGTCGGGGTCGCCGAGCACCGTGTTCACGTGCTTGAGCGCGCCGTCCAGGCGCTCGACGGCGGTGGAGATATTCCCCGGCGGACCGCCGGCAGCGTCGACGACGCCGGTCCCGCGTCGCTGCAACAGCTCGTGCATGTCGTCCAGCACCGGCGTCAGCGCGGTTGCGGCTTCTTCGAGCTTGACGCGCATGCGGTCGAAGTTAACCACCAGGTCCGGGGGGATGAGCGACTCCACCATCCCGGTCATCTCGCCGTAGATCACGGCCCCGGCCGCGAGCGGCTCGGCGTCGGTCGGCCCAGGCTCAATCACGATCGGCGGCCGGCCCATCCCCATGCCGGGTTCGGTGGTGCGGGCCCGCGCTCCGCGGCGCAGCACGATGTCGCGCTCGAACGCGACCACGACGGCCACACCGATGTCGAACCGGTTTCGATCCACGAAATCGACCGACGTGACGCGTCCCACGTCCAGTCCGCCGATCGTCGCCACGGTGCCGGGACGGATTCCCGCCGCCGAGCTGAAGCGCACTTCCACCGTGTACGCCTCACGCCTCAACAGGAACGCCGTGTGCTGCCCGAAGAGCACGATCAGGGTCGCCAGTGAGCCCAACCCCACCAGGACGAACAAGCCCACCAGCACGTTTCGCCGAGCTTCGTTCATCTGCGGTTCTCCCAGGGGCCTGCGGCGCCGCCCCGCGGCGGGCCTTGCGCCGGATCGGGACATCTTACGCGCTCGCAAGGTTGTACGCTCAGCGGGCGCGGAATACACTAGTGGCGACAAGTCCGTACGGCATGTACCGCGCGAAGGAGAGGGCCTGTGGCCGCATCTCTGAACGGAAAGCGAATCCTTATCGTCGATGACGACCCCGACATCCTCACCGCGATCCGGGCCTCGCTCGAGGACACCGGCGCCGCGATCGACACCGCCAGCGACGGCAACACCGCGGTCACCCTCGCCGAGCAGAAGCAGCCCGACCTGGTGATCCTCGACATCATGCTCCCCCAGAAGAGCGGATTCCTGGTGCTGGAGAGGCTGCGCGCCGGGAAGCCGCGCGGCGAGAAGCCGTACGTGGTCATGATTACCGGCAACCAGGGCCGGCGCCACCGACAGTACGCCGAGTCGCTGGGCGTGAACGAGTACCTCAACAAGCCATTCCCGATGGAACGGCTCATCGACGTCACCGAGCGCCTGCTTACCAAATAATCCGCCGACGCCGACGCGTCGGTGCCCTCGGTCAGGACCTACGCGCCTGGCGGACCTCGTAGCGTCAAACCTCCAGGTTTGACGAATACCGTGGCGTCAAACCTCCAAGTCCGACCCACGCCGTAGCGTCAAACCTCCAGGTTTGACGAATACCTTCGCGTCAAACCTCCAGGTTTGACGATTGCCGTAGCGTCAAACCTCCAGGTTTGACGAATACCTTCGCGTCAAACCTCCAGGTTTGACGAATACCGTGGCGTCCAACCTCCAGGTTTGACGATTGCCGTCGCTTCAAACCTCCACGTTTGACGCACGCCGCTGCGTCAAACCTCCGGATTTGACGAGAATGACCGATCGGAAAACCGCTGCCCCAGTGCCCACGCCCGGCGACGCGCGAGCGCGCGACGTGCCTTCAACGCGGCGGCTGGACGGGACGCAAATCCACGTTGGCGATGGATCGTCCGGCGCTGACGCGCGCCCCCAGCGCCTCCAGCCACTCCGCCACCGCCGAATTGCAGTTGTGCGTCAGCGTGTACAACCTGCGGTGATGGACGAGATACAACCCGACCACGGGGTTGTAAACCTCCGTCGGTCTCGCCGAGTCGTACTGCGCCTGTAGCTCGTCGCGGACGCGCGCCGCCTTCTCGCGTTCGACGTTCAACTCATGCCACCCCTCGGCCGCAACGTGCTGCTTGAGGCCGCGGTCGCTCGGCGGGCACGGCAGCGTCCGCGTGCCGAGCGCGCCCTTGCCGGGCAGGAGCAGGAGCGGCAGCGCGTTGTACCAGCGATCGTGATTCAGCGCGAACCAGTCCCACCATCCGTACGCGAACTCGACCGACCCACCGGACGTGGACGGGAGGATCAGGCTCAGGTGATAGCCGTAATCGGCGACGACCACCGGGACCGGGTCTTGCGGATTCGCGGGAGGCTCGATGCGCATCGCGCACGCGGGAAGCGCGCACGCCGAGAGCGTCACGAGCAGCAGCAGACGGCGATCCTGGGTCAACTTGCCGCGGCGCGCGACGTGAACATGAGTCCGGAACACGGCGCGCCCTCATCGGCCCAGCGCGTGCAGCGCGAGGAAGACCAGCGGCGACAGCACGATCTTGCTGAGCAGCGCCACAGGGTAGACGCTCGCGAACCCCACCGCCGCCGCCTCGGACTCGGCCAGACCCACCGCGGCCGAGAGCGCCGCGGGATTGGTCATGCTGGCGCACAGCGCCCCATCGCCGAACAGCGCGTTCCAGCGGAATACGCGGCTCACGAGTACGACCGAGGTCGCGACGGTCACGAGCGTCACCGCCGCGCCCACGAGCAGCAGCGTCGCGCCCACCTCCCGGACGATCGGAATGAACTGCTGACCCGCGGTGCAGCCAGCGCCCGCAAGGAACATGACCAGACCGAGCTCACGGCCGAAGTGCTTGACCGCGTTCGGCACGTGCATGTGCAGTGGTCCGATCGCACCGATGCGCCCGAGAACCAGCGCTACGAGAAACACGCCGCCGCCGGCGCCGAGCTGAATGTCCATCGCGCTGGAAACCGGGATCGGGATCAGGCCGACGCCGACGCCCACGGCCAGGCCGATCGCAAACGGCAGCAGGCTGGTCTCGTCCAACCGCCGCTCATGCCGGCCGAGCGCCTGCGTGATCGCCTCCAGCGCCTCGCGCGGGCCGACTACGCGCAGCACGTCGCCCGGCTCCAGCCGCGTGCTTCCGGTCGGCGTGAACTCGACCGCGTTGCGGCGCAGCCGCGTGATGACGGCCCCGTGGCGCTCCCACAGGCACAGCTCCCGCAGTGCGCGGCCGATGGCCTCCGCACGCGAGACCACGACCTCACCGCTCGTCACGTCGCCGGTGGGATCATGCAGCGACTCCACCGCCACGCCGCCGATCAGCGCCTCCAGCTTGGCCAGCTCGGTCGGCGTGCCCACCGCCAGCACGAAGTCGTGCATCTGGAGCGCCAGCTCCGGCCGCGCGGCCTGCACGCGGCCGTCACGCTTCACGCGGCAGATCACGGCCTTGAACATGTTGAGCGACTTGAGCTCCTCGATCGTGCGGCCGGCGCAACCGGGGTTTTCGACGCGAAAAACGCACTGTTCCAGTTCCGGGCGCTGCGCGGCTTCGGTCGACGCGTAGTCCTCGGCGGCGGCCCGCGGCGACGTGCCAAGCCAGCGCGGCAGCACCTGCGCCAGCAGCACGACCGCCACGACGCTGAACGGGTACGTGGCGCCGTACGCGACCGACGCGCCGTCGGCCTGCTCCGGAAGGACGCGGCGCACGGCCTCCAGCGCAGCGGCCAGCCCGGGAGTACAGGTCGTGGCGCCGCAATACAGCCCGGAGGCCAGCGTCGCCGAGAGGCCCAACGGCCACGCCAGGAGCACCGTGACGAGAGCGCCGGCGAGCGTCGCGCCGGCCCCGACGCACAGGAACGCCGCCCCGCGCCCGCGCAGCAACTCGAAGAACCGCGGCGCGGCCTGCAATCCCACGGAGTACACGAACAGCAGCAGGCCCAGCTCGGTCAGTTCGCGCGGCAGGCTCATCCCGAGGTGCCCGCAGGCCAGCGCGACGAAGAACACGCCCGCCGGGCCGAGCGCGACGCCGCACACCCGCGCCGCTCCCAGCGCGATGCCGACAGCCACGATCGAAAACAGCGTGAAGTAGGGGGATGCGAACAGCGTGTCCACGTCTTCCACTCGGTGCGCCGGCCGCAAGTCCGGGCACAGCGGACAAGGTAGTGCCCGCCAGCGGCGCTGTCACGCGGATGCGCGCGACCGTCGCCCGAACCGCGGGCATCAGAACCGAGAGCGCCAGCGAGCGCTGCCGGGTTCACTCCCCGCGCCCGAGCACCTCGGCGAAGAACGCGCGCATCATCTCCCGCGCGCGGCGGTCGGCGCGCTCGTCGTAGCCCACGCCCTGCATGCCGAGCGACGTCGAAGCCGGGTTCGTGAAACTGTGCTTCGCGCCGCCCAGCGAAACGAACTGCCAATCGATCGTGGTCTTGCGCATCGCATCCTGCCACGCGCGGATCGCCTCGTCCGGAATGAGCGTGTCGGCGGCCCCGTGCAGGATCAGCACTGCGGCCTTCACTTTCGGCGCGTCGGCTTCCGGCAGCGGGACAAGACTGCCGTGGAAACTCGCGACGCCCTTCAGTTCCAGTCCGCCGTACGCCATCTGCTGCACGACCATGCCGCCGAAGCAGAAGCCCATCGCCCCGACGCGCGCCGCATCGACCAGTCCGGTCTCAATCAGCGCGTTCAGGCCCGCCGCCGCGCGCCCGCGGACGAGTTGCGGGTCGCCGCGGAACTGGCCGCTCAGCTTGCCCGCCTCCGTGGGGTCGCTGGTCGTAACGCCCTTGCCGTACATGTCGATCGCCAGCGCCACGTATCCCAGCCGCGCAAGCTGCTCCGCCTCGCGCCGGGCGAAATCGTTCAAACCCCACCACTCGTGGACCACGAGCACGCCCGGCCGTTTCGCCTTGTGGGCATCGTCGTACGTCAGGTAGCCCTCCAGCGCGGTCTCGCCGTGCGTGTACGGCAGGGGCTTCATGACGACTTCTGCACATGCGGCCACGGACAACTCCACGGCAAGCAGGCTTACGAGGACGAAACGGCCGCGCATGGCCAAACTCCGGTGTCGATAGCGGTTGATCCACCCGGCCGCGGAGCGGACCGGCGCTGTCAGTGTGAAAGCAAACCCGCGCGCGGGCAAGCGGCTGCAATGCTCCGAGCCGCGATCGTCAGGAAGCGGGGTCAGGATCGCAAGCTGCGTGTGCTACACCCACGCACATTGGATGCGCGACGGGGGTCCGCTCGCATGGAACGCGCGCCGCGACGCGACCTGCGGTATCACGGACACGGCAGACCGAACACGGTCAGAAGCTGCGACAAATCCGCTAGATTCACGCACCCGTCGCCATCGAGGTCCGCGAACGGGTCGTACGCCGGATCGCCCGTGCACAGGCCGAAACTGGTCAGAAGCTGGGAAAGGTCGCCCAAGCCGATCGCGCCGTCGCCGTCCAGGTCTTCCTCGCACGGTTGCGGCGCAGCGGCCGCCCAGAATCCGCCCGTCAGCTCGAACCCTCCGCCGGACATCGCGCCGGCGTCAGGCTGCCCGATGGTCCCGTCGAGCACGAAGCCGCCGCCGCTGGACGTTCCACCGCCGCCGTCGATCGTGTACCAGTCGATCTCAAACGTGCCGCGCGGCTCATCGGCGAACGCAGTGATCGTCGCGGCAGTGTTCAGCGCCAGGCAAAGGAGGAAAACGCGTGTCATCGGCAACCTCGGGTGCTTGGGACGTCACCCTTTGTGCGATGATAACCGCGCCGATTCACAGCGTCCATCAAAAAAACCGACGCCCGGACCAATTCCGCCCGGCCGCCGCATGAATGACCGACGCAGCGCACCGGGACCGGCGTACAATCGCCAGCCTGCACGGTGCTCGCGTGTTTGGTTTCTGAAAGAGAAGGGATGCTGCGCGAATACCTGGACTTGCCGCGCGCCGTGCACATCCTGTGCCTGGGTTCGTTCATCAACCGGGCCGGCACGTTCGTCATCCCATTCCTCACCATCTACCTGCGCGACCAGCTCGGGCTCGGCATCGAGTTCGCCACCACGGCCATGGGATTGTGCGGCGTCGGCGCGATCCTCGGCGCGCTCATCGGCGGCCATCTGACGGACCACGTCGGCCGCCGCGCCGTCATGCTGGCGGCGCTGTTCGTCGGCCCGCTGTTCCTGATCGTCCTGGCGTTCTTGACGACCGGTCCGGCGATCCTCGCCTGCCTGTTGTGTTTCACGCTGGTGTCAGACATGTACCGTCCCGCCGCGTCCGCCATGATCGCCGACCTGGTCGAGCCGCTGCGCCGGCCGCAGGCGTTCGGGCTGATGTACGTCTCGATCAACCTCGGCTTCGCGTTCGGGCCCGCGATCGGCGGGCTGATTGCGGATTACTCGTTCCGGCTGGTGTTCTTCGGCGACGCGGCGACAACGTTCGTGTACGCCATGATCGTGCTGCTGCTGATCCGCGAAACGCGCGCGGCACTGCCCGGCTCGGGCGGCGCAACGGATGGCGAGAGCGGCGCCGGGCGGACGGCGCCGGCCGAGCCGGGCTTTGTCGAAGCGCTGAGGACGATCCTGCGCGACCGGGTCTTCATGCGCTTGTGCTTCGGCAGCCTGCTGATTGCATTGGTCTACATGCAGGCGATGTCCACCTTTCCATTGTTCCTGCAAGGCGTGGGCATCGGGCCGGCGGTCTACGGGCGAATCATCGCCACCAACGGGCTGCTGATCGTCCTCCTGCAAATCCCCGTCGCGGCGCTCGTGGCCCGCTGGGACCGTGGCTGGGCGCTGGTCCTCGCCGCGGTGCTGACCGCGATCGGCTTCGGCCTGCACGGCGCCGCGAGCACGCCGTGGCAATTCGTGCTGGCCGTCGCCGTCTGGACCGTGGGCGAACTGATGCAGGTGCCGCTGCTGAGTCCGATCGTGGCGGAGCTGGCGCCGGCGGCGCTCCGCGGCCGCTACATGGGGATGCTGTCAATGAGTTTCTCCGGCGCGAACATGATCGGCGCGCCGCTGGGCGGTCTGGTGCTCACGCGCCTGGGCGGCTACTTCCTCTGGCCCATCTGCACCGCGCTGGGCCTGCTGGCGGCGATCGTCTACCTGACGATCCGCCGGCGCGTGAGCGGCTTCGCCGCCAGGTAGGAACCGTGTCCGACCACGACCGGAACGCAGGAGCGGCCTCCGACCGCGACCGCGAATTGCGAGTAGCGAAAGCCAAATCCGGACACGCCGATCAAGTGTGAGCGAGAACTTCGCGTGCTCCCGCCCGCGCCCGCCAGCCCGCGCCCTACGGGCACGTCGTCTCGAACCCCGTGAGCACGATCGAAAGGTCCGCCAGCGCCACGCACCCGTCGCCGTCGAGATCCGCCTGCGGCGCGAAGCCCCCCTGCCCGTCGCAGCTCCCGTATGCCGCCAGCAGCAGCTCCAGATCGTCCGCGCCCACGACCCGGTCGCCGTCAAGATCGCCGAGGCACTGGCACTCGTCCGGCACGCCGTCCGCGTTCTGATCGAACGACACCCCGCCCGCGATGTCCTCGTCGTCGCCGACGCCGTTTCCATTGCAGTCGTAGGCGCCGATGCGGAGGAAGTAGATGTCCTGCTCGCCATTGAACGTCGCCGCGTACGCCAGGCTCGTGCCCACGTCGTCGGAGACGAGTTGGTAATAGTCGCCGAGCTTGTTCTGCTGCGGATAGCCCAGGAAGTGGTCGAACGCCGGCGTGACGGCGATGCTCGGCGTCCACGTGCGCCCGCCATCAATCGACGACGAGTAGCGAACCTCGGAAAGCGTCGGTGTCGACGGCGTCGCGTCCACGCCGGTGTCGTTCCAGACCACGTCGATCCGCCCGCCCGGCGCGACGGCCAGCGTCCCGAACCACTGGTACGCGTTCGTCCCCGCCGCATCGTCGTTGACGCGGATCGGCTCGCTCCAGGTCTGGCCGCCGTCCTCGCTCCGCACGAAGTGCACATCCAGCGGGTCGCCGCCGCTCGTCGGCCGCACGCTGCACAGGACGTAAAGGTTGCCGTCGGTCGCGCCGCCGGAGGAATCCGCCGCGATCCAGATTTGCCCCAGCGCCCCGCCCGGGTTCGGCCCGCCGCCGGGGAAGCGGAAGCGTCCGCCCAGGCTTACCGCGACCGGCGTACTGAACGCGGGCGTCTGCGCCGCGTCGCGGGCGTTGTCGCTGCGCACCACGCGGAACTGCGTGAAGTTGCTCAGCCGCACGCCGGCGATGTACAGCGTTCCGTCGGCCGTCGTCGCCATCGTGCCCCAGGCTGGGCTGCTGGGCACGTCCAGCGGCGGCTCAAAGCTGGCGGCGCCGTCGGTCGAGCGTGTGAACGTCGCCGTGCCGCAGCAACTGAAGTCCTCGCGCCAGATGCAGTACACGTGCCCGCGGCCGAGGCTCGGCGAGCGGTCCACCATCATCCAGTTCTTGTCGCCGCCGAACGCATACACCGGCGGCAGCCAGGAATGGCCCGCGTCCTGCGACTTCGACACGTCGCACTGGTTGAACGCCTCGCCGACCAGCGAGTGGTAGTAGAAGTTCCCATCCACGTCGACATCGATCACCGGGTCGGTGCGGAAACTGTCCTCGACCAGGACGCCGCCAAAGGTCCACGACCGGCCGCCATCATCGGACCAGCCGAACCCCGCTTCGCGGAAACTGGATTCGACGCTGTCGAACTGCCGCCAGCCGATCACGCAGCGATTCGGGTTCGTCGGATCGACCGCGAGTGACGGCTCATTCGCCGCGTCGCCGACGACGTTGTTGCCGGCGGCATCCACGTTGACCTGCACGCTCACGAAGCCGTTGCGCGTGAGCGCCTCCGGCGGAAGCGGCGGCGACGTGCGGCGCGCCGGCCGCACGGGCGGCTGGATGGTCCCTGCGTCGTGCGGGCGCGGCTGCGCCGAAGCTGGCGGGCGCTCGTCGACGCCGGCGGTACTTGCGAACGCCGTCGCCGTCGCCGCCAGCGCCGCGACACGCTTGAAGCCGCGACCGGTCGGCGCCGCGCGCATGCTACGGACACCCCGCTCCGAACGCTTCGAGCACCGCCGAAAGGTCAGCCAGGTCCACGTCGCCGTCGCCATCGAGGTCGCCGTCTTCCGGCGTCGCGCCGCTCGACGTTCCGTAGTTGGTGAGCAGCGCGCTCAGGTCGCCCAGACCGATGCTGCCGTTGCCGTCCAGGTCGCGCAGACACTGACACTCATCGGGAATTCCGTCGGCGTTCACGTCGTCCGATGTTCCCAGCGCGATGTCGTCCGCGTCGCCCGCGTCATTGCCGTTGCAGTCGTAGTCGCCGATGCGCAGGTAGTACACATCCTGCTCCCCATTGAACGTCGCGGCGTAGACGACATCGGCCCCCACCGCGTCGGATTGCATGTCGGAGTAGTCCCCGAGCTTGTTCTGCTGCGGGTAGCCCAGGAAGTGATTGAACGGCGGGCTGACCGCGACGTTCGGCGACCACGTGAAGCCGCCGTCCTCGGAATAGGAGTAGAAAAGCTCCGAGAACGTCGGGTTCGACGGGTTTGCGTCGTTGCGCGTGTCGTTCCAGATCGCGTCGATGCGCCCGTTCGGGGCCACGGACATTGTGCCGAACCACTGGTACGCGTTCCGATTCGCCGGATCGTCGTTCACGCGGATCGGCGCACTCCAGGTCTGTCCGCCGTTCGTGCTGCGCGAGAAGCGCAGCTCCAGCGGGTCGCCGCTGTTGTTCGGCTGCACCGACGCCATCAGGTAGACCCAGCCGCGCCGCGGACCGTTGCTGCGGTCCACGTCCACCCACGCCTGGCCCAGCAGCCCGTCCGGATTCGGCCCGCCGAACGACAGCTCGCCCAGCATGTTCACCGCCACGTTGCGGCTCCAGGTCACGGCCTGCGCAGGGTCGCGGGCCGTGTCGGAGCGCAGGACGCGGAAGAACCCCCCGCTGCCGAACGGGTCGCCGCACAGGTACAGTTCGCCGTCCGGCCCGACCGCCAGCGTGCCAAACACCGGCTCGTTCGTCAGCGGAATCGGCGACTGGAAGCTTGCCCCGCCGTTAATCGAGCGCGTGAACTGGTTCGGGTAGTACGGGTTGCCGTTGACCTGCCAGTAGACGTAGATGTGGCCGTCGCCGATGCCCCCGCTCTTGTCGATCGTGAACCACTCCTTGTCGCCGCCGAACGCCGGCACGGGCGCGCCGAACGTCTGCCCCCCGTCTGTGGACTTGAACACGTCGCACTGGAAGGTTCCCTGTAGGCTCAGATAGTAGAAATTTCCGGCGGAATCAGACTCGACGACCGGGTCGCTGCGGAAGGTGCCCGGCGTCAGTACGCCGGGAAACGTCCAGGTGCGCCCATTGTCGCGCGACCAGGCGCGCCCGGCCTGCCGGAAGTTCGAGCTGACGGTGTTGAACTGCCGCCAGCCGACGACGATCCGATTCTTGCGCGTCGGGTCCACGGCCAGCGACGGCTCGTTCGCCGCGTCGCCGACGATGTTGTTCCCGGCGGCGTTCACGTTCACCTGCACGCTGCTGAATCCGCCGCGCGTCAGGAACTCGCGCGGCAGCGGCGGCGTGGTGACCAGCGGCCCGGTCTCGACCTCCTCGGCCTCGGCGCGCTCCAGGTGCGGGCTGATCGACTTGGGGTTGTCGTGGCGGATGTCGGTCGCGCGAGCCGCGACCCCGGCCAGCACGAGCATCGGGAGCACGACAAGCGCCGCGGGTCGGCGGACTGAATAAGTGAGCACGGATCCCCTCCTTCTTGAGCGCTTGGGCGGGCTCGCCTTGCGACCTATAGCTTACCCGACAAGGAGCCGGATTCGCGCGGCGAATTGGTGGCGACGCGATCGACGACGCGAATCGCACGGTGTTGCAGCAAGGCTCTCGCGTTCGCGCGTCAGTCCCATCGGCAGCGCCACGCCGCCTGGTCGCCCGGAATGCAGCGATCGTGCACCAGCGTCTCGAACGCCGGCCGCCACGGACCGTCCGCGGGCAACGCGCGCAAGCGGTCGCACGTCGCGCGTGCCTGCACTTGAAGCCGATCCAGGCGCGCCAGGTCCGCGCGCGAACCGCCCCCTTCCGCGACGCGCGTCAGGTGCGGACGCAGCCGTTCCAGCAATTGCGGGCCGTCTTCCAGGATCGCCGCGCAAGACGGCAAATTGCCCGCGGAGTATGCCTGCGCCGCGTGCTCCACGAGCCGCACCCACTCGACCGCCACGCGGTGCAGCTCGATCGGGAAACGCAGCGCGTGCTCAGCCGGAAGCAGCCCGCTCGCCGCGTCGAGCCGCCGCAGGATTTCATCGCCCACGGGGCCGCAGGCTTCGCCCCGCCACATGCGCCACAGCGAGAACGGATTCTGCCGCATCACCAAATGTTCGCGCAGCAGACGCCAGGAACCCGGCGCCAGAAGCCGAGCCGCGGCGGGCACTTGGACGCCGAGAATCTCCGCGGCCTGCGCGTACGCCTCGCCCCCCTCAAAAGCCGTGGCGCTGCGCCAGTCATCCCCCGCCGCCAGCCGCCGGCCCGCCGCGAATACCAGCGGCGCGACGGATTCGAACGTCGAGAAATACGTGAATTCCCACGTCGTCACGAGCACGCCGAGCGCGCCGAGCCGCCGTGCGTCGTCCGCGTGCTCGTCGATCAGGTGCCGCGTTTCGTCCAGAAAGCACCAGCCGGAGTTGTAGCTCTGAATGCTCGGGCAACAAATCACGTCGAAGCCGCGTTCGCGCAGCATCGCCGTCGTCTTGTGCGGGCGGTTGAAGTACTGCCAGTCGAACAGCAACGTCTCGCGCGGCAGCGCGTCCAGCGCCGCCGGATGTTCGATGAGCATGTCCGCCCACAGACAGGGCCGCCGGCCGCGCTCCAGCACCCAGCGACACAGGGGTCCGAAGTACTCGGCGTAGATGCCCGCCTTGCCGATCGATGCTGCGCGCGACGCACACTGCGGGCACTGTCCGAGCTGCTTGGTCTCGTCGCCGCCCAGGTGCACCCATTCGTCGTCGAACGCGGCCAGCGCGTCTTCCACCAGCCCGCGCGCAAACCGGACGCATTCATCACGGCTGGGGCAGATCTGCACCGAGTGCGTCTCCTCGCCCTCCGCCAAATGCCGGCCGCCTTCGCTGCGGACGAAACCCTCCATGTGCCCCAGCGTATTGAGGAACGCGATCAGACGCACTCCGGCCGCGCGCGCGCTGGCCGAAAGCACCTTCGCATCCGCCGGAGTGAGGCACCCCGGACCCGCCGCCCACGGCGCGGACGGGTATCCGAAGCGGTGCTCCAGGTACAGGCCGACGGCGTTGTATCCCGCGGCATGCGAACGGCGAAACAGGGATATCAGCGCATCGACTCGTGGCGATTGATCGCGGGCCACGTCGAGCATCCAGCCGTTGAACTGCATGATCGCGCCTCGCAGGGCCACCCGAGAAGTCGTGCCGATCCCAGTCTCGTGTCCGGCGCTCGGAGATCGTACCGCCGTCCCAAACCAGCCGACCAACCCGCAAGTTCCGCCGGCGCGCGGGCGCCCAGCGCGATTATCGGCGGCCAGGCCCGGCCGGCGCGCCGGCTCGCCGCGGCCGATTGGCGGTGGGCGCCGCGCGGCAATCACGCAGTTTCGAGCTGTTCCTACCCCGACGCGCGGACGAGGCAACGCGCCCGAAACCGGAGCACGCGCATGAAGCTGAATCGGCGCCCCCCTCTCTCGCCGGCGGGTTGGGCTCGGACTTGCCTGCGCGAGCTTGGATCGCCGCACCGACCCGCCCCTTGACTTTGCGCCTTCAAGGCGGCAAAGATGGACGGGTCGCGGTGCGCTTCCGACGCGCCCCGTGCGCGAGTTCGCATTGAGACGCATATCAACGTAACGACAACCGAAGGGTGAACGTCATGAGATCACGCATGCGCGAGATCGCGGGGACCTTGTTCCTTTGCGCCGCCGTCGCCTTTACAACGGTGACGTTGCAGGGCCAGCGGGCGCCGCTCAGCGGCGCGGACCTTCCGCCGACTGGAAACGTCGAGTCCGATATCGCGTTCGCGACGCCGCCGGCCGATTGGCAGGACGACGAAACCGACTCGTCCAATCCGGCCTTCGTCTCTTCCCCCCTTGAACCTGGCGTGCTCGACCTCAAGGTCGGCGCCATTCGAACCGCCGACCTGCCCGACCTGCGGCTAGCGGTCGCGGAGCCGCTTTCCCCGGGTGCGTACTACGTCGTCCAGCTCGACGGCCCCATGACGCCGGAACGCAAGGCGCAACTGGACGCCGTCGGATTGGTGCTCGGCGACTACCTGCCGAACTTCGCGTACGTCGCCCGCCTCGACGGCGTCGATCGCCCGGCGTTGGCGCAGCTCGAATTCGTCAACTGGGTCGGCGCGTTTGAGAACGCCTGGAAGATCGACCCCGAAATCGGCCTGCGCACGTTCCAGACGCCGCGGCGGCTGGAGCTTCAGGCGGAAGGATTGATGCAGGTCGTGATCGTGCTGTTCGACCGCGCCGATAACACCGAAGTGCTGGCCACGCTGGACCTGCTCGGCGCTCAGGTGCTCGCGACCACGCCGGCCGCTACGCCCGCCGGCACGCAGTGGATGATCGACGCGATCGTCGGCCCCATCGATGTGAGCGTGCTGGCCGAGCTCAACGACGTGCAGTGGATCGAAGAGGCCCCGGAAGGCACGCTGCGCAACAACACCAACCGCTGGATTCTGCAAAGCAACTCGTCCAACGTCACGCCGGTCTGGAACGCCGGCATTCACGGCGAAAACCAGGTGGCCGGACTCATCGACGGCACGCCGCGCGAATCGCACTGCGATTTCGACGACTCCGTCAGCCCCGGCACGCCCTCGCACCGCAAGTTCATCGGCTGGCGCAACGCCAGCGGCACGGACAGCCACGGCACGCACACGGCCGGCACGCTCGCGGGCGACTACGGCACGTACGGCTCGCCCGACACCTACGACGGCATGGCCTTTGCCGCCAAGATCAGCTTCTCGAACGTCGACAACGTCTTCACGCAGCCTTCGACGCTTGTGACCCGACTGAACGACGCCTACGCCGACGGCGGCCGCAACCACAGCAACAGTTGGGGCGACGACGGCACCACCGCATACACCACCTGGTGCCGGCAGATCGACCTTCACTCGTACAACAACGAGGAGAGCATGGTCGCGTTCGCCGTCACCAACCTCTCGACGCTCAAGACTCCCGAGAACGCCAAGAGCGTGCTCGCCGTCGGCGCGTCGCAGGACACGCCCAATCAGGCCAGTCATTGCAGCGGCGGCGCCGGGCCGACCGCGGACGGCCGCCGCAAGCCAGAGATCTACGCGCCCGGTTGCAGCACGAACTCGGCGAACTCGTCCACGACCTGTGGCACCACGGCGTTCACGGGCACGTCGATGGCCTGCCCGGCGATCACGGGCGCCGCGGTCCTCGCGCGCCAGTACTACACCGACGGCTACTATCCGACCGGCACCGCTACCCCCGGCGACGAGCTGACGCCTTCCGGCGCGCTGATCCGCGCCACGCTGATCAACGCGGCGGTCGATATGACCGGGATTAGCGGCTATCCCAGCAACACCGAGGGTTGGGGTCGGCTGCTGCTGGATAACGCTCTCTACTTCCCCGGCAACACGAGCAAGCTGTACGTCGAGGACGTCCGCAACTCGGTCGGCCTGAGCACCGGCCAGCAGACACAGTACCAGTTCACGGTCAACAGCAACTCGGTCCCGCTGCGCGTCACGCTGGCCTTCACCGAGCCGGCTGCGGCCGTAAACGCCTCGAACCCGACCATCAACAACATCGACCTCGAAGTGCTCGCCCCCGGAAGCACGCTCTACCGCGGCAATGTGTTCAGCGGCGGACAGTCCACTACCGGCGGCACGGCCGACGCCAAGAGCACCGTCGAGCAGGTCCACCGCACCTCGCCGGCGACCGGCGATTACACCGTCACCATCAAAGGCACGGCCGTCAACTCCGGCCTGCAAGGCTACGCGCTCGTCGTGACCGGCGACATTTCCACCAGCAGTTGCGCCGCGCCGGCGATCACCGGCCAGCCTTCGTCGCTCACCCGCTGCGAGGGCGCCTCGGCGGCGTTCTCCGTCACCGCGACTGGCTCCGCGCCGCTGAGCTACCAGTGGCGCAAGAACGGCGGCGACATCGGCGGTGCGACCAGCAGCACCTATAACATCGCCGCGGTGAGCAGCGGCGACGCGGGCGATTATGACTGCGTGGTCACGAACTCCTGCGGCAGCGCGACCAGCAACGCCGCCACGCTGACCGTCAACACCGCTCCTGAGGTCGTCAGCGGCCCCGCAGACGCTTCCGGCTGCGTCGGAGACTCGGCGGTCTTCAGCGTCTCGGCGACCGGAACCGCGCCGCTCAGCTATCAGTGGCGCAAGGATGGTGGGAACATCGGCGGCGCCACGAGCAGCACGTATACAATCGCGTCGCTTTCGCTCGGCGACGCCGGCGACTACGACTGCGTCGTCACCAACGGCTGCGGCTCGCAGACGAGTTCCGTAGCGTCGCTGGCTGTCATCGCCGGCGATCTCGACGGCGACGGTACGATCGGGCTAGCCGACCTCTCGAGACTGCTGACGAATTTCGGGATGAACAGCGGCGCGACGTACGCCGACGGCGATCTCGACGGCGACGGCGACGTGGACCTGGCGGACTTAAGCGAGCTGCTGACGAACTTCGGCCTGAGCTGCTGAGGACGTCGACGAACGCAACGGTCCGTGTGCTGTCATTCCCGCGCAGGCAGGAATCCAGCCCGCGCGCGTCATTCCCGCGAAAGCGGGAATCCAGCCCACGCGCGTCATTCCCGCGAAAGCGGGAATCCAGACCG